>NZ_WINV01000022.1:0-375 GCF_009827835.1 Apibacter sp. B2912
TTGCTTTGCGATGGATGATTATTTTGGTAGAATCGCCGATGGGAACCTTTCCGTATCCGAAGATGGTGGTCTTGCCTTCAGGTAATTCTTCCAGATTTACTTGGTGTGTGCTTCCGTATTCCAGATAAGTTTTTATTCGGTCTTTTTGAGTATCTCCTTTGTAATAGGCCCAATTGACCAGGCTGGCATCGTCTTTTTCCCTTACCGTGGCCTGAAGGGTGATTGTTTTAACCGCTCCGCCTATTTCAAAGCACACTTCTCGATGGGAGGGAATCGTTTGCTTGGGAACACTTGAAGAAACCAAATCTATTTTGCTTACCGAAGGAATGGTATTTCCTAATGAAGCCGCAACCTTCGGACTTATCATAAAGAGAT
>NZ_WINV01000023.1:0-367 GCF_009827835.1 Apibacter sp. B2912
TGCCTATACAACCGCTCTCTTGGTTCAGTACTCGTACGTATAAAGGGTTCAGGAAGTCCACAGTAAAGTACGTTTGTTTGTCTATCGGAATTATCGTCGGATCATTTACTGCTAAGGCTTCGGACTGAGTGCGGTAATAGGTAATTTCTTGTTTCGCTGACGGGGTAATTACCAGGTTATCTAAATCTTTTAGTAGTACGTCATTATACTCTCCGTCTAAGTCTTCATCACACAGGGTATAGGTTACCTTATTGGGACGTGGCGTTTCTTTTTGGGTGATTATTATTGTTCCTTCATTTCCACAGCCGTTCTCTTTGTTTTCAAATAGGACTTTTATTTCTACTTTCTTTTCTCCTACAGGGGGTTC
>NZ_WINV01000004.1:0-134385 GCF_009827835.1 Apibacter sp. B2912
GATATCCAAAGATCTACATTATGCCATAGACAGTGCCGGTTGGGAATGGGAGGTTTTTAAAAGGGTTTCAACATGGGAAGATAAAGACTATGATTCGGCTAAAATAAAAGAAGTTAAGGCATGGAAAAGAGAGCGTTTCAGTAAAGGATTAGATCAAAGTTTAAACCGACTGGCTTTGGTTATGGAAGAAAGCGGAGAGGAGGAAAATTATTTTTGGTTACAGTCTAAAATACTTAACGGATATTCGCCCGATCATAAAGATAAACCCGATCCGCATGGTTGGGAAAAGCGTAAAGAAGGGCTTATAAAGTTAAAAGCATGGTTTAAATACGATAAGGCTGTTTGTAGAGGAGAGAAAGAGTTGGAGTTTATAAACACCAAAGGCAGGGCGCCATGGATGGAACTTGCAGAAAGTATAGCTAAAGAAATGAAAGGTTGTAAAGAAGATAAAGAGCCCATGTACTCAAATGCTAAAAAGTATTTACAATACTGTGGACTTGAAACTAAACCTACAGATGGGAAAAAGGGCCCTTGGTGTGCCGCTTTTATGAATTGGGTAATAGGACAGACTATAAATCCTAAGACAAATAAGCCATATAACCATGCAAAATCAGCAGCCTCTTTAGCTCCTACAAAAGATGCAACAAAAAATAATTATAAGCAAATATCTGAACCTATTTATGGTTGTTTGGTTGTATACAAACATTCCAATGGCTCTAATGGGCATACGGGATTTTTAATGGGCAAAACGAAAGATGGAAGATATATTTATTAGGTGGAAATCAAGATGATACAATACGTTTTGATGCTTATGGATAATATACAAGCAAAAGTAAAATAAAAAAATTATATGGATTTTATGTTCCTAAAGACTATGAGATAAAAGATCAAGATAAATTAACGGATAACGATATATATGAAAGTGCAGACGCATTAAATATAAAATTTGGAATTATAGCAGAACCATCAACAGGAAAAACAAATTAATTATAACTTATGAAAAAACAGATAATAAATATACTATTTCTACTGGGAAATATTTTAACTATTTCTTGTCAGGAAACCCCGAAAAACGAAACCGTACAAAAAAACAAAAAAGAAATTCAATCTATTGATACCCTTACTTTAAAAAAATCGGATACTATGTTGAATATAGAAGAAATTAAAAAGCATATAGAATTACAAAAAAGATTAGAAACAGCTGAGTTAGAGTTTGATGACCCTTATGAATATACCGAAAAAGACTTAGAATTAGCCTTAAAAGTTATACATATAGGATTACTGAACAATGGTTTTAAAGATATAACAGATAATGATTTCAAATTAAAGATGCAAAAAATATTTAATTATGAAAGGAAATATAGTGATAAATGTGCTTATAATTGGTATTATTTAAATGATAATAATTATAATTATATATTATATGGATTATCATATAAATTGGATAATGAAATACTAACAGCTGAACGACTTAAATTTGGATCTTTTATAGAAATAGGAAACTATTTTTTTAGCAAAGATTATCATTTTGTGACAATTATACCGTATCTAAAAGATTTAATCCAAATTAATCCCGATAATTCGTATAAAATAAAATTACCACAAGAATTAATCTCCCGAAACAAATACTTATTTACTGACGATAAAAGCCAGTTTCCATGGTTGGTTACGCAAGATGAATTTTTTATGCGCAGTTTGGTAACAGACTTTGGATATACGGAAGATAAAAAACTATTGAAGTGGGCACTTGAAAACACCCATCTTCCACGCTTTTATACTTATGCAAAAAAAAATGACTTAGAAGAATTGGGAAAATTATTATGGACTAAAGATTGTAATGGAGAAATACGAGTTCATCAAAATACCTTAGATCTTCTAAAAGAAATGTCTACACCGGATGAAAATTTATATATCATGTATGTAGCTGAGTATCTTACAAATATAGAATACCTACATGCTAACGAAGAATTAAGTGATGCGCAAAAAGCAAAAATAGCTGCTCATTTATTGTATTGGGGAGAACAATATAAATACGATGAACTTTATGATTATAATCAAATGTTTATGGGGCATTTTTGGCATTATATGGATGATGGCACATATGATAAGGAATTTAAAAAGAACAATTATTACGGTTTACCCAAATTTAAAGAATGGTATGAAATAGCTAAAAATGAAAAAGATTTATTTTTAGATGATGAGTCTATACCCGATTCACCACAACCATTAGATTATGAATTTAAATCAGATCGATTAAAACGATAATCCCTTTTTAAATAAAATTTAAAATAAAGACAACTTTAACTTAGACACTTGTGCTCGAAAAGCACATTTTTTTGCACAATCTCGAGAAGAATCAGGCTTAGATTTGAAAGGAGCCTTAGAAGGAGAAAGTTTAAATTATGCTGCGGAAATTGTCATTATACTTTAAATAGTTCATACTGGGCTTGCAAAGTTTTTAAATGAGTTCCAAAATGAAAAAAATAATTTTATTGATTAGAAACTACTAAAATAAGTTAAACAATAAAAAAACAAGATTGACTTCTTTCACATAAATGTAAACCGAATCTGATGGATGGATTAATAGATTAATTGAAAGTTAAATTAGGGTACTATTCAATCAGTTTTGAAAACTATACAAAACAAAAAAATAAAATACCCATTTAAAAGTCAATACTATATTTCTATATCTAATAAAATTTGAAATCAATTCACAACATTACATATTTTCCAACCCTTATGGGCACTTGCGATTTGATTTATACCATTATGATTTAAATTATCTAAAAGCGATTCACAACATCCTTACATCAAGTTGTTCACTAGTTGTTATTATGAAAACTCGGTATATCTAATAAAATTTGAAGCAATTCACAACACTAAGTATACTTCATTGTAATAATTAAAGTTGTGAATGATCACTAAAACATCATATTAAAAAAGCATTATCAGCATGACATCATCACTCTTTTAAAGACAAAATGATTACAATTTTGCAAATATATAAAAATTACCATTCTTTATCCAAGAATACTCTATTTAATTAAATATCAAACCCAACATTTAAAAAGCAAAATAGTCAAAATTAACAGGTTATCTTAAATGTTAAAAAACATCCTTTTTTAGAATATTTTTTAAATCAGTTTATATATTTGCATTTATGTTTTTTAGTAGTAACGTTAAAGATAAAAATTCTAAAGCAAGAGCAGGTATTCTGCAAACCGATCATGGAAAAGTAGAAACCCCTATTTTTATGCCGGTAGGAACGGTTGGATCAGTAAAATCAGTACATCAAAGAGAACTAAAAGAAGATATTAATGCCCAAATCATTTTAGGAAATACTTATCATCTATATTTAAGACCGGGCACCGATATATTATACAAGGCCGGTGGGTTACATAAATTTATCCATTGGGATCGTCCTATCCTTACAGATAGTGGCGGTTATCAAGTATTTTCTCTTTCTCAAACTCGGAAAATCCAAGAAGAGGGAGTAAAATTTAAATCGCACATTGATGGATCGTATCATTTTTTTACACCTGAAAAATCTATGGAAATCCAACGATATATCGGGGGGGATATCTTTATGGCGTTTGATGAATGTACCCCCTATCCTTGCGATTATTCCTATGCTAAAAATTCATTGGAAATTACACATAAATGGCTTAAACGTTGTGTGAAATGGTGTGATGAAAATCCGGAATTTTATAATTACAAACAACATTTATTCCCTATTGTACAAGGAAGTACCTTCGATGATTTACGCAAATTTTCTGCAGAATTTATTTCCTCTGTCAATGCGGATGGTAATGCTATTGGGGGGTTAAGCGTTGGAGAACCGGAAGAAGAAATGTATCGTATCACCGATTTGGTAACTGATATTTTGCCTCTTGAAAAACCGAGATATTTAATGGGTGTGGGTACTCCATGGAATATTTTGGAATCCATTTCTTTAGGTATTGATATGATGGACTGTGTAATGCCTACTCGAAATGCCCGAAACGGTATGCTATTTACCTGGGATGGCGTTATTAATATTAAAAACAAAAAATGGGCGGATGATTTTTCCGAACTGGACCCTAAAGGTACTGCTTTTGTTGACCATGATTACTCCAAAGCCTATCTTAGGCATTTGTTTTCTGCTAATGAATTTTTAGGAAAACAAATTGCTTCTGTACATAATCTTGCGTTTTATTTAGACTTGGTTAAAACCGCTCGTAAACATATTATAGAAGGTGATTTTACAAGTTGGAAAAAATCGGTCATTCCGCAGCTAAGAAACAGATTATGATTACTATTTTAGACCGGTATATTATTCGAAACTTTCTGGGAACCTTGTTTTTCATGCTGCTTCTTTTAATTGCTGTTTTTGTAATTATTGATATTCAAAGTCATTATCAGGAATTCAGCGAAAACGGATTTTCCGTATTGGATACCTTAAAATTGTATTATCCGTTTTATGTTATTTGGGCAGTAAATGTTTTTGCATCCATACTGGTTTTTATTTCTGTAATTTATTTTACGTCTCGAATGGCAAATAATACGGAAATTGTTGCCATAACCAGCTCAGGGACCAGTTTTTTCAGATTTTCACGACCCTATTTTATCGTGGGAATCATGATAGCGTTAGGTTCTTTCATGACCAATCATTTTCTTCTTCCTTGGGCAAACATTAAAAAGAATGAGTTTAATGTAAAAATTCTTACCGGAAACAAAAAAGATGCTTATATGGCCAATCAAAATATATCTGCACAAATATCTCCTACAGAATATATTTTCGTTAACAGCTATAATCGTCAAATGAAGAGAGGAACGGGATTTTTATATCAGAAATTTAATGAAAAAAGAATATTGCTGCACGAATTACGTTCTGCTGAAATTTATTGGTCTGAAGAAGACAATACCTATGTCTTAGGCAACTATTACGAAAAGGAGATGTCTTCTAATGGAAATATAGTATCTTTAAAAAACGGAAGTACGTTAAAAAAACATTTTAATTTTACTCCCGATGAATTACTGCCTGAAGCCTTTGTAGCAGAAACTATGAATACTCCTGAATTAAGAGAGTTTATAAAAAAAGAAAAGATGAGAGGTGCTAATAATGTAAATATCTATCTTAATGAGCTTCATCAAAGAACCAGCTCATCTGTAGCTGTAGTTATTCTTACCTTCCTTGCCTTATCTCTTTCTTCAACCAAAAAAAGAGGCGGATTAGGAATAAATTTAGCGATTGGTATATCCTGTGCTTTTTTATATATATTTTCTTTCCAAGCCTTACAAGTATTCTCTTCCAAAGGAATTTTACCTTCTTGGTTTGCAGTATGGCTCCCTAATATTATTTTCGGCATAATAACTTTAGTCTTGTATGTAAAACGCGCATACGCATAAATAAGTTAAACTACTATTACGATGAAAAAAAAGATTGCAAATTTTATAGCATTTATAATTGGTATTTATTTTATTATCCGTTCGTTTTTCTGGTATAACCGCACGCAAGGTGATCCCTCACAAAATAATTTTTTTGCGATCGTTTATTTTTGCATTGGAATAGTTGCCATTATCATTCAATTAGTTGTAAATTACCGTAAGAAAAAGAAAAAACAGTAATGGCAATCAACATTCTTCATATAGAAACCTCTTCAAAAAACTGTTCGGTAGCGATTGGAACTGACGGTAAAATAAATTCATATTGTGAAGAAATATCCCAAGATTATAAACATAGCGAAAATCTTCATTTATTTATTCAATGGGCTCTTGAAGGTGCAGAATTAGCACTTTCTGATATCCACGCCGTCTCTGTAGGAAAAGGCCCCGGATCTTATACGGGTTTACGTATAGGATTAGCATCAGCCAAAGGCTTTTGTTTTGGAAATGATATTCCTCTAATCTCCATAAACTCTTTATATATTTTAGCCGTTCCCTATTTAAATTCCGAGTACGATTATATTATCCCTGTTATTGACGCGAGAAGAATGGAAATTTACACGTCTGTCTTAAATAAAAAAGGAGAATATCTAATTGAGACTCATGCTCATATTTTAAATGAAAAATCTTTTGAACAAATAAGTTCAAAGAAAGTACTCTTTGTTGGAGATGCTGTTGAAAAAACTGAAAATTTCTTGAAAGAAACTTCATTCCCTTTGGAAAACGCTACCTTTATTAATGCTTATCCTCAAGCAAAAAATATGGTTGATCTCTCCTATAAAAAATTCCAACAAACCACATTTGAAGATGTTGCCTATTTCGACCCTCTGTATTTAAAAGATTGGAAATAGTTTTCTCAAATTAACAGTCCAAACTAAATCTTTATACTTTTCAAGTCAACGTTGATAGCAATAACTTATCTAATTACATTTACTCTATACTAATGTAGCCCGATATTTATAAAATATTTTTTTATTTATAAAATAATTTCTACAATAGCATTACAAATTATTTTTTTATAATATTTTTTTTAAAGTATAGTAATTATTATAATAATTTCTATACACTTAATTTACTATCATTAACAATAATACACTTAATTTTAATTAAATTAATTATTTAAAACAAGTTTTTATATTAAATTTCCAATAAATTTCCTAAAATTAATACAGAATATTTGTAATTTTGTATAGTTGTGTGTGTGTAATTAGTTTTAGTTTATGTTATTTAAATAGTTCTTATTATCAATTTATTATATTTATTTTTTAATTCTATTTAAATATTCTTTATTAATCAGATTACTTCATTCACTTTGATAATTTAATTAATTATTTAATTTTTTGATCAAAAGTTGATATATGAAACATCTATATTTTGTTCTTATTTTATTGCAAACTATAGGCATTGGATTCCTTTATTCACAAGAAAAAAATCCAATACTTACAGAATCTTCTCAAACACTTAAAGACAGAACCTACCAACATTTAATTATGTATGGACAAAGTTTGTCGACAGGAGCTCAATCTTATCCCGCTCTATCTACCGAAAATATTGAGGGAAACTATATGATAGGAGATCAAGTCTGGATCGAGCAGGGAAATACCCATTTCACAGAATTTAATCCGTTGAAAGCTTCCACTGCCATAATGTACCAAAATTATCCTAAAAACCGAGCATCCATCACGTTGGCGGAAACTCCTTTAGTTGGCCTTGTAAACCATTTACAATTAAAACAGCCTAAATCAGGGATTAAATATCTGGCTTCTTCCGATGGAGAAAATGGAAAAAGCATTGAAGCTTTATCTAAAAAAGGGGTTTTACAAAAAAATTATTATAAAGATTATTTTTTAAAATCAATTGAATCTGCTGCAAATATTGCCCGATCAAATGGTTACAAAATGGTCACTCCGGCAATTTTTTGGCTTCAGGGAGAATACAATTATTTTACTCTTCATGATGATAATACTAGAGGTGCTACTCTTGACAAAAATGTCTATAAAAAGCTTATGGTTGAACTAAAAAATGATATGCAGAAAGATATCATGAATGCTTATGGGCAAACTAAAAAACCGGTTTTTATTACCTATCAAGTAGGATCATTACGAAATGATGATAATCTCAATATTGGACTTGCTCAATTAGAGTTATCAAATACATATGATGACATTATAAATGCCGGCCCAATTTATCATTTGCCACACAGAGGAATTCATATGGATGCCAATGGATACAGATGGTATGGTGAAATGTTGGCAAAAGTGTATTATAAAACCCAAGTATTAGGCGAAGATTTTAAACCTTTACAACCTAAACAAATCTATCGTATATCGTCGAATTCAGTGGGGATTATATTTCATGTACCGCAACCCCCTCTTGTTTTTGATACCAATCTTGTGCAAGCACTTCCCAATTATGGATTTAAAATAAAGAATAACGGGGTGGAACAAAATATATCTGAGGTAAAAATCGATTCGAATAATAATACGATAATTATTTCTTGTACAAATGCTATTACCGGAAATGTAGAGGTCATATACGGACAGCAAAATATATATCTTAATAAAAAATTATTGATTAAAGCCGGAAATCTAAGGGATAGTGATAACTATCCTGCTTTTTTTACTTATGTAGATTTGGATGCTAAAAAGGATGGCGAATATATCTATCCAAGAGAAAAATCAGAAAAAACCCTAAGACCGGACAATGAACCTAAAGACAAGGACGGAAGTTTTTTACATGGCAAACCTTATCCGTTATATAATTTTAGTGTAGCTTTCAGTTATACTCTGGATGCTAATAAAACTTCAATCCTTATGCCCGGTTTCAGACCCAAACATGACATTTTATATGTTAAAAAAGGTAGTAATGGAGACGGGAGTTCATGGGAAAACGCTTTGGGGGAATTAGCTGATGCTTTAAAAATTGCTGAAGAACAAAATATAGATAATGAGATACTAATTAAGCAAATATGGGTTGCTAATGGTTCTTATTCTCCTTTATATATTGCAGGTGATGGTGGTAATGCTAATGATCGTTCTTTTGTACTACCGAAAAATGTAGAAATTTATGGTGGATTTGCAGGAACAGAAACATCTGTTAATCAAAGAGATTGGAAAAATAATAGTACTATACTCCAAGGTGATAATGTATACCATGTTGTAATTTCATCAGGAGATGCCGGAAAAACAGTTCTTGATGGTTTTACTATTAAAGGAGGAAATGCAAGTGTACGTAGCAATAATTGTATAAGAAAATATAAAGTTCCTTGTCACATAACAGTTAATAATAGTTGGATTTATACTGGATATGGTGGAGGTATTTATCTTTCTAATTCATCGCCCAAATTAAAAAACTTGATAATATCGGATAATAATGCCGTAGATGCCGGAGCAGGTATAACAATTGACGTATCTAACTCTTTCTTAAACAATATAACTATTACAAATAATAAATTAATTGGTAATAATGCCATAGGGGGAAGCGGTGTCTATACTCTTAAGTCATCTCCTTTTTTACAGGATGTATCCATTACTAATAACAATATAGAAACTACAAATGTTAAAGCAAAAGGTGCCGGAGTATATAATTTAAATTCAGAAAAACCTAGATTAAATAATGTAATAATTTCCGATAATGCTATTATTAATTATAAATATAAAAATGCGATTGGTAAAGGAGGCGGTATTTATATTGAAAACTCAAACTTACTGTTAACAAATTCTCTAGTCGTTAGAAATAAATCCGGCGAAGGAGGAGGTATTTATATCGAACGTTCAAATGAATCTGAATTTACAAATGTTACCATTTCAGATAATGAAGTTTCGGCTAATAAAGGCAGTGGTTTATATTGTAATGATGCAAACCCTACAATTTACAATAGTATAATTTGGGGTAACAAACCCAATACAACCTCTAATGAAGAAGGTCTAAAACCTATTTTTAACTATAGCTTAATTCAGTATAATTTTTCCACTGATAATTTTAATTTAAGCGGTCAAACTGATCCTTTATTCGAAGACGGATATAAATTAAATCCAAACAGCCCGGTTATAAATAAGGGTAATAATGAATATATAATTTCGACGAATAAAGACTTAGACAACAGCCCTCGAATTGTTAACAAAACCGTAGATATAGGTGCTTATGAATATCAAAATGAAGCTTCATGTAACAGCTTTAAAGATATTACCATTAATGACACAGAAGTAACTTATGATGGAAAAACTAAAGAATTTTTTTTAAATGAACTTCCAAGTCATATAAGTGCAGAAATCAAATATAAAGGTATCGGGAATACTTCTTATAATGAAAGTTCTGACGCTCCTATTGATGCCGGAACTTATTTAGTAATCGTTCAATTAAAAAATAATTCTGAATCAACCGATTGCGAAATAACTCTTACGGCAAATTTGACTATCAATAAAGCTATAACTGAAATTGTTTCGGATGATTTATATACCTACATTTACGATGGAAAAGAAAAGAAAGTATTCGCTTCTCTTAATCATACTGATTCTTCAATTACCTATGAACCTCAACAAGAATATATAAATGCCGGAGGGTATACCATAACAGCAAAATCTGCTGAAACAAAAAATTACCTTGCCGCAAAAAAAGATATTATATTAGTTATAGAAAAAGCAAACTTTACTAATATATCATTACCTGAAATGAGTGTTACTTATGATGGTTTAGAAAAATCTATGGAGGTTACCGGAACTGTACCGGCAGAAACCGATATAGTGTATGAATACGAAGGCATTAATGCAACATCCTACCCTAAACAAAAAAATAAACCTGTAAATAGTGGTACTTACCTTGTAACGGCAACAGTAAGTAACCCTAATTATAATACACTGTTGATACAAGGTAAATTACTAATTAATAAGGCAAATTTTAACGGTATTAAACTTAACGAGAAAGTAACTACTTACAATGGTGATAAACATAATAATGTTATCACTGTTTCAGATAATCTTCCCAACAATACCGAAATAAAATATGAATACGAAGGAATTAATCATACTTCATATCCTAAAAATACAGAAGAACCGATTAATTCCGGTACATACCTGGTGACAGCCACTATAACAAACAATAATTATAATACACTGATTCTAAACAACTACCTTATAATAAACAAAGCTGAAGCAATTATTACAGCTGAAGACGAACAAAGTTTTATTTATGATGGTAATGAGAAAAATATAAGTGCCACTCTTAATCATTTGGAAAGCCAACTTCAATATTTACCTAAAAATAAATACATTAATGCAGGAGACTATGAAATAAACATTGAAGCTCCGGAATCAGATAATTACCAAAAGGCCAGCAAGAAAGTAATATTAAAAATTAAAAGGGCAAAAACTGTAATTACAGCCCAAAGCATACAAATATATACATATGACGGCAAGGAAAAAACTGTTACCGGTTCTATTAATCATAAGGAAACCACCATTGATTCTCATCCCCAAAAAGGATATATTAATGCCGGAGAATATTCAATAACATTAAAAACAAAACAAACCAAAAATTATGAAGCAGCATCATTAGATGTTAAATTAATTATTGAAAAAGCACAATCCATAATTTCTGCCGAGGATATACAAACCTTTTTCTATAATGGTAAACAAAGAAACATTTCTGCAACTTTAAACCATAACGAGGTAGATTTAACCTTTAGCCCTCAAAAAGGCTTTACGGAATCAGGTTCTTATGATATTGTTATAAATGCACCCGCTTCAACAAATTATGAATCCGTTTCAAAGAAAGTTAAACTTATAATTAAAAAAACGGAGGCTTTAATCACCGCTAACGAAATTCAAACATATACTTTTGATGGAACAGTAAAAAATGTAGTTGCTCAATTAAACCATGACGAAGCCATACTAACCTATTCTCCACAAAGAGGATATACAGATGTCGGTTCCTATAAAATTATTGTTAGTGCTCCTTCTACCTCTAATTATGAAGCTGTTACAAAATCCATCACTTTAAATATTAATAAAGCTGTTTCTTATCCGTCAAAGATTAAATTAGAAAGTAAAACATTTACTTATGATGGTAATTCACATAGTTTATTTGTTGAAGGTTATCCGGAAGGCACACAAATTAATTATGAAAATAATGATAAAATTAAAAGCGGAACATATACAGTAACCGCCACTTTAATACATAAAAATTATAAAGACGCTCAATTATTCGCTCAATTAATTATTAATAAAGCTCCTTCAATTATATCCGCTGAAGATTTACAAAATTTCACTTATGATGGTAAAGAAAAAGTTGTAACGGCTTCGCTAAATCATAATGAGACATCCTTATCTTATTTTCCACAACAAGGATACAGTCAGGCGGGTAAATATACAATCACCGCTAAAGCTGCAGAGTCCAATAATTATAAACATTCTTCAAAACAAATCGTTTTAAACATTGAAAAAGCTAATGCTGAAATTTCGGCCGATGAGGTACAAACATTTACTTATGATGGAAATTTAAAAAAGATATCAGCTACACTTAATCATAATGAAACCGAATTAACCTTTTCACCGGTAAACGGATTTACAAATGCCGGAGAATATACAATTACCATTTCTGCTAAAGCAACTGATAATTATAAATCTGTTTCTAAAACCGTAATTTTAAGAATTGAAAAAGCAGAGGCTTCCATTATTGCTGATGATACGCAAATATTTACATATGATGGTTCTGTTAAAAATGTAAAGGCTATTTTAAATCATAAAGAAGCTCATGTAACATATAGTCCTAAACAAGGATATACTGAGGTAGGATCCTATGTAATTACAGCTAATGCTCCTGAAACATCTAATTATAAAAAAGTTTCTAAGGAAATTACATTGAAAATTAATTATCCTAACAAATTCCCGGCTTCTGTGAAGTTGGAAAATAAATCTTTCACATACAACAGAGAACCTCATAGCTTAGTAATTTCCGGATTACCGGAATCTACCCAAGTTACATATGTAAATAATGAACATATAAAGGCGGGCACATACTTGGTTACAGCGATATTAACTCATCCTAATTATGGTAAAGCAGAGTATACCGCTACCCTAACCATTGATAAGGCTAAGGCAATTATTTCCGCTGATGATGTACAATCATTTATCTATGATGGTTTAGTTAAGAATGTGACAGCTACCCTTAATCATACGGAAACTGATTTAATTTATTCACAAGGTTATATTAATGCCGGGGAATATACTATAACAGTGAGTGCGCCTGAATCTGATAATTATAAGGAAGTTTCTAAAATAATTACTTTAAAAATTGAAAAAGCTACTACAATAATTTCAGCCGAAGAGATACAAATTGCCACCTATGATGGAACAGTTAAAAAAGTTAATGCTTACCTAAATCACAACGAAACAGCAATCAAATTTGTCCCTAATGAAGGCGGCTATATCAATGCAGGAACTTATAAAATAACCATTGAAGCTCCAGCCACTCAAAATTATAAGGCAGCATCCAAAACTGTAACATTAAAAATTAATAAGGCTGATGCTGAAATTATGGCGCCGGAATTCCAAACATATGATTATGATGGAACCGTTAAAAAAGTTACTGCCAGACTTAATCATGACGAAGCGGTAATTTCCTATGAACCTCAACAAGGATATACAGATATAGGAATTTATATAATTACCGCCAGTGCTCCTGAAACTACTAATTACAATAAAGTTTCAAAAGATATTAAATTAAAAATTGTTGCAACTAATTCATTTCCGGCTTCTGTCTTATTGGAAAGTAAATCATTTATATATGATGGCAAACCACATAGTTTATCGCTTACAGGTATACCGGAATCAACTCAAGTTTCTTATGAAAACAATGGTCATACAAATGCCGGTTCCTATTTAGTTAAAGCTAAATTAAATCACCCTAATTATGGTACTGCAGAATATACGGCGACTCTCACCATCGATAAAGCTCCGTCCATTATTTCCGGTTCTGATACGCAAACATTAACTTATGATGGTTCTGTAAAAAATGTGACAGCTACCCTGAACCATACAGAATCAAATTTAATTTATAGTCCACAAGAAATTAGAAATGCAGGAGAATATGTTATTACCGTTTTTGCTCCGGGGTCCAAAAATTACAAAGAGGCATCCAAACAAATAACTCTAATAATTAAAAAGGCAGTGGCAAACATTTCTGCTGATGAAAGTCAAAAATTTACATATGACGGTTCTGCAAAATATGTAACAGCGACCTTGAATCATACGGAAACTAATTTAATTTATACGCCACAGAGCTTTATTAATGCGGGTATACATAAAGTAACCGTAAGTGCTCCTGAAACTCAAAATTATTTGGAAGTATCTAAGCAAATATCTTTAATAATAGATAAGGCTAAGTCTGTTATTTCTGCTGATGACATACAAACTTTCATTTATGATGGTTCGATGAAAAATGTCCAAGCCAATTTAAATCATAAAGAAACTAATTTAATTTATTCTCCTCAACAAGGATATATTGAAGAAGGTTCTTATGATATTACCATTACCGCTAATGAAAGTTCAAATTATTTATCTTCTTCTAAAAATGTAAAACTAGTTATAAATAAGAATTCCCTGGGAGTAGATGATATTACAGTTGAAGATGAAGAAATTAAAATAGCACCGAATCCGGTTTCAACTACTTTAAAAATAGTTTTCTCAAAACCACTGGCTAAAAAAGAAGCAATTAGCATGTATGATCTTATGGGTAGATTAATTATGGAAACCACCATTGCTCCGGGAGAAAAAATTAAAGAAGTCGATTTTAACGGTTATTATTCCGGTGTTTATATTTTAAAATATAAAAACAAAGTATTTAAAATCGTTAAAGAGTAAAATAATTTTCAAATAACTACAAAAAAAGGATTCCTAAATTAGGAATCCTTTTTTAATTCTTCAACTATCAGTTTTGCCGTTCGAGAGGAAGCTCCGGAGTCTCCCAGCTTATGCCTGAGCTCTAAATAATTCTTTTTAATGTTTACTGCATTTTCCGGCTCCAATATTTTAGTTAATTCACTCTTTAAATTATTGTAATTTAAATCATCTTGGATAAGCTCGGTTACTACTTTTCGATCCATGATTAAATTAACTAAAGAAATATATTGTATATGCTTTATTAATCTTTTGGCTATTTCATAAGAAATTCTACTGCCTTTATAACAAACCACTTCAGGCACATTCAGTAAAGCCGTTTCCAGAGTAGCTGTTCCGGAGGTAACTAAAGCAGCTTGAGATATCCTCAATAAATTATACGTTTGATTGGAAACGATCTTTACATGTGAATTCAAAAATTGTTGATAAAACTCTATTTCAATAGAGGGCGCACCTGCAATGACAAACTCATAAGATAAAAAATCTTTTTCCACCGATAACATTTGAGATAACATCTTTTTAATCTCTTGTTTTCTACTACCCGGAAGTAATGCTATTATGGGCTTATCCGAGAGACCATGCTCTTTTCTGAACTTATTTTGATCAAGTTCCGGTAATGAATTTAAAGCATCTAATAAAGGATGCCCCACAAAATCCACCGGATAATTATATTTAGCATAAAAATCTTTCTCAAAAGGAAGAATTACAAACATTCGATCAATATATTTTTTAATAATCTTTACCCTTCCGGATTTCCAGGCCCATAATTGAGGAGATATATAATAAAATGTTTTTATCCCTAATTTTTTCACACTTTTACAAATGCGAAGATTGAATCCGGGATAATCAATAAAGATGACACAATCGGGTTTATATGCAGTAATATCTTTTTTACATAAGTTAATATTACCCAGTATAGTACCTAAATTGGCCACTACTTCAAGAAAACCCATAAAAGATAAATCCTTATAATGTTTAACCATTATTCCCCCTTGGGCTTGCATTAAATCTCCTCCCCAGAAACGAAATTCTGCGTTTTGATCCTCTTTTTTAATTTCTTTCATGAGGTTAGAACCATGTAAATCTCCTGAGGCCTCTCCCGCAATTATGTAGTATTTCATATTATTTAAAATTTAAGGTAGAAAATGTTCGATCCATCCTTCTTACTCTTGTAAAGATACGTTCTTCCCCCTTTCCAATAATCAATCTGTCTCCAACGTATATTAAATTTCTCTTATACTAACTTTTATAATCCTTAGATTAGAATGTACGTGTAAAAAATTTCTTCTTATAACTTAAAAGCGGATAAAATCTTTATAAATTAAGACTGAAGAAAAGTGCTTACAGTTTCATAAAAAACTGTAGGATTATCTACTTGAACCCAATGCCCTGCATGGGGGATAACAACTGTTTTTTCATTTGGAAATTGTTGACGTATCGAAAATTCATCTTCCTTCAAAATATAATTAGACTTTTCTCCGGCAATAAATAAAGTAGGACCTTCATATTTTCCAAAAGAAATTGTATTATTTATTAACTGATTGTATTTCTCTTTTAAGGTTTTTAAATTAAAACGAAAGTCGAAACGGTTATCTTCCGTTCTGTAAACATTTTTCATTAAAAACATCAGTATTCCGGCATCACTTATATGCTGAGATAACATGTTTTCAACATCTTTTTTTTCATTTGCCTTTGAAAAATCAACGCTTTCCAATGCCTTGAAAATTTGCTGATGATGTGGAGGATAGGCTTTAGGAGCCATATCAACAACTATTAATTTTTCAACAAGATCAGGGTGTTTAACAGCGCATTCCATAACAGCCTTTCCCCCTAAAGAATGTCCTAATAAAATGGCTTTATCTAATGAATAATGTTTCATATAATTAACAATATCATCAGACATAGTTGTGTAGCTCATCTCATCCGAATGAAAACTTCTACCGTGATTTCGTAAATCGATAAGATGTACTTCATTGGTTTCAGAAAATTTTTTTCCTAAAGTCCCCCAATTGTCCAACATTCCAAATAAACCGTGAAAAATCAATAAGGGCATTTTTCCGGGATTATAAAATATTTTTGAATTTAAGACACGATTTTCCATTGAATTATCTTTTTTACAAAAATATGGATATTCTTAAATATACTTATTTTTTAAATAGAAACACAAATAGGTTTTAATTTATATGTGAAACTTCATAAAAAAATGTAATTTTATACTATATTTTATCAACAAAACAATTAATTATTACATAACTAAGAAAAAAATTGAATACATGAATAATTCCAACAATCAGTTAAAAAGGAGTTTAACTAACAGACACATACAGCTCATTGCTATTGGAGGAGCTATCGGAACGGGATTATTTATGGGATCGGGAAAAACCATAAACTTGGCAGGTCCATCAATTTTATTGGTGTATACCATTATAGGTTTTATTTTGTTTTTTGTCATGAGAGCCATGGGCGAATTGCTCCTTTCCAATCTTAACTATAAATCTTTTGTCGATTTTACCACCGATTTATTAGGCCCTATGGCAGGTTTTTTTATGGGATGGACTTATTGGTTTTGCTGGATAGTTACCGGAAGCGCTGATTTAATCGCTATTTCCGGATACGTAGAATATCTTTTTCCGAATATGGTTGCGCCCTGGATTCCTGCCTTAGCTTGTATAATATTATTCTTATGTTTAAATCTATTAACCGTTAAGCTTTTTGGAGAAGCAGAATTTTGGTTTGCCATAATTAAAATTATTGCCATAATTTCCCTTATTGCAATCGGTATACTATTCATAATTAATCATTTCAAATCTCCATCCGGAGTAACTACCTCGCTTTCCAATATATGGAACGATGGCGGATTTTTCCCTACCGGATTTACCGGATTTGTTGCAGGATTTCAAATCGCCGCTTTTGCATTTGTTGGAGTAGAATTGGTAGGAACGACAGCTGCTGAAACTAAAGATCCGGAAAAAACTCTTCCTAGAGCCATTAATGCCATTCCTGTTCGAGTTATTCTATTTTATGTACTTTCTTTAGCCGTAATCATGTCGGTAATGCCTTGGAGAACTATAGACCCCGACAAAAGTCCTTTTGTTGTTTTATTTTCTTTTGCCGGAATAACTGCTGCATTCAGTATAACTTATTTTGTAGTACTTACTTCCGCTGCTTCTTCTGCTAACAGCGGGATATTTTCAACCAGTAGAATGTTATACGGTCTTTCGTTAAGTAAAAAAGCACCTGTTTATTTCCGAAAACTTTCCAAAGCTTCTGTTCCTTCCTATGGGTTAACGTTCTCCTGCATCTGTTTGCTCCCTTCCGTACTAATCCTTTGCTATGGAAACGAAAATATAATGTATGCCTTTACATTGGTAACTACGGTAGCTACCGTACTTTTTATTTTTATTTGGTCTATGATCCTCATATCCTATATTTCATTCCGAAAGAGAAAACCCGAACTTCACCGAAAATCAAATTATAAAGTTCCCGGAGGTCTTCTATCCATTTATTTATCCTTATTGTTTTTCTTATTTCTCATTGTGGCTTTTTGGTTTAAAGAAGACACAAGACAGGCTCTCATTTTTACTCCTTTATGGTTTGTATTATTGGGAATTTGCTACTCAATAATTCCAAAGCAAATAAAAAACCAGTGGAAAGCACATTTTTAGAATTTTATACCTTTTATCAAGTAAAAAGATTTTCTAAAATCAATCAGTACAAACAATAATTGATCTTTACTAATCATTTAAGATTTTAAATTATGTACAAAGTTAATTTAAAAAGCTTTGTCCGTTATCCCTAAAATTGCCATAGTTTGGTGGTAAAACACAAGAAGGCATACTACTCTTACTTTTATAATAGGTATTAAATACCTAAATTTGAAAATTATCAATAAAATAAATCTAATACAATATGGCTAGAAATTGGCAAACCATAAAAGAATACTCTGATATTTTATTTGAATACTGGAATGGAATTGCAAAAATAACTATTAATCGACCGGAAGTTTATAATGCTTTCCGACCGGAAACCAATTTTCAAATGATTGAAGCAATGGAATACTGTCGAGAGCATCCCGAAATTGATGTAATTATTCTAACCGGAGCGGGAGATAAAGCCTTTTGCAGCGGAGGTGATCAAAATGTAAAAGGTGTTGGCGGCTACGTAGGAGAAGATGGAGTACCTAGATTAAATGTATTGGAATTACATAAAAAAATAAGGGAAATTCCTAAACCGGTAATTGCTATGGTAAACGGATATGCTATCGGAGGAGGACATGTGCTTCATGTCGTTTGTGATTTAACAATAGCTTCCGAAAATGCTAAATTTGGACAAACCGGTCCGAAAGTTGGAAGCTTTGACGGTGGTTTTGGTTCATCGTACCTTGCCAGAAGTATTGGTCAAAAAAAGACAAGAGAAATATGGTTCCTATGCCAACAATATACCGCTGAAGAAGCAAGAGAAATGGGAATGGTAAATAAAGTTGTTCCTTTGGAACAACTTGAAGACACCACCATAGAATGGTGTGAAATTATGCAGCAACGAAGTCCAATGGCATTACGTATGATAAAACGTTGTTTAAATGCTGAACTTGACGGGCAGCATGGTCTAATGCAACTAGCCGGAGATGCTACCCTTATGTATTATTTAATGGATGAAGCCCAAGAAGGTAAAAAAGCTTTCTTGGAAAAACGTAAACCCGATTTTAAAAAATTCCCTAAATTTCCTTAATAATATTAAAAAAGTTCCTTGATTAAGGAACTTTTTTTATTTGAATATGAAAATACTTCGTTTTATATCGTTCATACAAAACAATGTCATTTTAAAACTACAACAATTTTAAAACTACAACAATAATTTTTAACTATTAGAAACCTTATTTTAAATGATGAAATAATTTCATTGATTATCAAGTCTTTTAGTTCTATATACTCTTATCTTTCATTTTATAATTTATAAAGATAGTATACAAAAAAATACAGGTCATTATATCTATATATCTATTTTATTTTCCATCGTTAAATATCACCATTTCTCCCTTATAATATTTTACCATTACTTACGTTTTAAAACCGCTTTTTCAGATAAAAACAAAAGTAATAGTAGACCCTATTAGAAAATTTTTAGAAAAATTTTCATCATAATAATTTGTAAATAAATTTTAATTAATTAAAACTTTTACAATTAATTAAGTAATAATTAATCTAATTCATCAATCATATATTGATAAGAAAAAATTATCTTATCTGTTTTTTAAAAAAATGATTAATATCAGAATAGTAACTCCATATTGTTTCGTTTTCTTTCGTAATTTTGCTACTAAAATAAAACCAAACATTTGTGAAAACAGAATTATCTAATTCTAGTAAAACTAACACTTGGGATGTAATTGTTATCGGAGGAGGTGCGACCGGTGCCGGAACTGCCCGAGATTGTGCAAGGAGAGGATTGCGTACGCTTATGTTAGAGCGTCACGATATAGCTACAGGAGCTACGGGAAGAAATCACGGATTACTACATAGCGGCAGCCGTTATGCGGTTACTGATAGAGAATCCGCTGAAGAATGTATCAAAGAAAATATGATCTTAAAACGTATCGCCAGCCATTGTGTTGAAAAAACAGACGGTCTTTTTTTAACCTTACCGGAAGACGATATTGCTTTTCAATCTAAATTTATAGAGGCTTGTCATACTGCAGGAATTGATGCTAAAGCCATCGACCCTAAAGAGGCATTACATTTAGAGCCTTCTGCGAATTCTTCCATAATCGGTGCTGTAGTTGTACCGGATGGAACTGTAGATCCGTTCCGTTTAACTCTTTCTAATATAGTAGATGCTAAACAACATGGAGCAACTATTGAAACCTACCATGAAGTTTTAGGATTAATTAAAGAACAAAACAGAGTCATCGGAGTAAAAGTTTATGATCATATAACCAAACAAGAAAAAAATTTATATGCTTCTGTGGTAGTAAATGCCGGAGGGATATGGGGGCAAAAAATTGCGGAATATGCTGATTTAAAAATAAAAATGTTTCCTGCGAAGGGATCGCTTCTTATTTTTGGACACAGAGTTAACAATATGGTATTAAACCGTTGTCGTAAACCTGCAGATTCTGATATCCTCGTACCCGGAGACACCATTTGTTTAATAGGTACAACTTCCACCCATGTCCCTTACGAAGAAATTGACAATATGTATGTTACTCCTGAAGAAGTAGACATCTTAATCCGTGAAGGTGGAAAACTATCCCCTACCCTGCTTCAAACCCGAATATTACGTGGGTATGCAGGGGTGCGACCATTAGTAGCTTCCGATGATGATCCTTCAGGACGTAATGTTAGCCGAGGTATCGTTTTATTAGACCATGCTACAAGAGATGGTCTGGAAGGTTTTATCACCATTACCGGTGGTAAATTAATGACGTACCGATTAATGGCTGAATGGGCTACAGACTTAGTATGTAAAAAATTAAATAATACAACTCCTTGTACAACCGCTGAATCCAATCTTCCGGGATCTCAACAAAGTACTGAAGAAATAAATCAAAAAATGACTTCAGTACCAACTACCATACGTAAATCTGCCATTTACAGATTGGGAGATATGGCAGAGAATTTAAAAGCAAACAAGGTTACGGAAAATAGTTTAGTTTGTGAATGTGAGGAAGTATCAGTCGGAGAAGTCGAATATGCTATTAATGAATTACATGTCAACAATCTAATTGATCTTCGTAGAAGAACTCGTGTTGGCATGGGAACCTGTCAAGGAGAACTTTGTGCCTGTAGAGCAGCCGGATTAATGAACCATTATCAAGTTTTAAGCCCGGATAAATCTAAAGAAGATTTAACCATTTTCCTTAATGAAAGATGGAAAGGTATACGTCCTATTGCCTGGGGCGATACTTTAAGAGAGAGTGAATTTACCAGTTGGGTTTATGAAGGAGTATGCGGATTAGATATGACACAAGAACAAATTAAAAAAGCAAAAGATGAAATTTGATACAGTAATAGTAGGAGGTGGTTTAACCGGATTGGTTAGTGGAATTAGATTAATTCAGAAAGGGCAAAAATGTGCTATTATCTCTTCCGGACAAAGTGCTTTACATTTTTTTTCAGGTTCTTTCGATTTGTTAAACAATCTTCCGGACGGAACGCCTGTTAATAACCCGGAAGCTTCCCTATCAGAACTTTCTAAACAAGCGCCGAATCATCCATATACCAAAATGGGCGAATCTAAATTTAAAGAATTAGCCCAAGAAGCTAAAAATTTTCTAAATGGAATTGGAATAAAAATCCAAGGGTCTTCAACTAAAAATCATTATCGAATTACCCCTATGGGTATGATAAAACCCACTTGGTTAACCATGCCAAATTTTGCTTTTTTTGAAGATGGAAAATTTCCAATTAAAAAAGCAGCAATTATAAATGTTGAGGGATTTTTAGATTTTAATCCTGATTTTATTTCGGAAGCATTTGAAAAAATAGGTGTGGAAACTACCATCAACTATTTCAACTTACCGGAATTAAATACAATCAGAAAAAATCCGAGCGAATTTAGATCTACTAACCTGTCCTTTGTATTTGACAAAGAAGCTAACCAATATCTTCTGGCTAAAATTCTCACTGAAAAAAGTCAAGGATGCGATGCTATTATTTTCCCTGATTGTATTGGCTTTAGAAATGCGGATGTATTACCTAAACTCATTCAAAAGGTAGGAAAACCTATATATTTAATACCGACCTTCCCTCCTTCCCTAGTAGGTGTTAGTACTCAATTATATCTAAAAGATTATTTCACAAAATTGGGCGGTATTTTTATGCTGGGAGACAGCGTAACCCATGCCAACATTGAAGGAAATCAAGTTACCGAATTATATACACTTAACCACGGAAATATTCCAATTTCTTCCAAAAACGTAATACTTTCTTCCGGAAGCTTTTTTAGTCAAGGATTATTAGCTGATAGTAAACAAGTTTATGAACCTGTATTTGACCTTGATACGGATTATTTACAAGATCGAGCAGATTGGTATAATAGTAATTTATTTGAAAAGCAAAATTATCAACAGTTTGGTGTTAAAACTGACAAAAATTTTCACGGTATAAAAAACGATATGCCTATCGATAATCTATATGTGGCAGGTGCCATTCTTAGTGGGTTCAATCCATTAAAAGAAGGATGCGGTGCAGGTGTTTCCTTTTTATCCGCATTATATGTAGCTGAACAAATTTTAATTAAAGAAAAGACCTATGAACCTATTGCTCAATAAAAGTGAAAATAATTTCGAACAATGCATTAAATGTACGATCTGTACGGTGTATTGTCCCGTATCCAAAGTAAATCCCGATTATCCGGGGCCAAAACATTCCGGCCCTGATGGAGAAAGATTACGTTTAAAAGACCCTGAATTTTATGACGAGTCTTTAAAATATTGTATTAACTGCAAAAGATGTGAAGTTGCTTGTCCTTCTAACGTTAAGATTGGAGATATAATCCAAATGGCTCGCATTAAATACAGCAAGAAAAAACCTATTTTAAGGGATGTAATTCTTGCTCACACGGACTTTATGGGTACACTGGCTACTCCATTTGCTCCTATTGTGAATGCAATGACTTCTTTTAAACCGGTTAAAAGCTTAATTGAGCCTATCTTAAAAATAGATAAGAGAAGAAGCCTTCCCAAATATTCATTCGGTACGTTCAGAAGTTGGTACAAAAATGTTGCTGAAGAACAAAAAAAATATCCAACACAAGTATCTTATTTTCACGGTTGTTATGTAAATTATAATAATCCGCAGCTTGGAAAGGATATGATCAAAGTTCTTAACTCATTGAACATAGGGATTCAACTTCTTGAAAAAGAAAGATGTTGTGGTATTGCTTTAATATCAAACGGTTTTATAGATAAAGCTAAGAAAAACGCGACTATCGATGAAGCTGAAATTCGCAAATCCGTAATAGACAAAAAACTTCCGGTAATCACTACTTCTTCTTCCTGTACGTTTACTGTACGTGATGAACATTCTCATCTTTTGGGAGTAGATAATAGTTCCGTTAAAGATCAAGTAGAATTAGCTACTCGATACATTTACCGATTACTGAGTTCTTCTGACACTAAACTTAAGTTTAAAAATAAACCTTTAAAAATTGCGTATCATACCCCTTGTCACATGGCAAAATTAGGATGGACGTATTATTCCGTTGAATTGTTAAAACTTATACCAAATGTAGAAGTAACCGTTTTGGAATCTAATTGTTGCGGAGTTGCCGGAACTTTTGGATTTAAAAAAGAAAATCACGAAGTTTCTAAAAAAATTGGTGATCCATTATTTAATCAAATTGAAACGGGAGGTTTCGATCTTGTTGCAACCGATTGCGAAACTTGTAAATGGCAAATTGAAATGTTTACCACTAAAAAATGTGAACATCCCCTTAGTATAATTGCCAATGCATTAAAGGATTGATATTATATTTTCAGTAAAAAACCCTTATGATTTTTCATAAGGGTTTTTTTATAAACAAATCAAAATTTATTTGGCAACAATTACTTCTATTCCGTTATCTTCTAAAGTGGTAAGATCTTTTTCCGTAATATCATTATCTGTAATCAAAACATCTACTTTATCAAGGGAACAAATCTGACCAAACCCTCTTTTATTTATTTTAGTTGAATCAGCCAAAACTATGACTTTCTCCGATTGCTCTATCATTACTTTATTAAGATGGGCTTCTGTTGAATTGGAGGTTGAAAGACCAAAGTCCAGGTCTATGCCATCTATCCCCAAAAACAATTTATTACATGAAAATTTTTTTAATTCGGATTCTGCTAAAGATCCTATCACGGAAATGGAGCTTTTCCTTAGATTTCCCCCCAGCTGAATTACATCAATAAAAGAATCCTTACTCAACTCCATAGATACACTTAACGAAGAGGTAATGATCGTTAATTTTTCATATCCTGAAATGATTTTTGCTAAATAATATACAGTAGTTCCTGAAGCTAAAATAATAAAATCCTGATCGTTAACGAACTTAAGTGCAGCTTTCGCTATTTTTTGTTTTTGCATTACTTGCACAAATTCTTTTTCGTTAATATTTTTTTCGAAAGCATAGAGAGGTTGCTTACTTGCTCCACCATGTGTTCTATATAAAAGACCGGTATTTTCCAAATATTGAAGATCCTTTCTGATAGTAACCGCCGAAACATTTAATTTTTCACAAAGCTCATTAACTTTAGTGAAATTATGCTCATCTAATTCATCGATAATAAGTTGCTGCCTTCTATTAAGCTTAATCATGATCAGAAATTTTTGAAAGTTTAAAGTTAAGAATAAAATCTAAATCTTTATTACATTTTATCAATATGTCAATTAAATTATCATTAATAACTATATAGTCAATAAATTATTTTATTTTTATTCCATTAATTAACAGCCTGTACCTTTATTTTATCAAATTTTTAACTAAAATTTATAGGAATTTCAACAGAAAATTGTATATTAAAAAATTTCATACTGTTTCGTATTGTTTTTTTTGTAATTTTACCGACAACAGAAAAGAAGCAAAAAACAATTAAATTAAAACAAAATGAAACGAAGTGATCAATTATCAAAACTAAATACAAATTCTGAATGGGATGTAATTATAATTGGTGGCGGTTCAAGTGGTTTGGGAGCAGCTGTAGATGCAGCAACAAGAGGATATAAAACCGTTTTATTTGAAGCTCATGATTTTGCAAAAGCAACATCAAGTCGTTCTACAAAATTACTTCATGGAGGTGTACGATATTTAGCACAAGGAGATATTGCCTTAGTAAAAGAGGCACTAAGAGAAAGAGGTCTTTTGGAAAGAAATGCCAGTCACCTTGCGAAAAAACAAGTTTTTGTTATACCTAACTATAAATGGATTGATGGTCCTTTTTACACCATTGGGCTAAAAATATATGATATGCTTTCGAAAAAACTTAGCTTAGGAAAATCCGAGCATATCAGTAAAAACAAAGCGCTGGAAATGCTACCTACCGTGGAACCTAACGGTCTACATGGAGGGGTAATATATTACGATGGACAGTTTGACGATTCTCGTATGGCTGTAAATCTTGCCCAAACTGCTGTAGAAAATGGGGGAGCCATCTTAAACTATATGAAAGTAACCGGTTTAATCAAAGATGATAAAAACCAAATTACAGGTGTAAAAGTTAAAGACGAAATTAACGGTACCGAATACGAAGTAAAAGGAAAGGTAGTATTAAATGCCACCGGTGTATTTACTAATGACATCCTTAATATGAATGACCCTAACCATAAAAAAACAGTTGTTCCAAGTCAAGGGATCCACTTAGTATTAGACAAATCATTCTTACCGGGAGATAATGCTTTGATGATTCCTAAAACCAGTGACGGAAGGGTATTATTTGCCGTTCCATGGCATAACAGACTAGTGGTAGGTACCACAGATGTGTTAGTTGATCACCCAAGTTTAGAGCCTAGAGCTTTGGAACAAGAAATTGAATTTGTACTTAATACAGCATCTCAATATCTTGTTAAAAAACCTACTCGAAAAGACGTATTATCCATCTTTGCGGGACAAAGACCATTAGCGGCTCCTGATAAAGAAGGAGGAAGCACTAAAGAAGTATCTAGAAATCATAAAATTTTAGTTTCAGAAACCGGATTATTAAGTATTATCGGTGGGAAATGGACTACCTTCCGACAAATGGCAGAAGACTTTATAGATAAAGCCATAGAGACCGGAAAAATTGACCGTAAACCTTGTAAAACAGTTAATCTTTCCATTCACGGGAATATGCCGGCAAATCAAGTAGACAGAACCAATCATTTATATGTTTATGGTTCCGATATACCGGCTATCAAAAAACTTCAGCAAGAAAATCCTGAATATGCAGAAAAAATCCATCCAAACCATGACTATACAAAAGCTGAAATTGTATGGGCTGTTAGACAAGAGATGGCGCAAAAAGTTGAAGATATATTAGCCCGAAGAGTTCGACTATTATTTGTTGATGCGCGCGCTGCTATAGATGCAGCTGAATCGGTAGCAAAAATTATAGCTAACGAATTAGGATATGATGACAATTGGGTTGCTAAAGAAACTAAAGAGTTCCAAGATTTAGCCAAAGGATATTTATTAGTTAATTACTAAAATAAGTTGTCTATCATTTTTTCATTAAAAAAATAATTAACTCTATTATAAAATTAAAAAAATGTCAAATTTTTTAGCTCCACCTAAGCCTATTGAACGTAAGCCGGAATCGGAAGTTAAATCTTCCTATACGCAATTGAGGCTTCAGGTCTTCATAGGAATATTTATAGGATATGCCGCCTATTATCTTGTTAGAAAAAACTTTTCATTGGCTATGCCTTATTTAGTTGAAATGGGTTTTTCTAAATCAGACCTCGGAATTGCCTTTTCATTCAATGCTACTGCGTATGGTTTATCTAAGTTCATCATGGGGGGGATTTCAGATAGAAGTAATGCAAGAAAATTCCTTCCTTTAGGATTAATTTTAGCTGCGGTTTCAACCATTATAGCAGGAACTTCCATAGGAATGTATAATATTACCGTAATGGCCGTTTTCCAATTTTTAGTGGGTTGGTTCGGGGGTATGGGTTGGCCTCCCTGTGGACGAGTGATGACTCATTGGTTTTCTGTTAAAGAAAGGGGAACAAAAATGGCTATATGGAATTTAGCTCACAATGTTGGTGGTGGATTATTAGGTCAGGTAACCAAATGGGGAATTCTTTTCGCTTCATCTCTTAGTATGAGTGTTCTAAGCTGGAAAGTAGGAATGTTTTGGTTTCCTGCAGGAATTGCCATCCTAATCGCCATAATTTCTTATATTCTTATTCGTGACAATCCTCAAGCATGCGGCTTGCCGAGCATTGAAGAATATAAAAATGATTTCCCTCCTAATTATTCTAAAGATTCCGAAAAAGTATTATCGACTAAAGAAATATTTTTCAAATACGTTTTAAATAACAAAATGCTTTGGTTCGTTGCATTCGCAAACGCCTTTGTTTACTTTATCCGATACGGAGTACAAGACTGGGCTCCTACCTATCTTTCAGAAGTAAAAGGGTATTCCCAAAGTGATATCAGCAATGCCTATACCTATTATGAATTGGCTGCTATACCGGGAACCTTATTATGTGGTTGGGTTAGTGATAAGATATTTAAAGGGAAAAGAGCCATGACTACCATTATATTTATGTTATTGGTAATTGTATCAATAGTTGTGTATTGGCAAAATCCGGACAGTAAATTAGTTGATTTAATAGCATTAACTTCAATTGGATTCTTTATCTATGGTCCGGTGATGTTAATAGGTGTTCAAGCATTAGATTTAGCTCCTAAAAATGCTGCAGGAACTGCTGCAGGTCTTACCGGTTTCTTCGGTTATTTTATCGGTACTTCATTACTTGCTAATATAGTTATGGGAAAAGTAGTTGAATCCCTTGGATGGTCGGCAAGCTTCCAATTGTTAATTGGCAGCGGCATTTTATCCATTATATTTATGGCTTTCACTTACAAAAAAGAACAAGAATTGGATAAAAATAAATAACAATATAAAAATACATTCTTTTTCTGTTTTTAATAAGTTTTGATTGTGATAAAATTTTTTGGAATGAATTACAAATGGATATATAAATCCATTACTGAATAAAAGCTCTGGTTTAATTGAAAATTATTTGAAAAAATAATGATTGATAAAAGATAAAACATGAGTTAGTTAAAAATCCTGTTTTTAAATATGATGTAAATAGAGCCACCAATAAAATTTTTCACAATCAAAACCTATTAGCATTGAAAAGAAATACCATCAAGTAGCAAGATATCTCAAAAATTAAATTCAAACTAAATTCACTTTTTTATAATAGTTATATGAGAAATAATAAGCTGGTTACATTAGCATGTTTAAGTATGATAGCTTTATCATGCAGTAGCGATGATAACGCATCCACAAACAGTAAAGAAGAAGTTCTTCATTTATCTCCTGAAATGCAAAAAGTAAGGGATTATGTTCCTGAAAATGCCGTAATAGGTCATAGAGGAACCTCTTATTGGGCACCGGAGTCTACAGAGTCCGCATATAGATGGGCGCGAAATATGGGAGCCGATTATTTGGAAGCAGATCTTCAAATTACCAAAGACAGCGTAATTTTAGTAGTGCATGACAATGTACTGACCCGAACATCCAATATAAAAGATATCTATCCGGACAGAGCAACTCAACCTGCCTCTACCTTTACTTATGAAGAATTATTAAAGTTGGATGCCGGTACTTGGTTTAACCATGATAAAAATACATCTCCCGACAGAGCTAGACCAAGCTTCTCTTCCCAAAAACAATATATCAGTACCTTGGAAGACTTACTAATGTTTGCACAAGGAAAACGTTTAAAAAGAGATTCTAACGGAGAAAGAATTTGGAAAAAAATAAACGGAAAATATACTTTTGAATATGAAGATGACCCGGCAGATAATGGAAACAGACCCGGAATTTATATTGAAACTAAAGAGCCCAGTTTAAATCCCGGGATAGAGCATGCTTTAGTAAAGGAATTGAATCGACATGGATGGAACATTATTGAAAAACCGGCTACAGAAACCGCCCATTTCAAAAACGGTAAAGTAAATGTCGGAAATACCAATGGAAAAGTTGTATTACAGACTTTTTCTCATAATAGCTTACTGATTTTAAAAGATTTATTTAAAGGAAAAATTCCAACCGCTTTATTATTTTGGAAAGGTACCGGGCCGGATGATATACATGATGATCAACAAGCCACTTATATAAAACATATTAATTTCGGAATTGAAAATTTAGCACAGTTTATTGGTCCTTCTATTGCCGGAGGAACTCCACCCGACAATTGGCCGGAATTATTAAATCCTTGGCAAGCAGAATTAATACACCAATCAGGTATGAAAATACATCCTTATTCTTTCGATAATGAGGGACAAATGATTAAATATTTTTCTTTTTATGATGGAATGTTTACCAATCAATCGGATCTTACAATTCGTTTCTATCATGAAAAGCAACTCAGAGAAGGAGGACCGGCTTATCAAGATGCTAAAACTATATTGGCAGATTTAGGCTACTAAACAAAAAAATTATAGGTTATTTTCAATTTTATTACTTCGATATAGTTTAAATGTTGTTTTCTTAAGAAGTTTAACAAAATTGAAAATAACCCTTTCATCAAACAGTAAAAAACTACTTATCAAAATTTCACCTAATTAAAATTTAAAAATTAGATACGCGTCAATCGTTTACTATCACATTTCATTTTTTAATCAGATCCTATTAATAAAAATAATCTTATAAAAAAACACGAAGTAAAAAATCTAGCCATTAGTTGATCAATAAAGAATAAATAAACGAGTCAAAATAAAAAATAAAATAAATATTAACGTTACAAAAAAAAGATCATGAAAAAACTAATACTTGCACTATTAGTAGTTGGATTCACTTCCATGAATGCTCAAAAATTAGCAAAATCAGGGAGTAGCTACAAACTAAAAAAAGTTATTCCTGTTGAAGGAAGACAAGGTATTGCTATAGACAAAGATTACTACTATGTATCAAGCAGCACCGCTTTATTCAAATACGATAAAAATGGGAATCTAATTACAAAAAACGATAAACCATTTACCAAATTTGAAAAACAAGTAAATCATTTCGGAGATATCGATATTTATAATGGAGAAGTTTATACCGGAGTAGAATTTTTTGATTCAGGAGTTGTACGCAATATTCAAATTGCCGTTTACGATGCTGAAACTTTAGATTATAAATATTCTATAGACTTTGGAGAAATTGAACAACCGGAAGTTAGTGGAATTACTATTGACAGAAAGAACAACATTGCTTGGATGTCTGATTGGACTTCCGGATGGTATGTATATAAATATGATTTAAAAACTAGAAAATATATTGGTAAAGTTCATTTACAACCCTCTCCGCAATGGCAACAAGGGGTTTATCATATTGATGGAAAACTTTTAATAACTTCTGATGACGGGGATTCCGATATTCCGGAAGCAGATAATGTTTATATTGCTGACGTAAGCGATCCGAACCAAACTCGTGCGGAAGTTTCATTATTTAGATCAATTCCTGAATTTAAAAGAGCCGGAGAAATTGAAGGTCTTTCAATTGATCCTGTAACCAATGACCTCGTTATCCTTAATAATAGAGGAGCAATCATTAAAATGGGTATGCCGTCCGGATTCTACCCAGGCTATGACAGAGAAATTCACGAATTGTATATTTTTGAAAAAACTAAAAAATAATTCTCTTTCGTTCCACTTATTAACATAAAAAGATAAGGCAAAGCATTAAATACCAAATCTTTGCCTTATTTCAACAACTACATTACGAAACCAATTAATTACTAAACAAAAACAACTAACATGAAATTTAAACGCATTTTATCTCTTTTCTTTACGGCAGCATTTATTTTAGGCTATGGCCAAAAAGCCTCCCTGGATAAATTCCAACAAGACAGCGATTCTATTAAAAAAAGACCTTCACTTGTGGAACGTATGAACAGCGATAGCTCCCAACTTTCTCAAGGTATTAAGTTAAATTTTATTAAAGAATTAACGGGAGGAGATGAAAATAGCTTTACTCCTACTCTGAAATACGGAATCGGTATGGTTCTGGAAACTATTTACCAACAAGTTCCTAGTGAAAAAGGACCTCATAAAGAAGCAAATTCAAGCTATAATTTTCAACCGGCTGCATTCAAAATAGGATTTTTACATACAGATATGGCTATATCTCCTAAATTGAGCGCTAGCATAACTTGGAACCTACACGCAAGCAAAATTTCTGATGCTTTTATTAAATATAATTTCCATCCGTTGCTTAATTTACAGTTAGGACGTTTTAAAGGAGCCGGAAACAGAGCTGCTAATGAAACATCTGCTTATGACTTAGATCTAGCCGACTTTACTTATACATCTGAAAATCAAAGTGCTGCTCAAGGAGCTCCTGATTTAAGACATTATGGTATTAACGTTTCAGGTAACGTTAAAAATTTTGTACGATATGCCTTCTTTTTGCATAATAGCGACAGCAATCGAGACAGATATTGGTCTTCATTCAACGATGGTCCATCGGAAGGACAAGGAAACCACGGTTTAGAATTTAAAAGCTGGGATGCATCCCTACGTTTTTTCCCTGTAAAAAATGTTGAATTCGGTGGTCATATGGGTGCTGTTAATCTTCCGGGAATGGGCTTTAAACAAGCTTGGGCTTATTCAGGGTTTTTATATTATATAAATCCTAACAAATACAAATTTAAATTTGATTACGGTACTTACAAAAATGTACGATTTACAAGCGTTGATGAAAATGGAAATACTATATTTGTAACCCCTAACAATATGGATTATACTAAACATGATTTTGTTAAGGTTAATAAGTTAGGTTACTCTTTATTAGCAGGATTTAATATTACTCCAAAAATTGAACCTGTTGCAAGATTTGAATATTTCAATCAAGGAAATAAAGATATTTCCGGATTTGACTATGAAAAGCTTTACTTATATACTGCCGGGGTGAATTTTTATTTATACCCTAACAGTCCAAGAATGGCAAAAATAACAGCGTTCTATCAGCATAGAGCGGAAACCGGTGGACCAAGCATTGCTAATGATTGGTTCGGATTGAGTTACCAAATCGTATTATACAATAATACGAAAGGAGTTTTTTAACATAATAAAAAACATATAAAATTTAAAATACATTTAAAAAAAGATCATTAAATTACTAATCATCCTATTTTAAATGTATTTTTTGTTTTATTTTATACGGACAAATTAAATAACTAAAATCAATAAAGATGAAAGAAAAATTCATTTTAGCTTTAGATCAGGGAACTACATCTTCCAGAGCTATTTTATTTAATCATGGAGGAGAAATAGTATCGGTTGCACAAAAAGATTATACCCAATACTTTCCAAAACCGGGATTAGTGGAACATCACCCTGAAGAAATTTGGTCTTCGCAAATGTCTGTTGCTGCCGAAGCAATAGCTAAAAAAGGTATATCCGGATTGGATATAGCTGCGATTGGTATTACCAACCAAAGGGAAACCACAATTGTATGGGACAGAGAAACCAGTGAAACCATTTACAATGCAATTGTTTGGCAAGACAGAAGAACTTCCAAATATTGTGATGAACTTAAAGAACAAGGTTTAACTGATATGATCCGTGAAAAAACCGGTTTAATACTGGATGCTTATTTCTCAGGAACTAAATTAAAATGGATATTGGACAACGTTCCGGGTGCTAGAGAAAAAGCTGAGCAAGGAAAACTTTGTTTTGGTACAGTAGATACTTGGTTGGTTTGGAAACTTACCAGAGGAAAAATGCACGTTACCGACGTTTCTAATGCTTCTCGTACCTTATTGTTTAATATTCATACTTTGGAATGGGATGAAGATTTATTAAAATTATTCAACATTCCTAAATCTATGCTTCCTGAAGTAAAACAAAGCAGTGAAGTGTATGGTGAAACCTCCACTACTCTATTCTCAACAAAAATTCCTATTTCAGGTATTGCCGGAGATCAACAAGCTGCTTTATTCGGCCAATTGTGTACAAATAAAGGAATGGCGAAGAATACATACGGTACAGGGTGTTTCTTATTAATGAATACAGGTGAAAAACCGGTTTTATCTAAAAATAATTTATTAACTACCATTGCGTGGAAAATTAACGGTAAAACTTATTATGCGCTTGAAGGTAGTGTATTCGTTGGTGGAGCTGTAGTTCAGTGGCTAAGAGACGGAGCTAAAATTGTTAAAACCTCTGCTGACACTGAAAATTTAGCTAAAACTGTTCCAGATAATGGAGGGGTATATTTTGTTCCTGCATTAACCGGTTTAGGTGCTCCGTACTGGGATCCCTATGCTCGTGGAGGAATTTTAGGAATTACTAGAGGAACTACCGATGGACACATTGCCAGAGCAACCTTAGAAGGTATTGCTTACCAAGTGTATGATTTAATAAAAGCTATGGAAGCTGACTCCGGCGTTCATGAAATTGAACTTCGAGTTGACGGGGGTGCTTGTGCTAACAATTTAATGATGCAATTCCAATCTGATATTTTCGGATTTAATGTAATTAGACCTAAAACATTGGAAACAACCGCTCTAGGTGCTGCTTATTTGGCCGGATTAGCTGTTGGTTATTGGAAAAGCATTGATGAACTTCAAGCTCAACGATCTGTAGACCGTGTATTTACACCTGAAATGGATAAAGATAAAGCCGAACATTATTTAAAAGGTTGGAAAAGAGCGGTAAGCAGAGTACTTAATTGGGTTGATGATGAAGACAAATAAAGTTTCACTCAAAGACTTTCATTTACTATAAATTATATAAAGCAATTAAAAGAAGTAATTAAATGCTTCTAAAAGTTCTTAGCGTTAGTTTTTGTGATTTTTTTGTAAAACTAATTACAAATGGAAACAGTAACTAACAATATAGTTTCCATGGATTGATTAATCGTACCCATAGAATATAGATGGTTTTACTGATGCTAATTCTGAACCTAAATTTCAAATTTTTGCAGAATTCGGCATCTGTAAATCTATCTAAAAAATATATTATAATATTTAGACAAGATAATTATCAGCTTTATAATAATCTCTAAAATATTTGTACTAAATATCCTATTTTTTTAATCTAATTGATACAAAAGTTTCAATATATTTCCGAATAATTAGTAAGAAATTATTTATTCCGGTAGAATATTTATATTTTTACATTCAAATTTCAATGCTGATTTAAAATAAAAAAAAACTAAAATCCAATAATATGAAAAAAACTCTTATTTTACTTACAGTTCTTATTTCTTCTATTTCATTATATAGTCAAGAAATAGAAAGATTAGATTTCAATCTAAGTTTACGATCCAACCACTTTTGGAGAGGTATAACTGTTACAGACGGTGCTATGGCCGACGTAGACATTAATTATGCTTTAGACCATAAAAAATATCTCAAATTGGGAGTTTGGGGCGGTATAGGTCTCGGGGATACAAACGGACAACACTATCATGAAATTAATTATTATCTGCACTATAGTACGGGAAAATGGGGTGTCGGTGTATGGGATGTATTCAATTCTACCGGAAGATTAAAAGATGCTAAGGATAATGACATTTGGAATTATGATCATAAAACATCCGGACATCGATTTGATTTCAGAGGATATTTTGTCTTCTGTGACAGCTTTCCTTTAAAACTAGATTATGGAACCTCTTTTTACGGGGCAGACAGAAATGAAAAAGGAGATCAAAGATGGTCTACCTATACCGGACTAAATTATCCTATTATAAAAGGGAAAGTGGTGGATCTAGATATATTCTGCGGTGCTGCTTTTGGTCTTGCAGGTAAATCTAACTTCTATGGTAATGAAAAACACGATTTCGACATTGTAAATGCCGGAATTACAGCTTCTAAAGATGTAACAGTTCTCGGATATAAATTACCTGTTTCTGCCACCGCCATGTGGAATCCTTCACGCAAAGAAGCAAGAGTCCAAATCGCCACTTCTTTATTCTAATAAATATTATTAATTCAGATATAAAAAAAGTCGGTTTATAATAAATCGGCTTTTTTAGTTATTAAAATACTTTAAACCATTTTTGTATAAAAAATAATTTTATAAATTTACGATCTCAGTACAAGCTAAATATTTGGATTTTTTAATCAATTGAAGCAAAAAAGATTATTTCTATAAATGCAAACATCTATAAGAAGCAACTTAGTTCTATTATTTTTTCTCTTTTTTTCACTACATCTTTTCTGTCAAATACACATTAAAATTGTAAATATTGAAACCAATCTACCTGTTGATAAAGCTTTTATTTACAATGAATCAAATAGCCTGTTAGGGTTTACCAATGCTGAAGGAATGATTACTTTAGATAGTAATATAAACAAAATAATCATTCGTGTTGATGGTTACTTGCCTAAAATAGAAATGATCGGCAAACTGGATAAAACTATTTATTTATTTAAAAAAATTAAAAAAAAGAATGATCCTAAGGCTGTATCTATACTAAAAAAAGTATGGGAAAACAGTAGTAAAAATAATGTTGATCATCTCAATGCATATAAGTTTGATTCGTATGTGAAATTTACTTTAGACATGCCTTCTGATTCTGTTACTTATATTAACCATCCTAAAAGAAAACTGGATACTTTAAACAATAAATTAAAAGGATTTTTAGAAAAAAGCATGGTTTTTATTGGTGAAAGAACTATGCTTTATGAATATGATAAAAAATATGGTAAAAAAGCCATTGTAACAGCTTATAAAGCAGGAGGATTTAGTAATCCGCAATTTTTTAATTTTTCCATTGCAAAATCAATGGTCAATGATTATCCTGAAATGCTTAAGCCCAGGGAAACGCAGGGAACTATATCCCGATTGGTAGATAGTGTCTATATTAACAACAGAAAAACATATGTTATCTATACCTACTCTCATGGAAAAAGTGAAGCTCAATTTTACAAAAATCTAACTGTTTTTGTAGATTCTGAATCGTATGCGCTCGTAAAATTAATTGGCAATAATTCGAAAATCTCCAATATATACTACGAAATAACTTATGCTCCCTATGAAGGAATTTGGTATACAGAAGATGAATATATGAAGACAGAAATTTTAAGCAGTAATTTCATCAAAAAAATAAATAAACTACTGCCTAAGGGATTGCATTCGATAACTCGATTAACTACTACGGCAACCATAGATTCTCATGTAACCAATTTCACCAACGATGTTTCTTATACTGCTAATGATTTCAAAGGATATGAATATGTTATCTCAAAAGAAGTTTCCCACAATGCAGATGAAAAAATTTCAGCACTGCGAGATGATTCTTTAACTCATAGAGAAGCTACAACTTATAATGAATTATATCGAATATCAAAAGAATATAAACTGGAACCTAAATTACGATTTTTAAGAAAACTTACCGAGGGGGATTTGGAATTGGGATTTTTTAATTTTGATATATACAGTATATTCAGTCATAACCTGTATGAATCTTTCCGTTATCAACTAGGAGGACATACTAACCATAAATTCAGTAAAAATACTCGTATTGGAGGGTATATAGCTAAAGGAACTCGAGATGAAGAAGTTAAGGGAGGAGCAGATGTAACATTTTTTGTAAATAAGCACCAAGGGGGAGAATTATCTATAAAAGCAGAAACCGATGTGCTGCCGGTGGGAAGAACCAAAATTAAATATTTAACTCCAAAAGATGAGCTTACGGCTAAAACAAATAATATTTACAATGGTGATTATTTTAGCTATAGGAAAGTAGAATTATCGTATCAACAAGATTTTTTAAAAAATATTGATATTACTTTTGCGGTTGATTTCCAAAGACAACGGGTGAATTTTCATTATAAATTTAAAGATTACGATGAAAGTACTTGGTTTAACTATGTTAATACGGCCATACGTTTACGATATGCTCCCAATGTAAAATATATCGAATCGAATAACGGAAAATATACATTACAAGATAAGCCTCCTTATTATTATTTTACTTACGCTAAATCTTGGAAATTATTTGAGAACAGTACAGGTATTCATCGTTTATACCTCTCGGCTTTATATACTTTTTTGTCCAAATTAGGCAAAACCGAAATTATCGGGAATATAGGAGCCACTTTCGGAGATACTCCAATTATAAATTCTTTCGAGGGCAACGGGGTTGCGAAGCACGGAAACAGTATTTGGGGAAGATTTGCTTTTAAAGGCTTTCAAAGTTTTGAAACTATGAGACCTTCCTCCTTTTTTTCAGATAGATTTATTTCTTTTCAATTTACCCACCATTTCCGTCCTTTACGCGTAAGTGAATTTAAATCTCTACATTTTGCCGTATTATACAATGGTCTTATAGGATGGATGCCGAATAAAGATGTTCATTCGCTTTTTGAATTCGATGTTCCTAAAGATTATTATCAGGAAGTTGGATTTGAAGCAAATAAGCTATTATTAGGCCTGGTAGGTGTTGGCGTATATGCTCGTTTAGGTGCTTATAAAGTTGGAAATTTAGATCAAAATATGTCTATCAAGTTAACTATGGAATTATAATTTTCAAATAAACACATATAGATTTTACAAGCTCATACACTACTATAAATCAATATAATATTTTAATTATTTATATACTTCGGGATTAACGACGCAAGGTAATTTTTCTCCTTTTAAACCGGCAATAATATTTTTAGCACACAAAGCCGACATCGCATTTCGCGCTTGTATAGTTGCTGATCCGATATGAGGCGTTACTGCAACATTTTCCATGCATAATAAAGGGTTATCTGCTTTCATGGGTTCGGGATCTGTTACATCTAATCCGGCTCCCCAAATTTGACCTTCTTGGATCGCCTGTATTAAATCTTTTTCATTAACCATAGGACCTCTGGCCGTATTTATTAAAATAGATGTTTTCTTCATTTTTTTAAACGCTGAGGCATTAAAAATACCTTTATTTTCATCTGTTAAAGGCGCATGTAAACTTATTACATCCGATTGTTCCAATAATTCTTCAAAAGAAACATAATGCGCTCCTAATTCTTTTTCGGCATCTTCTTGTTTATGCCTATTATTATAAAGTATATTCATCCCATATGCATTTTTACATTTTTGAGCCATCTTGATTCCTATACGTCCCATTCCAAATATGCCTAAGGTCTTTCCATTCAATTCTTGCCCTAAATATTCTACCGATAAAAAACCGGGCTTCCAATTTCCTTCGATTATTCTTCGATAATTAAAAAAAGCTTTTCTGGAAACATTCAACAGTAATAAGAAAGCAATGTCTGCCGTTGCATTACTGAGAACATCCGGGGTATTTCCCACTGGTATGCCCAAACGTGTGGCTGATTGGATATCGATATGATTATAACCAACCGAAAATGTGGAAATAACTTTCAAATTTGTAACTTCTTTAAAAAAACTTTCCGGCACAGGAGACATTACATTTATATATGCATCGGATTGTTTACATTTATCTATTAATTCTGCAAGGGTAATAGGTTCCGAATTTGTCCACATTTCGACCTCATAACCTGCCTTTTTCAGCATGTCTATTCCTACTTCCGGTATTTTGCCGGATATAAATACTTTCATCTATTTTTAATGTTAAAATAATAAAGTCCGGTACTATTAGCCGGACTTTATCTATGGGTTTATAATTTTAAGGATTGGTTGACCATAAAGATGCATTTGCCAACAAGGCTCGTTTATTTAACTTAAGAATATCAACCACTAATTCTGCAAAATCTTCCGGCTGTAAAACTTTTTCCGGATTTCCATCCGTAATTTTTAATAATTTTACAGACATGTCTGATGCAATGGTACTTGGTGTAAGAGTTGTAACTCTTATGTTGTGCTTTCTCATCTCATACATCAATGATTCCGACAAGGATATTAAACCGGCTTTTGAAACACTATAGGCTGAAGTGTTTGCTCCTCCTTTTAAACCTGCCGTGGATGAAACATTAATGATATCTCCTCCTTTTTTTTCAATCATTGCAGGCAAAACTGCTCTTGACATGAAATAAGGTCCGAAGAGATTGGTTTGTACAATATTTTGCCACTGATCAACAGGCATATCCAAAAAACTTTGAAATGCTGAAATTCCTGCATTGTTGATCAAAATATCAAAGGATCCGAAACTGTTTTGTAATTTTTCCATTTCCGTTTCAACTTCTTTTTGATTGGAAACATCAAAAATTGAATATGCAGCTTGTATTCCTTTTCCTTCTAATTCCTTTACAGTTTCCTTAACTGTTTTTTCATCTCTTCCTGTAATAGCTACATCTACCCCTTCAGCAGCCAGAGCTAAAGCCACTGCTTTTCCTAATCCTCTGTTTCCACCTGTAACTATTGCTTTTTTACCTGTCAGTTTTTCCATAATAATTCTTTATATGATTTTATAATTTTGCTAATTCAGAATCGATAAAATCCATTTGTTCTTTGCTGATTTTTACTTCAGCAGCTTTTGCATTTTGTTTTGCTTGTTCTGCATTTCTTGCACCGGCCAAGGCTATGGTAATCCCCGGTTGTTCAGCAGTCCATTTTAGTACTAACTGAGCCAGTGTTGCTCCTTGATCATCTGCAATATGTTTAATTTTAGCCAAGAAATCATCAATTCTTTTAATACTATCCGGTTGGTACATCTTCATGTCTCTTCTAGCGTCACCTTCTTCAAATTTATGATCCGGTTTAATTTTACCGGTTAATAATCCTCTTTCCATTGGACTATAAGCTAAGATAGACTTTTTATTTTTAATACAATAAGGAACTATATCTTTTTCTATTTTACGGTTTAACATGCTATAAGGAACCTGATCGGAAAGTATTTTGCATGCTTTATTTGCTGCTTCAATTTGAGATGTAGAGCAATTACATACGGATGCATGACGTACTTTACCTTGCTCGATTAATTTTGCAACTGCTTCAAACGTTTCTTCTATGGGTGTAACGGTTTCCGGCCAGTGCAGTTGATATAGATCTATATAATCGGTTCCTAAACGTTTTAAACTTTGTTCACATTCATAGATAACACTTTCCTTTCCGGCATATTTATATATATCGATATCTTTTCCTGAATTGTCTTTACTGTGCATGGCTAAATCTCCTTTAGCTAAATCCCAACGCATTCCAAATTTCGTTAAAATTTGAACTTTATCTCTAGGAATTCCTTTAATAGCTTCTCCTACTATAGATTCACTGGTTCCCTGTCCGTATATAGGAGCCGTATCGATAGATGTTATTCCTGCATCGTGAGCTGATTTGATTGCTTCAACGGCAACTTTTCTTTCTGTTCCTCCCCACATCCATCCTCCGGCAGCCCAAGCTCCAAAAGTTATTACGGATAAAGATAAATCTGAATCGCCTATTTTTCTATGTTCCATGTTTTTTAGGTTTTTGATTAATTTTAATTATTGTTGTTATTTTTATCTTTTTAATCTTATCTTTTATGAGATTTATTTAAAATTATTAATGAAAATATTATACCAACGCAAGATTTTATAAACAAAAATTTTACAATTATCCAGTTTTTATAATTATTTTAAATATTCTATCTTTTTGAATTCTGTTTCTCACATTTTATTTCATATAAAAAACGTATTAAAATATTTTATCTACTATACAGAGAAAAATTTATCCATTCGTAACGTATTACAAGTTAACTATTTATTAATAAGATATCTATTTTTTTTCTTAATAAAGTCCGATAACAAATAAATGAATATAAAATAATTTATTTTTTTTATACATTCTGCTTTTATGACATTCTCATATTAAAATACTTATTACTTGTTTATTTTATTTTATTTATTAAAATTGAAGTTTTTTTTTGATAATATGTTAAGAATTCAATGAGTGATTTATTAAAAAATTTCATTAATAATGTATAAAAAATGAGGGGCATTTGATTTATTTTAATATTATATTTATATTTACCCTCTAAAAAAAATACCTTTTATGTCAACATTACGTTTTTATGCTTTAAAAAGGCTTCCTTATTTACAGCCTAAACATATAGAAATTCCAAAAAAATTATCTGAATTATATTGTGAAAATGTCTTTTCAGAATCCACCATGCGTGAATATCTGACTAAAGAAGCTTATCAAAGCATTTTAGATGCGATAAAATATGGAAAGAAAATCACAAGAGAAATTGCAGATCAGGTTGCTGTTTCCATGAAAGAATGGGCTATGTCTAAAGGTGCTACCCATTATACTCATTGGTTTCAACCTTTAACGGGAGAGACAGCTGAAAAGCATGATTCTTTTTTTAATCCTATTGGAGAAGGTCGGGCCATTGAAAGATTCAGCGGATCCTTATTAATTCAGCAAGAACCGGATGCTTCCAGCTTCCCTAATGGTGGAATACGTAATACATTCGAAGCAAGAGGTTATACCGCTTGGGATCCTACTTCACCTGCTTTCATTATTGATACAACGTTATGTATTCCTTCAATTTTTGTTTCTTATACCGGTGAGACTTTAGATTATAAAACCCCACTATTACGAGCATTACAATCGGTAGATGAAGCAGCTACTGAAGTATGTCAAGCCTATTTTGATAAAAATGTAAGCAAAGTTTATTCTACTTTGGGTTGGGAACAAGAATATTTTTTAGTGGATTCTTCACTTTTTCAAACCCGTCCGGATTTGGTTTTAACGGGAAGAACTCTTCTAGGTCATGCCCCTGCTAAAGGACAGCAACTCGAAGACCATTATTTCGGTTCTATCCCAACTCGCGTAAGAAATTTTATGAAAGAGTTGGAAATTGACTGTATGAGATTGGGTATACCTGTAACAACCAGACATAATGAAGTTGCTCCAAATCAATTTGAATTAGCTCCATTATTTGAAGAAGCTAACTTAGCGGTAGATCATAATTCATTATTAATGGATGTCATGAAAAAAGTAAGCCGCAGACACGGTTTAAGTATTTTATTTCATGAAAAACCATTTGATGGTGTTAACGGAAGCGGAAAACATAATAACTGGTCGCTTTCAACAGATACCGGAGAAAACTTATTGAGTCCCGGAAAGAATCCTAAGAAAAATCTCCAGTTCCTTACTTTTTTCATCAATACTATTAAGGCTGTTCATGACTATGGTGACTTACTACGTTCTTCGATTGCATCGGCAGGTAATGATCACAGGTTAGGTGCTAATGAAGCTCCCCCTGCTATTATTTCTATATTTATTGGATCTCAGTTAACCGCTGTTTTAGATGAATTGGAAAAAGTTACTAAAGGAAAACTTTCTCCGGATGAAAAGACGGATTTAAAATTAAATATTGTCGGAAAAATCCCTGAACTATTACTTGACAATACAGACCGTAACAGAACTTCGCCTTTTGCATTTACCGGAAATAAATTCGAATTCAGAGCTGTCGGATCTCAAGCTAATTGTGGTGAGCCTATGACCGTTTTAAACACTATAATGGCTTATCAATTACAAAAATTCAAAAAAGAGGTTGATGAATTGATTGCTAAAGGACTTAAAAAAGATGAAGCAATATTTAATATTCTTCGTGACTATATTACTGAATCAAGATCTATATTATTTGAAGGAGACGGTTATAGTGAAGATTGGGTAAAAGAAGCGGAAAAAAGAGGATTGGAAAATAAAAAAACTACTCCTGAGGCATTAAAATTTGAATTAAACAAAAAATATATTGAGCCATTTGAAAAGCTAAATATTTTATCTCACAAGGAAATTGAGGCCAGAAATGAAATCAAATTGGAAAAATATTCTAAAATGATTTCTATTGAAGCTAAAGTATTAGGAGATATGGCTCGTAATCACATTGTCCCTGTGGCTGTTGATTATCAAACTAAATTGATTGAAAATGCAAAAGGCTTAAAAGATATTTTTGGTGAAAATGAAATGAAGTCCATGTGTAAAGAGCAATTGGATCTTATTAAAAATATCTCTTCTCATATTACAGAAATTAAAAGCGGAGTAGATAAATTGTTTAAAGAAAGAGACAAGGCGATCGCTATTTCAGATCCTGCTAAACAAGCTGAAACTTTTTGTAATAAAGTTAAACCTTTATTTGATAAGATCAGAGAACATTCTGATGCGTTGGAAATGCTAATAGACAACGAAATGTGGCCATTAACAAAATATAGAGAATTACTTTTTACATTAAGATAGGCGAAATTGATTTAATTTTCAATAGATATTTATTATAGAGAGAGAGGGTTGATGAATTATCAACCCTCTTTTTTAATCTTTTTCTAAATATTTCTTTTATAAAATTGTAAATATAAACCACTATTTAAAAATTTTTTTTCCTTTATTTATAATGATTATAAATTTCGTAATAGTCTTTAAAAGCGGTAAATGTCATGTTTTATAAATCTATTAATATATAATTTTAGCGCTGTTAAATTTATAAAACTAGGCGTACTATATGGCAACACCGGATTTTAAGTATCAAGAAACTTTTGAACAAGGAAAAGATCTTACAGAATACTATTTACTAACTAAAGATTATATTTCAACCTCTACATTTGAAGGAAAAGAAATTCTTAAAATAGAACCGGAAGGTTTAACTCTTCTGGCTCAACATGCATTTCATAATGTTGAATTTTTACTTCGTCCGGAACATCAAAAACAAGTAGCAAGTATACTATCAGATCCGAATGCCAGTGAAAACGACAAGTTTGTGGCTCTTACTTTTTTACGAAATTCTGAAATATCAGCTAAAGGAATTCTTCCTTTTTGTCAAGATACCGGAACAGCAATTATAATGGGAAAAAAGGGACAACAGGTATGGACCGGAGGAAATGATGAAGAAGCTTTATCTAAGGGAGTTTATAATACTTTTACATCTGATAATCTGCGTTATTCTCAAAATGCTCCTTTAGACTTATATAAAGAGGTGAATACAGGAACCAATCTTCCCGCTCAAATAGATTTATATGCTGTATACGGACAGGAATATAAATTTTTATTTGTTGCAAAGGGAGGAGGTTCGGCAAATAAAACTTATTTATATCAAGAGACTAAAGCATTATTAAATCCCGATAAATTATTTCCTTTTTTAGTTGAAAAAATGAAATCGTTGGGTACTGCTGCTTGTCCTCCATATCATATTGCTTTTGTAATTGGAGGAACATCGGCTGAAACTAACTTGAAAACAGTTAAGCTTGCTTCTACTAAATATTATGATAACTTGGCAACATCAGGAAATGAAGGCGGGCGGGCTTTTCGGGATCTTGAAATGGAAAAAAAGCTATTGAATGCCGCTCGAGAATTAGGGTTAGGCGCACAATTCGGAGGTAAATTTTTTGCTCATGATATCAGAGTTATACGACTACCAAGACACGGAGCGTCTTGTCCGGTTGGAATGGGTGTTTCTTGTTCTGCCGATCGAAATATTAAAGCAAAAATAAATAAAGACGGTATTTGGATTGAAAAATTGGAAGATAATCCTGCCCGATTAATTCCTGAACAATATCAAAAGGCAGGAGAAGCCGGAGGTGTTGCGATTGATTTAAATCGACCGATGAAAGAGATTCTTTCCGAATTGTCTCAATATCCTGTTTCTACTCGACTATCTTTAACCGGAACTATTATTGTAGGACGGGATATCGCTCATGCGAAACTGCAAGAAAAATTGGATAATGGAGAAGAGTTACCGCAATATATAAAAGATCATCCTATTTATTATGCCGGACCGGCTAAAACACCTGCCGGGTATGCTTCGGGATCTATGGGGCCTACAACTGCCGGAAGAATGGATTCTTATGTGGATTCTTTCCAATCCCATGGAGGCAGCTTAATTATGATTGCAAAAGGAAACAGAAGCCAACAGGTTACAGACGCTTGTCATAAATACGGCGGTTTTTATTTAGGAAGTATAGGGGGACCTGCTGCAATTCTTGCGCAAACTAATATTAAACATTTAGAATGTTTGGAGTATCCCGAACTGGGAATGGAAGCTATTTGGAAAATAGAGGTTGAAAACTTTCCTGCTTTTATTCTCGTGGATGACAAGGGTAATGATTTCTTTCAACAGATAAAAAATACTTCGTGTAACTGCTAATTAATTTTATCTTTATATTTAAAAAGCAGCTTAATAATATAAGCTGCTTTTTATCTATATATAGATAAGATTAGAGTATGCTAATTGATTGTTTGATCTTCTATAAATGTGTTACTGTTTATCGATTTGTCCTGTTTGAATTTTTGGAATTCTTCTAAATCATATACCGGACATGCTCCTATGTGATTGGTTATAAATGCTCCTAAAGCAATCGCTTCTTTCATAGCCTCTAAATTTGAAAATCCTTGAGCTCGTTTAGCTAAAAATCCGGCCAGAAAAGAATCACCACTACCGACTGTATCTTTAATTTCAACTTGTATAGCTTCTGAATATATATATTGATATTGATCACAATATACTGCTCCCTTACTTCCTTTGGTTACAATTAGTCCATCTAAAGAGAATGTTTTACGAACATATTTAACGGCATCTTCTTCGGATGTATATTCTTTCCCCATCCATTCTAACAAAAGCCTTAATTCTGCCTTATTCATCTTTACTAAATCGGCTTTTTTCATAAAATCGATAATCGATTCTTGAGAAATATATGGGGGTCGTAGATTGATGTCAAAAACTTTATATGGCGCAACTTCAATTAATTTTGACAAAGTGTTTTTGGATAAATTATTTCTGCTTCCTAAACTTCCAAATACAAATCCTTGTGAATTCTTTACTAAATTTTCATATTCATCTTTCCATTCTATAAAGTCCCAAGCTACGGGTTCTACAATGGTATAATGAGCTTCGTTATTTTTATCTATTTCTGCTATTACAGTACCTGTGTTGTAATTATCGCTTATCTGGCATTCTTCTGTCGGAATCGCTGCTTCTTGTACTTTGTTAAGCAATTCTCTGCCTAATTCATCATTTCCAACACAACTAATCATTCTTCCATCAACACCCATTTTATTAAGATGATATGCAACATTAAATGGAGCTCCTCCTATTTTCTTTCCTGATGGGAATATATCCCATAATATTTCTCCAAAACAAATGATGGGCTTCGTATTCATATTATTTTTCATTATGTATCTTATTAAGAAGATTGTTTTATTATTAATTTGGAGTTGTACACTCTCGGTTTGAATTTTAAATTTTTATCTTCAATCATGCCGGTAATTATTTCTACAGCTTCTTTGGATATTTCATACAAAGGTTGTTTTATATGGCTCACCGGTACTTTAAAGATGTCAAAGGCTTCTGATTCATCAAAGGTAATTAGTGCTAATTCATCGGGTATTTTTATGTTTAACGTCATTAATTTTTTAAGTCCTGCCAATGCTAATTTATTTGTTGCAAAAAATAAGGCATCAATGGGTTCTTCTTTTGATAGTAATTCATCTATAGCATGGGAAACTTCTATATCTATTTTCGCTTCATTAATGTATTTTATATTTTCTGATTTAATAGTTAAACCCCTATCCAACAAAGCTCTTTTATAGCCATTTACTCTTTCATTTATATGAATTAATTCCGTTTGAAATGATAGTATGCCTATATTCTTTTTTCCTTTTTTTATTAAATGTTCTGTGGCTTGATAGGATGCTCCGTAATTATTAGTAGTAATTACGGGTATTTCCATATTATTATTAAAATATCTGTCTATTAAAACTATCGGAGCATTGGTTTTAGCTAAATCCAATATATACTTTTCTGAGCCTTCTACCGGTAGAATTATAAAACCATCTACCTGTCTGGTAAGAAAAATATCTATTAATTGCTGCAATTTTTCTGCGTTTTCATCGGAACTTCCAATTAATATTACATATCCTTTGCTGCTTATCTCATCTTCAATAATCCTTGCTATTTGAGAAGCAAACGGGTTGGCAATATCTGCAACCAACAAGGCAATGGTATGAGTTTTTTTGGCTTTGAGACTTCGCGCTATGCTATTGGGTCGGTAATTAAGTTCTTTAGCTGCATTTTTTATTTTTTCTGCTGTTAGTTTACTTATTCTATCGGTATGACGACCGTTCAAAACATATGAAACCAACGCAGTCGAAACCCCTGCTTTTAAAGCAACATCTTTAATTGAAACTCTTTTCATAGTAATTGTATTTTATAGCTTAGTCAATAAGCCCTAATTCTTTTTCAATTTGTTCTAAAGATTTTCCTTTGGTTTCCGGAATCCAAAATTTAACAAAAATAAAGGCAATTACAGTAAATATTCCAAAAATTCCAAATAATGCACTGTCTCCTAAATTTGCTCGTATAATTGGTGCAAAATACACAGTTAAAAATGTACAACCCCAGCTAACAGCAGTTGAAAAAGACATTGCTAATCCTTTAATTCTATTAGGATAAATTTCGGATATAATTACCCACATTACCGGAGCAAAGGATGCAGCAAAAAAGGAGATATATCCTAATAAGGCTATTAAAACTCCCACACTATTTTTTTCAGGTTGCAAGAAAGCATATGTCAAATATCCTAATGAAACAGCCATTCCAAAAGCGCCCCATAATAAAAGAGTTTTACGACCTTTAGAGTCCACTAATTTCAAGGCAACTATGGTCATTAATACATTTACAATTCCCACGATCATGGATTGAAGTAAAGCTGTATCTCCACCTACTCCGGCAGAACGGAAAATATCCGGTGCAAATATTAATACAGCATTTATACCGGTAATCTGCTGGAATGCTGCTATAAGGGTTCCTATTGCAACTATTTTGCCAGTCTTTCCGTTAAATAATTCTTTACTGCTGGCTTTTTCTTTGTTCTTTTCAGCATTTATGGATTTTTCCATTTCTGGAAGTTCGTTTTTCACATAACTATCTCCTCCTATTTTATTAAGAATTTCTACGGCTTCGTCTTTTTTTCCCTTAGCTAAGAGCCAACGCGGACTTTCCGGAAATGAGAATATTAAATATAGTAAAAAAATGATTCCGAACAGGGCCGGAACTCCCAACATATACCTCCAACTTTCTTGACCTAAATTAATCAAGAAATAATCAAAAACATAGGCTAAAAAGATACCGATGGTTATTGCAAATTGATTGAATGATACCAACGTTCCTCTTTTATTGGCCGGGGAGATTTCTGAAATATACATGGGACCCACTACTGAAGTAGCTCCTACAGCGAAACCGGAAAGAACCCTGAAAATTGTTAATCCTATAAAGCCGGTTGCAAAAGCACAACCTAAAGATGAAATTATATATATGATTGCTGTTATGATCATAACATTTTTACGACCATATTTTTCAGCTATACTACCGGTAAAAAAAGCTCCAATTAAGCAACCAATCATTAAAAAACTGGCAACCGTACCTAATCCGCTATCGCTTAAACTGAAATCTTGCTTTATGAGATCATTGGCTCCGGCAATTCCTGCCATATTTAAACCGAACAATAAACCTCCATTTACTGCAACGAAAGTAATCCAATATAGATATTTTGTATTCATATTACATTTATGTTTGTGGTTTCATGCAGTAAAATTATATCATTTAACCGATTAAATGATTTTATTTGAAATGAGTTATATCATATTAAAGAAAGATAATATTTTTATAGGCGTGGAGATTGATAGTACAAAATTATATCTCTTATTTTTTCAAATGATTCAAAAATAATTTTATTAAATGTAAACAAAATGAATTCTTAAATTTAAATATTGTTAAATTGAAAAAAATGATTCTTTAACTTTAAAAAGATATTTAGTTTAAAAAATATAAATCTTTTATCTTTTCGAATTTATTGTTTAAACGATTAAACATTTGCTATAGATTTAAATATGCTTTATAATTCTTATATATTAAAATACATCATACAATCTTACTTAAGAAAGCTATATAATCTTAACCTAATAATTCTTTGTTCTAATATCCTATTATATTAATATAGGGGTATATATCATTAAATTTAAACTAATTGTAATAGTTCGTTTTGCTTGGTTTGGATTTTCTAATTTTCTTAGGCGGATATTTCTTAAACAACAAATTAATTGATGAATTATAAAAGGAAGCTCTAGAAGCGGTAGAAGTATTAAAAGGTTTAGAATCTACAACTTTTGATGTCCAAACTAAATTCTTGGTTTTTGCATCATCAAAATCGATTTTAAACGAATAATTAACAATTTTACTTTTATTTTTTATGGGAATATCTACATTAGTACCTAATCCAAACCAGCCACTTCCTCCTCCAATTCCTAAATTGACCGAACTGTTGGCAGGGTGTGTAAGTTGGGTATAAACTTCCACGGCTATATAAACATCGGGGTTATCAACATCTTTTATTAAACCTTTGGAAAGCAACACCGCATCCAGGTTTTTCATAAAATTGGTACTGTCTATTTTATTATTAAGTTTTACTTTATTATCTGCATAATAATTATAGGTTTTTACTGTAGAAAAATTATATCCTGAATCATAATCTACTGATAGATTATTGGTTTGACATGAAACCAATGTAATTAGTAAAATAAATAACAGCCAATGTGATTTCATATATTTATATAATTTACATTCAACATAAGTAACAAATTTACTAATATTTTAGTCATATTTTACTTGCCTATCTAAATTATGTACCTTTTATGTGATTGTTATCAGGTTTACGTTATTTTATCTCAAAACTTTACTTCCTTATTATAATTTTACACCTGTTAATTAATACTTCTATATGACTGATACTTCAATCGAAATAAAATTTGTAAGTGAAGTTATTTCAGATATTGCTATAAGCCTTATCATGAATGGTGCTAATACTTCGCGAACACTAAAAAATACGCAAAGAATAGCCGGGGCTCTTGGTTATGAAGCTGATTTATTTTTTTCGTTATCAGGCGTTGTACTTAGTGTGAGAGATAAGAAAACTCATGTTATGCATACTATAGTTCGTGCTATACCTCATATTGGAGTAAATTTTGAAATTGTTTCCGAGATCAGCATATTATCATGGAGAGTGATTCATGAACAAATGGATGTGAATGCCGTTAATGAACAATTTAATTCTATAAAGACAATTAATCATTACCCAAAACCCGCCATTTGGTTTTTTGTAGGTCTTGCCGGAGCTAGTTTATGCAGGATTCTTAATGGTAGTTGGATTGAGTTTTTTATAACTTTCCTTGCGACTGTTTTGGGAATCCTTTCCAGACAATTTTTAACTCAAAAAAAATTCAACATTTTTATAATTTTTACTATTGCTTCTTTTACTGCCGTATCTGTGGTGAATATTTTTAGATTAATCACCGGTCTTGATCTTAAAAGTGCTTTTGCTGCCAGTGTTTTATTTTTAATACCGGGTGTGCCTTTAATTAATTCTTTCATAGATATTTTAGAAGGATATGTTACACAAGGTATTGCCAGGGGAATACACGGATCAATGTTAATTTTTGTTATCGCTATGGGCCTATTTTTATCATTATTTTTATTTGGATATGGATTTAATTAATTTTTTTACCGTTTGTGAGAATGTAACTATTTGGGAAAAAGTATTTTGGTCTATGTGGGTATCCATAGGCTTTGCCGTTATATTTAGAACGCCTTACCGTTCGATGTGGGTGGTGGCTTTGTTAGGAGCTATGGGGTTTAGCTGCCGAGCTGTTTTATTACATTATTTTGAAAATCAAATTGTATTTTCAAGTTTTGCCGCTGCCAGCTTAGTAGGTATATCCGGCGTATATTTCGCTCATAGAGTACACACCCCTCCTATTGTATTTACGATTCCCGCTGTCATTAATATTATTCCCGGTAAAATGGGTTATGAGTTTATGATTTCTTTGATCGAGGTTATGACTTTAAAAGAAGGGGAACCTCTGCAATTTAATTATTTAGTAGAAATGCTTGAAAAAGCTACTCGTACAGGGTTTACTTTATTATCACTTGCATTTGGTGTTGTTTTTCCTTTATTAATTTTTAAAACCAGATCAGTTAAACAAACTAATCTTAATCAATTATTATTTAATAAACTGGTTCATATTAAGAAGAAAAATGAATAAATGATATGTTAAGCAAATTGAAAGTCTTATGATATAATAAATTATTTAACTGATTATATTTAATTTATCTTCATATACTTTAATTGAGTTATAAACAAAGTGAAATTAAACAATTTAATTTTTTAATAAATTATTTTTCAATTAGTTTTTGTTAGTTTAATATTATTTAGTAAAAAACAATCATATAGTTTTATATGATTGTTTTTTATGAACTTTTATTTTATTTATTAATTATCTTTTTATTTTTTGAAAAAATCATTTCAATTAATTTCAAAGGATTCATTATTAATTGAATAATTTTTAGCTTAGTTAAAAACAGACATATTAAAGTAATTGTTATAGTTGCTAATATATCTACTATAAGTGATATATGACTAAAATGTTTAGTAACTATCCCCCAATATACAGGATATACAATCATAATATGTAATAAAAGGATACCCAAACTAGCGGAACCAAATTTATAGAATGTATCCGGAATGATATTAAAAAATGCTGCTGAACTAAATATGGCAAAAACAAGAAAAATAATCCTTTGAACTAATCCATCGGTAATGGTAGGAAATACACTATAGGAATATCCACCAAATGTTGTGAATGCATGATAGGTTGTACCATATAAACAAACCCAAATACCAAAAATTGTAAAAAATAATACGGAATATATTTTTTTAATACTTTTTATTCTAAACCATATATCCTGTGGAGCATAATATCCTACAAAAAAATGAGGTATAAAAACCAAGATTCTTAATGCAGAAACATAATCAGGATGTAAAATAGGATCTATCTTTATAAATCCAACCGATAACGAAATAACCGTTGAAATTAGTAAGCTTGCCCATGCCGGTATATTAAACTTTTTTATTAGTATTATAAAATATCTCCAAAGTATTAATCCCGCAAGATACCAGAGAGGACCTATGGGTAATAGTATATATCGTACGATATTGAAATGCCCGGCAGCCATGGAGGGGATTGAATAAAAAAGCTGAAATAAATAATATACTAAAACAAAGCCTAAGAAGAATTTTTTAAACTTATCCCATGTTAAATTTTTTGAGAAATAACCTGAAATGATTATAAATAAGGGTATTGTAAAGGTTGAAGAAAAAATGTAAATTAAAAGTTTGATTTTAGATGTAAATAAATCATATTCACAAGTATGTGCTAATACAACAAAAAATATTAAAATGAACTTAGCGGAATCTAAAGATTTATTCCTTTCCATAAAAAAATAAAATTATTTAATAATAAACTATTTGTATAATAAATTTAATTTAAAATATAATGATCTGTTTATAAACATATAGATCCGACTGTTAATTATAAATTTAAATATTCTTAAAATTTATAAAAATCTCCAACTTCATATAGATAAATATTTACTTTATTTACCAGCATTTCCAAAGGTTAAAAGCTTCTATATTTTTATAAAAATTGGTCAAATATACATATAAAATGTTAATTCAATTCATATAATATTTATGAGTGAAAAGTAATGATAAAAAACACTTAAACAAATAAAAATCAAAAAAATGTTTATTTTATATTAATAAAATATATATTTTTATATATAATTAAAATATAACTATACTATATATTCTATTTATTTTTATATAAGATCAGTTTTACTTCTTGTTTATTTTTCATTTTTTTTCTCATACCCTATTTTTCCCAAAAAATAGAGTGTCGACAAAGTATTGATGGAAAACAAGATGATTAATTACTTTATAATCAAAAATATTTTTAAATAAAAAAACCCTCATAATTCTATATGAGGGTTATAATTTTGTAGCGAGGAGCAGACTTGAACTGCCGACCTTTGGGTTATGAATCCAACGCTCTAACCACCTGAGCTACCTCGCCAATTAATTGGAGGTGCAAATATAACGGGATTTCATTAATTTACAAAATTATTTAATAGTAAAAGCCGATTTTTAACTTTCTGCTTTAGGTAAAAATATTTCTGCTAACATACATCGTACGCCACCGCCGCCGTATTTTTCAATTGTGGGAATATCAAATACCAATATTTGACTGTATTTATTTATGGCATTTATTTGACCTGGATTCAAGGATTGATAGGCTGTATTGGACATTACTAAAAATCTTTCTTTTTTATCGTTTTCCAGTTGTAAGGTATTTCCTAAAAAATGATTCATTTGTTCTTCTGAAATGATAATTACCTCCTTTTTCGTAGTTTGTAAAAAGTCTATTACTAGTTTTCTTTCTTTTACATCTTGGATGGATTCTTTACAAATTATGGCGAAATCTTCTGCTACGCTCATCATTACATTGGTATGATACACCGGGTATCTTTTACCATTTTTTTCTTGTGTAGAATGAAAAACTACAGGTGAGAATTCCAAATCTTCACAAAACTCTATAAAAAGTTCTTCGTTGGTTCTTTCTGAAATGGCAGCATAGGCGATTTCATTAGTACGATCCAATACCATGCTTCCGGTTCCTTCTAAAAAAATATCTTCCTCTTCAGCCCGGCTGTAATCTATTATTTCATTAATTATAAATCCTTCCTTCTCTATACTATCCAATATATCTTCTCTTCTTTCTACTCTTCTATTTTCAGCATACATAGGATAAAGCACTACTTTACCGTCTGAATGGAAAGAAATCCAGTTATTTGGAAAAATTGAATCCGGTGTATGCGGTTGCTCCGTATCTTTAACAACCAAAACATTTATTCCGAATTTTCTAAGTTTATCAACCATATTTCTGAATTCTTCCTTTGCTTTTTCTTGAATAGATTCTACAGAAACCGAATCATTTTGTTGGAAGAAATTATTTTTTGCTGTTTGATAATTATACCCAAAGGAAACGGGTTCTATCATCAATACGGTATTTGTTATCTGCTTATTACTCATTTGTACGTATTAAAGGTAAAGTGGAACATCTTAGAAGGCCTCCCATTTTTGATATTTCATGGTATGGAACTTTTTCTACTTTTATATTCCATTCGTTTTCCAGAAAATTATTAAGCCTTTCAAATTTATTTTCCGAAATAACCACTTCCGGTGAAATGGAAAATACATTAGTATTCATGTAATACAATTCTTCGTCAGTTACTTCAAAGACATTATTTGTGCCAAAAAAATCAAGTAAGAAATGATAGTCTTTTTCATTTGCAAAACCTCCTTTGTAAAGAATAGCTTTATCTTTTCCAACAGGCATAAAGGTGCAATCGAGATGTAAAATTCCGTTTCTCGGATTTTTATCATCTTTTTTTAACGGTAAATTTATAAAGGTTTTATTAGGAAATAAATCTTTTAAGTAATCTATAGCATATTGGTTTGTTCTCGCTGTTTTAATATTCGCAAAGTCTTTTCCTTCATAAGCTCCGCAAAAAACAACATCGTTGTGAGGTATAATATCCCCTCCTTCAACTTTTGCTTTTTTAGGAAGATTATAAATATTCTGAAAATATATGGATTTGAATATTTCTTTATAAGCATAGAGTTCTTCTGCTCGATCTGCAATCATATTAGATATAATGATCTTATCTTCTATAACAAAGGCTACATCTCTTGCAAATACTTGGTTATAATCTTTTAAAATTTCGGGAGATAAAACCGTAACATCATATTTTTGAAGGGCTTTTTTAAATTCCTTCATTTCATGTATTACGTCTTCTTCTATAGGGTAACTGTTGTTTTTTACGTTTTCATAAGACTTTGCATCATAAGTTTCATTTAGTTCCGGTGTTTTTCCCATAGAACAGGGTTGACCCAGAACAACCACTTTCAGCTTTGATGTTTCATTTTTTATGTTGAGCTGCATAATATTTCATCTAGTTAATTGATTAAAAAAAATCAAAGTTAGTTCAAATTTACAGAAAATTTATTTTTAAGGAGTTTTACTTTATGTTAACGGGCTTTATTCGCCTAATTTAGTTTTTATTAGCTTCCAAAATTTTTTCATATTGGTAAATGATCTTATCTTTTGAAAATCTATTTTTTATGGAATTTTTTATACGATTTTTATCGTATTTTTTACTTAATGTTATTTTTATCTCCTCTGCAAAATTTTTATGATCTTCAATGGAAATTATCCTTCCGTTAACATTTTCTTCAATTATTTCATTGATTCCTCCTTTACAATTATTTGCTAATGAAAATGTTCCAGCAGCTCCTGCTTCTAACAATACATTGGGAAAACCTTCATATCTGGAAGAGAGGATAAATAAATCTGCATTTTTTAAATATGGATAGGGATTAGTTATTTTTCCTAAAAATTTTACATTATTAATTTGTAAAGAATCTTTTAATTCTATCAATTTTTCTTTATCGTCTCCCTCTCCTATGATATATAAAAATATATTTTCATTTTTAAGGTATGAAAAAACTTTTAATAGATTGTCAAAGCCTTTACGATAGGAAAGATTGCCGATAGCCACTACATTTTTAAAGCCTTCGGAAAATGGAAAATTCATAGGTTCGAGTGATTTTGTTTCAACTGCATCTACATCCACCGGATTATTGATTTTTATAATCTTTTTCTCACGTATTTTTAGGTTGTTTATGAGATCATTTTTCATATCATCACTCTGTGCAATGATTGTATCAAAATTATTATAAAAACGATAAAAAAATCTTATTTCCGGTCGGGTTACATGTTGAGAAACTATATTGGTTTCTCTTGCTATAAAACGTATTTTTGGAAAAAAGGGTATTATGGGTGCTAAATAGGCCGATACTTCTCCCCATCCGCCAAAAACAATATCCGGTTTTAATTTTCTAAGAGCCTTAACTATGGGAAAAAATGCATTTCTTATTCGAGATGTTTTTATATCTATAATTTCAATATTTTTATCTAAAAGCTCAAGATAATATCCTTCTTTTCTCATTAGAAGGAGCTTTGGAGTAAATTTATTTTTATCCAAATTATTTATAAGCAAAGTAATTATTCTTTCCGCCCCGCCCATATTTAAATCCGGAAGTATAAATAGTATGGTTTTCATTTATGATTTAATCGAATATAATTATCCTATATATCTCTTTGTAAGGATTTTAATAATATTTTACTATGAAATTTTAAATAATTTTAGGTGAAATGTTTTATTGATAATTTATTCCTTTATAATTAATTTAAATAATATTGTCTTATTTATAAATTATCTAAACTATTGCTTAAATGATTAACAGCATTTTTAAGCATAAAGGGCAAATCATTATTGTTCATTTCTTCGACATATTTACTGGGAATATTTGAATTTGTTAAGAATTCTTTCATTCCTTTGTAAATACCTTCTTCAGAATTTTCTACGATTTTCCCTAATTTTCCATTTTCTAATATTTCATTAACACCGGAAACATCGGTAGCTATTATAGGCTTTTTTAAGGTTAATGCTTCAAATAAAACGGTTGGATATCCCTCATAACGGGATGATAAGATAAAATAATCTGAATTTTTAAAAAAAGGATACGGGTTTTCTTGATAACCGACTAAAGTTACAGTTTCTTCAACTTTCAAAGATTTAATGAGGCTTAGTAAATCTTTAAAGTATCCATCTCCAACTATATAAATTTTATGTTTAAAACCTTCATTAAGAATTTTTTTATGCACTTTAATAAGCCTGTCAAAGCCTTTTTGTGGAGTAACCGTTCCTACGGCAACAAATATTTTTTCTCCTTCTTCTTTTTTGAAATTATAGTTAATTTGTTCTTTTGATTTATTTATAATTTCTTCTGCGTCTATGGGATTATAAATTTTATTTATTTTATCAAGATCTTCCTTTGTTGAAGCTAATTTTTCAAATCCAGACTTTATTTTATCTGATATTACCCAAATTTCATTTGCTTTGAAAAAGTTTTTTAATCGTTTCGGTGTATAATCAGATATACTAAATAAATCATTATGAACCCAGACAACTTTTTTAGAAGATTTAATAGGACTTTTCAGAACTTCTTCTAAAAGTCTATGATTGGCTATTAATTCAATATCATAATCTTGTTTTTTTAAAATGAATTTATAAAGAAGTTTTGGAAATAACTTTAATATTTCTTCATAAGATCTTCTATAAGCTTTTATGGGTATTTCCCAAGGCTTATTAGTAATTATCATTTCTCCTTTATGTAGATGGTATATGGGAATCCATGAAGGGACATCTTTTAAATATTTTCCTGATTTAAGATTTAAAAGCAGATCTATATCATATTTATCTTTGGGTAAATTTTTTAAAAAGGTTACTAAAACTTTTTCAGCTCCACCATGTCTTAATGAACCTATTCTTATGAGTATTTTCTTTTTTTTATTTACTTGTTTAACAATTTTTCCCATAAGTTTAAAATATTATCTTTTTTCCATTTTTGAGATTCTTGATACGAAGAAATATTTAATTTTTTTAATAAATTTTCATTATCTATTAATAATTGCAACTTTTCCGTAAAATCTTTTTTATCATGTGGTTTAATTAAAAATCCATTATTTTCATTAATTATGGAGGCCGGACCAAATTCACAGTCATATGAAATTAAAGCATTACTACAAAACATAGATTCAACTAATACTAAACCAAATGCCTCAGTCTCCGATGCTAATATTTGTATTTTACTATTTTTCATATACTCGCAAACTTCATCTTTTGTTTTGTTTCCTGTAATCTCTATATTACAATTAGGATGGTCTTTTATATAATTTTCTAAAAATTTTTTTTCAACTCCTTCTCCTACTATTACTAATTTCCATGAACCTGAATGAGATAAATTTGAATATATTTCAACTATTTGCTTTATATTTTTTTCAGGATGTAATCTGCCTACAAATAAAATTGAATTGTCTTTTTTCTCTAAACTAACATAAGGCATACTTTCATACGGTTCTCCTATAATATTAGTTATCAATATACTATTAGGATTTATTTTTTTATAATGTTCTTTTGATTCCTTATTTATATAAACTATGCCTTTTAAATTTTTATAATAAGGACGCATGATTGTAAACCAAAAAAAACCGCCTATTTTATAATTTATATGTTCCCAAGCTAGTGTTTTATTATTTATACCTTTCATGGTTGACAGCATGCTCGAAAGGGTATATCTGCATGTTATTATAGTATCATAATTCTGTTGATTGTTTTTCAACCATTTTTTAAGTAAACAGTAAACGCCATATTGATAAATGTAATTTTTAAAGTTTTCTTTTTTTGGAAGCCAAGAAAAGTATTTGTCCATAAATACCATTGCTCGAAACGATTTAATATTTCCGAAAGAATTTAAAACTACTGATTTAATCTTTGGATCTAAATGAAAAATAAATTTTTCATTACCGTCAAGACATAAGACAGTTATATCAAATCTACTACACAATTCATTCATTAAATTAGTTAAAACAGATTGAACGCCTCCCTTTTTACCTAGCGAATATGTTATAAATAATAATCTTTTCATAATTAACTTTTATCCGCTTTTTTTATTAAGTAATAAATATAACTAATTGGTAGTGTAAATATACTAATTGATTTAATTAATGGATTTTTTAAAGTTGACAGATTTGAAGTTACTGATCTTTTATTTAAAAAGGAATAAAATTGAAATCCTATTAAATTTCTAAGCAAAGTTTTAGGATATGAAAGTAACTGATAGCTATAATTGTTTAGCATGGCTTTATATCCCTCTCTTAATCCGAAAATATTTTTACCCTTCCAACGAGTATTGGAAACCGATTCTGAATCGCTATCGTCTTTATGATAAGTACGAATTATCTTATTAATGAATTTTGTTTTTAACCCTTTTGCATCGTAAATGCTAAAGAAAACACTTTGAGGAATATAGCCTTTATTTTCATAAATTAAATAATCAAATTTATCCAATTCTCTTTGATAACTCTTTGTTATAAAAATACCATTTTTATCTCCCTTTACTTTGTATTTATACCGCATTTCTAAAATAGAACCTATAAATCCGTTTTCGGGGAAAAAACTTCCTACTAAATTTCCTTCCGTATCTGCTGAATGTCCAATTACTCCAATATATTGATCTTGGTTTTCAATACTGCAAACTTCTTTATATAATATTTCAAATGAATTTTCAGGCCAACTATCATCTGAATCAATAATTACAAAATAAGGCGTTTTTACCTTCTTAATTCCTTCAAATACGGTAATAAATTTATGACGATTTTTTCCTTTATAATATTCAATAGGAATACTGTTTTCATCTATATATTTTTGTACCAACTGACTGGTCGAATCCGTAGAACCATCATCCATAATTATCCACATAAATTGTTTGAATGATTGTTTTTTTAGTGATTCATAGACTCTATCGAGCGTATGAGCCCTATTATAAGTGGGTGTTATTACTGTTATTACGGAATTTTTTTCCATTCATTGATTTTTTTACTTTGTTAACAGCTTTTCTATCTCTTTATATATAGTAACTGGTGAGAAAATTTCTTTACATTTTTTATTATTTTCGATAAAGAATTGCACTTTTTTTGGGTCAGACAACAAGGTTTTTATTGCTTCATATAGGGCTTGTTCATTCTTACTTGGAATGAATATACCGTTTTCTTGGTCTACCATCATTTCTCTAATTCCTCCAACATCGGTAGTTATAATCGGCTTTTCCAATATAAGGCTTTCCGCAATAACTAAAGGATACGCTTCTGAAAAGGAAGGAAGAATAAAATAATCTGCTTCTTTAATCAACGGGTAGGGATTACTATATTCTCCCAAAAATATAAATGTTTCCTCTATACGATATTCTTTTACTTTTTTTAGTAATTCTTCTTTATATTCTCCCTCTCCAACGAGATATATTTTATGATATAATCCATCATCAATAAGCTTTTTATGGGCTTCAATTAAAAGTTGATAACCTTTGCCCGGTTTTATTCTTCCAACTGATATAAATGATTGTATTGAATCATTTTTGTGTGAACTGATTTTTATAGTTGGTTTCAGCTTGGATTTAGCTATGATATCATCAACCTCTATTGGATTATAAATAATCTTAGCATTTGCAGCTATCTGATCATTAAAACTTTTTGCACTTTCCATAGTTTGTTGTGAAACATAAACCATGGTATTAAATCTCAAAAATTTCGCTACAAATTTCTCTTTATTTCCATTTATGGTAATATTTTTTATATCACCATGCATCCAACCTATTTTTTTGGATTTTAGATTTGGACTGTTTAAAACATCATCGTAATTATAATGGAAAAAAGCTATTTCAACATCTTGATTATAAAGTTTTAGGTTTTTATATAATAATCGAGGAAATTTTGAATACAATTTTAATTTTGCAGCCCTAGTGATTAATTGAAATTTTTTTATAAAAGAATTTGAATTCATAAATTCTCTTCCTTTTCCTATATATTGAACTTTAATGGATTCCGGTATTTCTTTAATTAGTTCTCCTTGATATAGATTCAACAATAAAGTAACATCAAAAATATTCTTATCTAAATGATTTAAAATATTTAGTAAGACTTTTTGAACACCTCCGGTTTCCATGGATCGGATTCTAAAAAGAATTTTAATTTTCTTTATTTCTTCCATTTATATAAGTAAAATATATATATAGTTAAATCTATTTTTAATATTTTTTAATTATTTATTTTAATCGCTATATCTCAATTAATAGTTATAAATTTTAAATTCATTTTTATGAATAGTACCATCTTTCCTTTTAAAATAGATTTTAAAAATAAATGTAATACTAAGTATATTTTTAAGTAAATCTAAAAAAAACTTACCAATTCTTTCTATTTTATTATTACTTATATAAATTACATGTTTTTAATATATTTGCTATTATGAAATTTTGTAAAAAATACTTACTATTTTTTATTTTACTAATAGGAAATTTATTTTACGGTATAAATAGAGATTCAACTTTTATATCAATTCAGGATTCTTTAAATCGTAGACCCAAAGTAGGTTTAGTTCTTAGTGGCGGAGGTGCTAAAGGGTTCGCTCATGTAGAAGTTATCGAGGCTATTGAAAAAGCAGGAATTAAAATTGATTATATAAGCGGAACCAGTATGGGTGCCATAGTAGGATCATTATATGCTGCAGGATATTCTCCTAAAGAAATGAGAAATATCATTAAAAGCATTGATTTTAACGAACTTTTTTTACAGGACAGAAATCGAAATTTTATTCCTTTTTTTGATAAATCTTACAGAGAAAAATATATTTTAACTTTACCTATTTCCAATTTTAAAATAGTTTTTCCATCAGCTTTAAGTAAGGGACAAGGACCTTTAATGCTTTTAACTAATTTATTGTACAATGTTCATGATATTCATGATTATTCTAAACTACCGATACCTTTCTTATGCATAGCAACTAATTTAGAAACCGGTGACGAAGAGCAAATGGAAAAAGGTTTTCTTCCTCTCAGTGTTTTGGCCAGTGGTGCTTATCCTTCTCTTATAGAACCGGTTAAAATTGATGATAAAACTTTAATTGACGGTGGAATTGTTAATAATTTTCCTTCCCGAGCGTTACGAGATAAAGGCATGGATATCATAATTGGAGTTGATTTAGGTAATGGTTTACAAAAAGCGAATGAAATTAAATCAATATTAAATATTATCAGTCAAATTATAAGCTATCGTATCAATATTAAAACGGATTTTGAACGAAGTTATGTAGATTTATTAATTCGACCTGATGTAAAGAATTATGAGGTAACCGATTTTGATAAAAAGGATTCCATTTTGTATAAAGGAAAACTAGCCGGAGAAAAGGCGTTTCCTGAGCTATTAAAAATTGCAAAATTACAAGGTTTTGATACTATCAATAGACCGAGAATACAGGAACTACCTTCAGAAAGAAATTTATTTATTACTAAACTTTCCATTATTGGTAATTCTTCTAAAGATTCTGTTTATATAAAAAGAAAATTAGGTTTGAAATTACCTCAAAATACATCTATTACCAAATTAGATAAAGGAATTTCTGCTTTATATTCTACGGGAAATTATAATCGGGTTTTTTATGAGCTTTCTTCCGAAAATTTTGATGAAAATCAACAAGTTAACTTATATCTAGATAAAAAAGATAATAATTCCATAAAATTTGGAATCCACTACGATGATGTGTATAAAACTTCTCTTTTAGCTAATGTTACTTTAAATAAACTTATATTAAATAATTCCAATTTATCCATTGATGTAATTTTTGGAAATAATTTCAGAACTAATATAAATTATTATATTGATAATGGAATATTACCAAGTATTGGATCTAATACAACTTTTAATTCTTTTAATTTTAATTATTCAGATTTAAAAAGAAGTGAATATTCGTTTAATCGTATTCGATACTTTAATCAACAACTTTATCTACAGTCTACCTTAAACGAAAAATATGCCGTTGGTACCGGTATAGAATATAGTTATATGCGCATCTCACCCTTTTCCTATGATCGAATTAACGAAGTAGATCACAAAAATTTTAATAAAGACGAGAGTTTTTTTTATAATCCTTATTTTTATATAAAGGCCGATACGAGAGATAACTCTAACTTTCCTTTTAAAGGTTTTAAACTAGATGCCTCTGCTAAATATATATTTTATTCTAATGCTCCTAATTTTGAAAAATTTTCCACAATTAAAACTCAATTAAGTTATTCAATCCCCTTCGGACATCGATTGGCTTTAGAAAATCAACATTTTTTAGGAGTATCTTTTAATACGCCTTCTTTACAATACAAATATTTTAACGGTGGTTATTTTGAACAAGATTTCTTAAATTTCAGTAAATTTTTAGGATTGCCATTTGCCTATAAATCCGGGGATCAACTATTCTCATTATATTCTTCTTTAAACTATAAAATCTTAAAAAATCATTATGTGAAAATTTATGCAGACATGGCTAATGTTGAAGATGAATTTAACGATATAAGATATTTTAAATACAAATATTTTAGTTATGGAGTTGGATATGGATATGACAGTCCTTTTGGACCTATTAACTTATTATACACATTTTCTACCAATCAAAACAAAGGTGTATTTAGTGTTGGTTTAGGATATTGGTTTTAACAAAATAGCTACCTATCATTTTTTCAATCCTATTTATGTAAAATTACTTTATTTTAAAAATTTTTATACATTATAAACATTTTCTCTTAATTTATACAGAAAGTTTACTTGGTATTAAATGTAAAAGTTATTATAAAATTTAATAGTATTAGTAAATCGTATGAAGAATTTTATTATATTAAAATTTCAGAATTTAAATATTAATTTAGCTAAGTAGAAATTAACAAAAAATGATAAATTATTTTTCAAATAATGATTTTATTTTAAAAAATAAATTAAAAAGAAAAAAGTGGTTAAAAGAAGTTATAGAACAAGAAGCCTGCCGTGTAGGAGATATAAATTATATTTTTTGCTCTGATGAACAATTATTAGAAATTAATATTCAATATTTAAATCATGATTATTACACGGATATAATTACGTTTGATTATAAAGAAAACCAATTAATTTCGGGTGATATATTCATTTCCACAGACAGAGTTAAAGAAAATGCAGTAATTAATAATGAAAATTTTGATCATGAATTAAATCGTGTTTTAGTTCATGGAGTTCTGCATATCATCGGGTACAAAGATAAATTGGAAAAGGATATTGAACTTATGAGAAAAAAGGAAAACACTTATATAGACTTATATAAAAATTATTAAAAATTAATTATAAAAAAAATTTTGTTTCACGTGAAACATCTGTTAAAATGATATTAGAAAAATACGATGTTATTGTTGTAGGTGGTGGACATGCAGGTTCAGAAGCTGCCGCTGCTGCTGCCAATTTAGGTTCAAAAACACTACTAATTACCATGAATCTTCAGACTATTGGTCAAATGTCTTGCAATCCGGCTATGGGAGGTATTGCAAAAGGACAAATAGTTAGAGAAATCGATGCTTTGGGCGGTTTATCAGGTATCGTTACTGATAAAACTATGATTCAATTTAAGATGCTTAATTTATCTAAAGGACCAGCCATGTGGAGTCCAAGAGCACAATCCGATCGAATGAGATTTTCGGAAGAATGGCGATTACAATTAGAAAGCATCCCAAATCTTGATTTCTTTCAAGACATGGTTGTTGAGTTATTAACAGAAAATGATCAAATTATTGGTGTTAAAACCTATATGGGAGCTGTTATTTATTCAAAAGCTGTAATATTAACTAATGGAACATTTCTAAATGGTTTAATCCATATTGGAAACAAACAGTTCGGCGGAGGTAGAATGGGTGAAAAAGCAGCATTTGGAATCACTGAAAATCTAGTTAAATTAGGATTTGAGGCCGGTAGAATGAAAACAGGAACACCTCCCAGGGTAGATGGTAGAAGCATAGATTTCTCAAAAATGGAAGAACAAAAAGGAGATAGTAATCCACAAAAATTTTCCTATACTAATACACCTAAACTCGACAAACAAAGAAGTTGTTATATTACCTATACTAATGTAAAAGTTCATGAAGTTTTACGTGAAGGATTTGAAAGATCTCCTTTATTTAATGGAACAATTAAAAGTACAGGTCCAAGATATTGTCCTTCGATTGAAGACAAAATTAACAGATTTGCAGATAGAGAAAGACATCAAATATTTGCTGAACCGGAAGGCTGGCAAACTGTTGAATTTTACATCAACGGATTTAGTACATCTTTACCGGATGATATTCAAATTAAAGCTTTACAACTAATCCCGGGATTTGAAAAAGCTAAATTTTTCAGACCGGGTTACGCTATTGAATATGACTACTTCCCTCCTACTCAATTAAAAAATACATTAGAAACAAAAAATATTAATCATTTATATTTTGCAGGACAAATTAATGGTACAACTGGTTATGAAGAAGCAGCAGCTCAAGGATTGATGGCCGGTATTAATGCATCACTTAAAATTCAAAATAAAGAGCCGTTGGTTCTTAAGAGAAATGAAGCGTATATTGGGGTATTAATTGATGATCTTATTACCAAAGGAACCGAAGAACCTTATCGAATGTTTACCTCACGTGCAGAATATAGAATGAGTTTAAGACAGGATAATGCCGATGAACGATTAACGCCATTAAGTTATACACTTGGATTAGCATCATCTCAAAGAATGCAAAATTTAGATAAGAAAATCAAGCAAACGAACAATTGTATAGATTTTATAAAATCAACCTCCATAACCAAAGAAGAAACTAATCCAATTTTACTACAAAAAAATTCAACACCTATTTCTCAAACTGTAAAAGTTGACAGTATTTTGATTAGACCTAATATATACTTAAAAGACTTAGAAAACATATCCTCTATAAATGATTATATCAAACCAAATCATTTTTCGGATGAGGTACTTGAACAAGTAGAAATTAAAATTAAATATAAAGGCTACATTGACAAAGAACTTGAAAATGTTGAAAAATTAAATAGATTAGAAAATATAAAAATCCCTTCAAATTTTGACTATTCAAAATTAAATAGTATTTCTACTGAAGCTAAACAAAAATTAATGAAATTCAAACCTGAGACTATAGGTCAAGCCAGTAGAATAAGTGGCGTATCTCCATCCGATATAAATGTTTTATTAATTTACATGGGTAGATAATATAAAGTTATAAATAAATGTTCCACGTGGAACATTTATTTATAATCCTAAATATTTTACTATATGATATTATATATATACAAAATTGAAAATGAAAATTAAAGATCACTTCTTATCTAATAAAATTTTTGAAATTCAAAAATCTGAATATACCGATATTTTAAAAACTACCCAAATACCTGAGGATCTTTCAAAATATTATGAAAGTGAAAAATATTTATCCCATTCGAAAGATCAGTCTTTAAAATCAAAAATATATTTATTAATTCAAAAACTGAATGAAAAATATAAATTAAAGATTATTAATAAATATAAAACGTCCGGAACATTATTAGACTATGGTTGTGGAGATGGAACGTTCTTAAAATTCATAAAAGATAAAAATTTTTCAATACTAGGTTTTGAACCAAATATAAAAGCAACTGAAACAGCTAAATCTAAAATTGGTGAAAATCATATAACTACTTCTTTAGATTCTGTTGAAAATAATTCTTTAGATATCATTACACTTTGGCATGTATTAGAACACATCCCTAATCCGGAAGAAATCCTGTCAAAATTAAGATTAAAATTAAAAAATGATGGATATATAATAATAGCAGTTCCAAATTACAAATCTTTTGATGCCAAATTTTATAGAGAATTTTGGGCTGCCTGGGATGTACCTCGACATATATTTCATTATTCTAAAAAAGGAGCTATCGATTTTTTTAATAATCATAAGTTTGAAGTAATTCATACGTATCCCCTACCCTTTGATAGTTTCTATATTTCTTTAATCAGTGAAAATTATATGAATAATCCTTTAGGAATTTTTAGATTTCCATTCATTGCTGCTTTATCAAATTTAAAAGGAATGAATGATGGTAATTATTCATCTGTTATTTATGTTTTGAAAAAATAAAATTTTCACAAAATTCGTATTATTAAATTAACAAGTATGCTAAGTTTAAAAGAAAATAATTTTTAATAATAGATATTTAAAATTTTAAATATTAATTAAATAAATATATAAAATAGTATTTATGATATAAATAACTATATATTATATTTTATATTAGTAAAGATATAAATTTATTTATACAAAAAAAATATATTAAAAAAGATATTATATATTAAAATTTATTAGAGCAATAATAAAAATAAAGTTACTTTGAATAGTTACTAACATATAAAAAAAGAAGCTTGAAATATCAAGCTTCTTAATATGTATTGTATAATGCTAGATTTTAATACTAATCGTTTAAAATAGCTGCTACTCCGGGTAATTCTCTACCTTCTAATGATTCAAGCATTGCTCCTCCCCCGGTAGAAACGTAACTAACTTTGTCAGTATAATTATTTTGTTTAACAAATGCTACACTGTCACCTCCTCCTACTAAGGAGAAAGCTCCATTCTTAGTGGCTTCACCAATAGCATCTCCAATAGCTTTCGTACCAACGGCAAAATTTGGCATTTCAAATACTCCTAAAGGTCCGTTCCATAATATGGTTTTAGAAGCTAAAATAACATCAGAAAATGTTTTAATAGTTTTAGGTCCAACATCTAAACCTTCCCATCCGTCAGGAATATTATTAGTATCGACTACTTTTCTATTTGCATCATTTGAAAAATCATCACCTATAACAGAATCTTCCGGAAGATATACTTTTACACCTTTTTCTTTTGCTTTTTTAAGTATATCTAATGCCAATTCTTGTTTATCATCTTCACAAATAGAGTTTCCGATCTTACCTCCTTGAGCTTTAATAAAAGTATAGGTCATTCCTCCTCCGATTATTAAGTTATCAACCACCGGAAGGATGTTTTCTATAATAGTAATTTTAGAAGAAACTTTAGAACCTCCTAATATAGCTGTTACAGGTTTTTCGCCTGTTTTAAGAACTTTTTGAATAGCATCAAGCTCTTTGGCCATCAAAAGACCAAAACATTTGTTAGAAGGGAAGAATTTAGCAATAATAGCAGTAGATGCATGAGCGCGATGTGCAGTACCGAATGCATCGTTTACATAAATATCACCTAACTTAGCTAATTCTTTAGCAAATCCTTCATCTCCTTTCTCCTCTTCATTGTGAAAACGTAAATTTTCTAACAATAAAACTTCACCGGGTTTTAATTCTGCTGCAGCTTTTTCGGCTTTAGGCCCTACACATTCATCAACGAACTTAACAGGAACACCTAAAACTTTTGATACCTCATCAACAATATGTTTTAAAGAATATTTATCTGTAACCTGACCTTTAGGCCTGCCTAAATGCGTCATTAATATTACAGAACCTCCATCTTTCAATATTTTATCTATAGTTGGCTTAGCAGAAACAATTCTTGTATTATCAGTAACCTTAAGATTTTCATCTTGAGGAACATTAAAATCAACTCTAATTAATGCTTTTTTTCCATTGAAATTGAAATCATTAACTGTTTTCATAATTTTTACTTATTTTTCTTACAAATATACCTTCATAAAAACGAAAAGAGAAATTTTGAAACCTGAATTTTTTCCACAATTAATCATTATTTATATATCTTTTTTTAATTAATTAAATAAAATTTAAAGTAATAGTAATAATAGACCTGTTAATATGTTAATAACTTTGAAATAGTGAGTTATTAAAATTTCTAAATATGATATTAACAAAATTTATTGAAAATAAATAAGTATAAATCAATAAACTAAATCACTTATCAACAATTTTTAGAAGTTATTAATAAAGTGACTGTTTAAAAAGTAACTGTTATTAAACTTATCAAAAGGAAGGTAAAATTCATTTTTAAAAAGTTTTATAAATATTTGGAAAAATCTTAAATCTTTATAAATGGAAATTGTAACTCTTGAAGCAAAATTTTTTGTTTAAAAATGTTAACAATAATTTATTTAAATTGTTAATATTGTTTTAACTTATTGAAAATTTATGAGTTAATAAAAATAATTTTTAATAATAATTATATAATTTTATTGATTTACAGTCAATTATATAATTGAAGGAATTTTTGAAATAAATTAAGTTATTAACATATTTATTAATTAATTCATAATTAATTACTTATATATGAATTATTTTGTAAAATATTGATAGTTAATATATTATATTAGGTTAAAATTTATAAGTATAGTTTAGAAGTTTAAAACATTTCTGTAGTTAAAAAATTATATTTTAAAATTATAAACTATAAACAGCTCTAACATTAATTATATTTATTTATTTAAATTAAATCAAAATAATCATTAAAAATAAATTTTTACATTATTAATGCTTAGTTATACATACAATCAATTAACATTTTATGATAATACGATATAAATATTTTTAATTTTAAGTTTGATTTATGGTGTTTTTTTAATTTATGAACAGTTATCTTATGGAGGGATAATTATTAAAAAAGAAAACATAGAAAAAGCCTTTAAATAAGCTTGTAGACAGGCTCAATATTAGTAAAGGATGGAAGAAAGTGAAATGATCCAAGTATAGAAATAAAAAAAGGTAAATAATAGCTATTTACCTTTTTAAAATAGTAGATTAAATTTTTATAAAAAGTTCAACATTAGTAAGGTGTTGAAAATCTAAGTATAGAGTACTTTAATAAAAGCAATTAGTAATCTTGTTTCAATTGAATAGTTATAAACTTGTTAACAATTGTTTATTTTTCTTCCTTTTGGTTTTTTTTGTCCATAGAATCTAACTCCTCTAATACCGGATTAATAGTACTATCCGGAATATCACTTATTCTAATATACATCAATCCGTCAATGGCATCATTAAACTTAGGATCGACGTTAAAAGCAATAACACGGGCGTTTTGTTTTAAATATTTTTTGATCAATACGGGAAGTCTTAAATCGGGTTCAAGTTCATCTATTAACTTGTCAAATTTATTAAGATCATTATCCGCAGCATCAAAGAATAAATCTTTTTCATTGGATTTCAGATGAACTTTAAATTCATTTTTTGAATGTACATATTGAGCAACATAAGAATCAAAATAATGAGAACGCATAAATTCAACCATTATCGATTTTGAAAAGTTGGAAAATTGATTGCTTATACTTACACCTCCCACCAGGTATTTATAATGCGGATTTCTTAAGCAAACATGTACAATCCCTCTCCATAAAAGTAATAAGGGCATAGGTTTTTTTTGATATTCACTGGAAATAAATGCCCTACCCATTTCAATGATTTTTTTAAAGAAAGGATGTACTTCCGAATCATATTCGAAAAGAGAAGCAGTATAAAAACCTTTAATTCCGTATTTTTCATAAATCTCTTTTCCCATTCCCATTCGATAAGCACCGGCGATAAGTTTATTTTCTTTATCCCATAAAAATAAGTGATGATAAATTTGGTCAAATTCATCCAGATCAAAAGGTTCATTGGTTCCCTCTCCCACTTCGCGAAAACAAATTTCTCTTAATCGGCCAATTTCCCGTAAGATATTAGGAATTTTTTCAGGCTTAGCTAAATAGACTTCATATTGAGAATTGGAAAATAGTTCACAATCAATTTCTTTTAAAAGCTCAACTTCTTTTAAGATTAATTCATGAGGTGTCTCTTTAATAATAGGCTTAACTTCGTTGGAATTAGCAGACTTAGTCATTGCTGATACTGAAAGGAACTTTATATTTTTAAATGGATTCTTAACCGTAGTATAGAATGATTTAAGCATATATACCTTATTCCTTAAAAAATTACCGTAAGACTTGATATCCGTATATTCATCTTGTTGTTTAACTGAAATAGGTTTACCGATTCGTATTTTAATAGGCGCTTTTCTTTTTCTAACCAATTCTCTAGGCAGCATCGCAGTCTGTAAATCCGGATGAATATTAGACATTTTATAAAACAACTTACTGTTTCTCGCATGAAAATATACAGGAATTACGGGTACTTTAGCTTTTTTCAAAAGTTTTAAGGCACTTTCTACCCATTCTCTGTCTTGATATTCTTTGGTATCCGGGTAATAATGAGAAACTTCACCGGCCGGGAAAATGATAACACAATGATTATCTTTCAAGACACGCAAGGTTTCAATAAAACCTTTTTTACTGTCAAAAGTATCTTTTCTGGTTTCAAAAGGATTAACAGGAATAATAACTTTTTTTAAAGGTTCAATTTTTTGCAATAAAAAATTAGTCATTATTTTAAAATCCGGACGAATTTCTGAAACAATTTTCATTAAAATTATGCCATCTAATCCTCCTAGAGGGTGATTGGAAACGATTATAAAAGGTCCTTTTTCAGGAATTCTTTTTAAATCTTCTTCATGAATTTCGTAGTTAATTTTTAAATGTTTTAAAACTGCAGTAAGAAATTCATTGGTAGGTAAATCTTTATTTTCAGTACAGAATTTATTTATATGACCAAGTTTTGAAACATTCATAAGGGTCCATGCTATACCCTTTCCAATAAAACCAAATTTCTTTAGGTTTAAAGTATTTTGTATATCCTCTAAGGTGACTAAACTCATATTGTTATTCTTTTACAATTGCTTGGTAAGTTTGTTTTACCAATTGTTCTAATAAAACTGTTTTTCCTTTTTTAAAATTATTTCGTATTTTTTGTGAACTATTCGTTATCGTAAATAGACGCACATTTTCTTCTAATGTTACATTAAAAGAATTTGCGAGTATATTCAGTAAAATGTTAATTGAATTAAATTTGTCTTCAATAACCAGTGAAACTGAACAAGCAGAAACCTTGATCATGTTAGTTTTAATATTCAGTTCAGTAAGTTGTTTGAAGAGTATACAAAGAGTATCTTCCAGATTATAAGTAAAATAAATGGAAGAAATAGTAAGCAAATGTACATTTAATTTTCGTATGAAACAAGAGACGCTGGGATCTCCCTTAACTCCTTTCGTAATATAAGTGCCATGATTTTCAAGTTCTAAAAAAGAACGAATGTTCAATGGAATCTCACCTTTATACAAAGGAAAAATGGTTTTCGGATGAAGGATGGATGCTCCAAAAAATGACATATCCATAGCTTCTTCATAGGAAAGAGATTTTAATAATTGAGCATTTTCATAGTAGTCAGGATCTCCGGTCATAATTCCCGGAACATCTTTCCAAATGGTAACACCTTCAGCATGTAAACAATAGGCAATTATGGCAGCAGAATAATCTGAACCTTCCCTTCCCAGAGTTACAGTAAAATTGCTGGAATTCGAAGCTAAAAAACCTTGAGTAACATATGTTTGAGAAGTATCAAAATTTTCAAATTGTTTTTGCGTACGTTCCCAATCTATAGTCCCTTCTCTATAATTATCATCAGTTTTTAGATAATTTCTACTATCAATCCAAGTATTGGTAATTCCTGAATAATTTAAAAAAGAGCTTAAAATTCTGGATGAAATAATTTCACCAAAACTAACCGTTTGATCGTATAAGAAATTAAAATTATCGGATGTATTGTTAGTTAGTAAAGATCGCAAATTTTTAAAAATATTCTTAATTTCGTTATAAACTTCCGTATAATTAGAAAATAATTTTTTAACTATTTCTAAATGCTCCTCCTCTATTCTGTCAATTAATAGTTTATAAGTATCATTATTTTGAAAGTATGCTTGAATAACATCTTCTAATGCGTTAGTCGTTTTACCCATGGCCGAGACAACAATAATGGTTGATTTGTATCCGGTTTGGTTTAAAACTTTTAAAATAGCACGTACATTTTTTTCATTTTGTACTGAAACACCTCCAAATTTATAAACTTTCATAAATGATAGTTATATATTTTCAATATATAAAAAACACATTTTCCCATAAATAAATCTTGTGAAAAAAGAATTTTTACACATCGGGAATTCACGTATTAATAGACTTAAAATTTATATTATAATGATAAACAGTACAATAAGTATTTTAAATATTAAAAGACCTTCAGCAAATATATGACAAATCTGCATATTACTTATAAAGTACAACCAAAAATCAATATATTTGGAACATTCAAAAAACTAAATATATAAAATATGAAATCGAAGAGCTCACAGACTTTAGGCGAATTTATAATTGATAAACAGGCAGATTTTAAATATTCTTCAGGAGAGTTGTCACGCCTTTTAGGAGCAATAAGATTAGCCAGTAAAGTTGTTAATCAGCAAGTTAATAAAGCTGGGCTCGTTGATATTATTGGAGCAATTGGAAATCAGAATATACAAGGTGAAGAGCAACAAAAATTAGATGTGTTTGCCAATGATGTATTTATTGGTGCCTTAAAAAATAGAGAGGTCGTTTGTGGAATTGCTTCCGAAGAAAATGAAGACTTCATCAGTATAAATTCTAAAGATAATTCACATAACAGTAAATATGTGGTATTAATTGATCCATTAGACGGATCTTCCAATATCGATGTAAATGTTAATGTAGGAACTATTTTTTCTATTTATAGAAGAATATCGGAAGATGGACCGGTAACATTGGAAGATTTTTTACAACCGGGAAATAAACAGGTAGCAGCCGGATATATAGTGTACGGTTCATCAACAATGTTAGTATATACAACAGGTAACGGTGTAAATGGTTTTACTTTAGATCCGGCTTTGGGAGTGTTTTATCTTTCACATCCTAATATTAAAATACCTGAAGATGGGAAAATATATTCCGTAAATGAAGGAAATTATCTTAAATTTCCTCAAGGAATTAAGAATTATATAAAATACTGTCAAGAAGAAAAAGAAAATAGACCGTATACTTCCCGTTATATTGGATCTTTAGTTTCCGATTTTCATAGAAATATGTTGAAAGGAGGCATTTACCTATATCCTTCCTATTCACAAGCCCCTAAAGGCAAATTACGATTGTTATATGAATGTAATCCTATGGCATTCCTTGCGGAACAAGCAGGAGGAAGTGCCAGTGATGGTTTTACACGAATATTGGATTTAAATCCTGTTGAATTGCATGAAAGAACACCATTTGTTTGTGGATCAAAAAAAATGGTTGAAAAAGTAGAAAAATTTATGAAAGATGCTCAAGAGTAGCACTCATCCTTATGATTATGTTTTAAAAAAATTTGATCAACTTACTTTAGACGAATTGTATAACTTATTACGATTAAGAAATGAAGTATTTATAGTCGAGCAAAAATGTTCATACCAGGATTTGGATTATAAAGATTATAAAGCGCATCATTTATTACTGTATAAAGGGGAACAATTAGTTGCTTATTCCAGGATTTTTCCTGAAAAAGTTTCCTTTAATGAAGCTTCCATTGGAAGAATTATAGTTTGTAAGGAATATCGTTCTACCGGTTTAGGAAAAATTTTAATGGAAAAATCCATAGAGTCATTATTTACACTTCATGGTAAACAACCGATAAGAATCGGTGCCCAATATTATGCAGTTCCATTTTATAAAAAATTTGGATTTGAAACTGAAGGAGAAATTTATTTTGAAGATCATATTGAGCATATTGAGATGGTAAAGAAAGAAAACTAATATTCATATAAAAAAAAGTAAAAATTAAAGGCTGATAATATTTAAATTATCAGCCTTTATTGATTTATATAAAATTGAGTATTTATTTTAACGGACCGGAAGGTAACAATTTGTTAGAATTTGAATTAGTATCCTCTTCAATAATTGTATTTTCCTTTTTAATATTACGGTTTTTATCAAAACTGTAAGATAGTTTAATATAGAACAATTGATCGCTGTCTCTACTGTAATAATTGGTTCTTAAATTAAAGTTATTAATATCAGAATTAAACTTAGTAGGACCCAATATATTTTGAATACCTAAAGAAGCCTTAATAGTTTTGTTACTAAAGGATCTTGAAAGTTCTATATTAGAATAACGAAAAGGTTTATAGGATTTGTAAATTTCAAAATATCCCTTATCTGTACTAGATAAAAAGAAAGTGGTTAATTTAAAATCTTTTGGTAGGATTAATTGAGCATATATTACATAAAACCACATAGGTTTTACTTTATCTAAATATGGATAATCATTTACTTTGTAGTAATTATACATTCCATAAAGGTAAATGAAATTCATTTTATCCATATTCATAGGTTCGTCAAAGAATTTTTTACCCATGGTAACCAATTTAAATGGAATAGGAATACCAACCCATACGTTATAGTTTTTCATGCCGTGAAATGTACGAGTAGTTTGATTTACGGTTAATGAATTGTCTTCAGTCTCGTAATACAGCATATTTATATTTTTAGAATACGTATAGTTGAAAGAGATTTTCAAATATCTCCATGCACTTAAAGAAACTTCATAGTTATCGTAATAATCCGGTTTAAGATGTAAGTTTCCTTCCGAAGTATTGAATTCGTCAAAATAGTTGGTTAAATTCGGATCCATATTAGAATAGGAAGGAGGCATCATACTCTTTCTGTAGGTAGCATTAAAATCCAGCGTAGGATTAAATTTATATAGTAAACTAAAAGATGGGAAAAACTTTTCAAACGTATATTTAATACTTTGATCCGTAGTTTTTACTTTATTTTTAAATTCTAAATTTTCATAACGAACCCCTGCAGTCAAATCCAACTTTTCAAATTTTTTGCTTAGCTCTCCATATAAAGCATATTGATTTTCATCATATATAAAATCCCTGAATGAATTATAATCCGGATTTTCCAGTATAGAAGAAGAAGTATTTAAAAGATTATATTTTCCGTTACTGGTATATTTAGTATGAGAATACTTTCCACCGGTATTCATTTTTATTCCTACCTTATTAAAAGAAAATTCAAAATTAGGATTCACTTGAAAATAATCGGATTTATAATCAATATCGTTTACAGAATATTTATAAAAACCCTCATTATTCTGAATACTGTTATTTGTTGAATTTTTGTTAAAGTGTTTATAAGATGCCGTTATATCAAACAAGTTTCCTAATGTATCTAATTTAACCTTATACTTTGTGGTTAATTCATGATTGGTGTTATCTTCCGAATATTTTGAATTATTTAAAAGATTAATTGGTTCAATATCATTAGAGCTCAAAGATTCACCCGTATAATGATTACTGTTATCAGTATAACTTAAATTATAATTGATCAATAAATTACTGTTTTTGTTAAGGCGAATATTTGAAGAAGGTCTGAAATAATAAAAACGATTATATTTATTTTCAATATTCTTTTGATCAAAAATAATGGAAGGAGTGAAAGAAGTAAATTCCCTTTTATAATAGGTAGTTTTATCGTTTTCCCTATAATTATAACCACTATTTAATTGTAAGGATACACTTTTTAAACGACTATTTAAACTAATGGAAGGAGATACGCGGTTGTTCTTGTTAAATTGGTAATTTAAAGAAGCAGACCCGTTTATTCCTCGCAATGCACGACCATTAGTAATAATATTTATTATACCACCACCTGTTTTAGCATCGTAAGAAGCTCCCGGGTTAGATATAATTTCAATTTTTTCAATAGCATTTGATGGTAAACTTTGTAATAAATTTTCTAAGTCACCACCCGATAGACCTGTCGGGATATCATCAATATAAATAGTCATGGACTTACCATTTACGGTAAGATTTCCACCATATCCCTTGATTACCCCAGGAAGTTTTGTTAAAGTTTCTTGTGCACTTCCGCCGGAAAGTAAATCATTATCCTTTATCGTATAAGTTGTCTTATTAGCTTCTAATTTAATAAATTTCTTACGTGCCCCGGTCACTGTTACCCCCTCAATTTCTTTTTCAGCAGATTGGGAAGGTTTCTGAATTTCTTCACTAATTTCGGGATACGTACGTGTTAGATATACCTCACCTAAATATAGGGTATCTTTACTTTGTTTGGTAATAGTGAAATCAAGATATTGTGATTCATATTCAGGTACTGAAATATAAATTCGAAAATTACCAGAAATTTTAGTTATTGCATAACTATTAAAACACTTTGTAGAAACTAAACTTTTTAGGTCTTTATAACCGGAACTATTTTCATATTGGAATGTAAAGTTTTTCTTTACGTTAACATCAACACAGGAATTTTTTTCTTTATCTATAACTTTAAAAGCTACTACAACTTTTGATTGAGCAACACCTAATAAAGGGAGCATCATTAAAGATAAACGAATAACAGATCTTATCATAAACTGAATTTGGCAGAATAATTTTTAAACATTAGTATCATTTGATATTAATTATGTTACGTTAAATACTGTAAAATATTTAATCATAATCAAAAAATTTGCCTAAATGTAACAACAAAATTCGTTATTTTAAATCAGTATATAGAGTATCATTAATATATTATGATTTAAATAATAATATTAATATTAGTTAATATTTATAAATTTAATAATTATTTAGGAAAAAAATAAATTAAATTGAAGAAATATCCAGGCGAGTATTATTAGAATTGCTAAAGATTAAATTTTAAAATTTTTTTGAATTTTACTGTTTAAAAGGGACGCTAAGTCGATAAATTAGTACTTAAAGGAAAACATAAAAACAAATTATCTAGTAAATTCAATAACTTCTAAATTCTGTATAGTTTCCTGATTTATTTCAAATCTTAACATAGTCCTTACCTTATGAAATCCATAGATTCCTATAGCACCCGGATTCATATGAAGTAAATGAAGTTTTTTATCATTCATAACTTTTAAAATATGTGAATGGCCGCAAATAAAAAGTTTAGGAGGATTCAATTTTATTTCTTCGCGTATGATTGGTGCATATTTACCCGGATAACCGCCAATATGGGTCATCCATACATCCACTTTTTCACAAAAAAAACGTAGATTAAGAGTGAATTCTTTACGAATTTCTGTTCCATCAATATTTCCATAGACCGCTTTAAATACCGGAACCGTTTTTTTTAAAGTTTCGGAAACCTTTATATCACCAATATCACCTGCATGCCAAACCTCGTCTGCTTGGGAAGCATATTCCAATATACGATCATCAATATAAGAATGGGTATCGGAAAGCAATAATATTTTTCTCACTATTTTTGTAGTAAATTTACAATAAAATTGCGTTATTTCATTCAATTTTCATACGATGGTACTCAGTATTATGGGTATCAGAGACAGCCAAAACATATATCAGTACAAGAAAAATTAGAATCGGCATTAAGTCGATTACTTAGAAAAGAGATAAAAACAATTGGTGCAGGAAGAACCGATACGGGAGTTCATGCAGCTGAAATGTATGCTCATTTTGATTGGGAAGAAGAATTGCCGGATCAATTGGTTAGAAAATTAAATTCTTTATTGCCTTCGGATATTTCCATAAAAGCAATATTCCGAGTTAAAGACTCCGCACATGCACGTTTTGATGCAACGGAAAGAATTTATAAGTATAGAATTTCTACCCTGAAAAATCCTTTTAAACAGCAATTCCATGCTCAATTTCTTTTCTATCAGTTTGATGTAGATAAAATGAACAAAGCTGCAAAAGTATTATTTGAATATAAAGATTTTACCAGTTTTTCAAAACTACATTCGGATAATAAAACGAATGATTGCTATATTTACCAAGCAGAATGGCAACAATATGAAGATGAATTAGTCTTTACCATTGCTGCCAATAGATTTTTGAGAAATATGGTTAGAGCAATTGCAGGAACTCTCATGGATGTTGGCAGAGGAAAAATTGATGAAAAGGAATTTAGAAACATAATTGAAAAAAAAGACCGTAAATTTGCTTCCACTTCAGCACCTGCTAAAGGTCTTACTTTAGTGAAAGTTAACTATCCTCAGGACATATATTATGAAACATAAAAAAGAAAAAAACGTAAAAGCAGGTCAAGCACTTTCTCGATTAATGGAATTGGGAAGTAAATATCCTGTATGGTTTTATTCTACAATTTTTATAGCATTGGCGTTAGCATATGTTTCCTCTTTCCGTCCGGTTGTAATAAGTCATGCAATAGATGTTGATATTATTAAAAATAAAAATTTTTCAAATTTATATCATTCCCTTTTGCTTATTTTTTTATTAATGTTGACTGAAGTTGTTTTACAATTTTTTTTAGTTTATGCTTCTAACTTTGTTGCTCAAAATGTGATTCGTAGCGTACGTATAAAATTATACAAAAAGCTCATTTATTTTAAATCTTCTTTTTTCGATAAAACGCCTTTAGGAGTGTTAGTCACTCGTTCTGTATCCGATATCGAAACTATTTCAACTATTTATACCGATGGAATTTTAATGGTTTTAGGAGATATTCTTCGTATAATTTTTGTGGTAGTAACTATGTATTGGATTAATTGGGAATTAGCAACCATAGCATTGTTCATCTTCCCGATAATGACTATTATAACCCGAATATTTCAAAAAGCCATAAAAAAAGCTTTTTCAGAAGAAAGAAATCAAACAGCTAATCAAAACAGCTTTGTTCAAGAGAGGCTGTCAGGAATGACCATCGTTCAAGTATTTAATCAACAGAAAAAAGAATATAAAAAGTTTTTTCAAATTAATCAAAAATTAGAAAAAGCCTATCTTAAAACAGTTTTCTATTTTTCACTTTTTTTTCCTGCTGTCGATATTATTACCGGTATTGCCATTGGTGTCATGATATGGTATGCAGGTTATAATGCATTAACGGCACACAATATATCACCGGGTGTAGTTATAGCTTTTACTACTTCCTATGTGAACATGCTGGTGAGGCCCATGAGGCAAATAGCAGATCGTTTTAATACCATTCAAAGAGGTATTGTTGGAGCGGAACGAGTTTTTACCGTATTGGATTCCAATCATGAAATATCAAATAAAGGAACTGTAAAAAAAGACAACATTAAAGGAGATATCATTTTTGACCATGTGTCATTTTCATACGTAAAAGGAGAAAGTGTTCTTAAAGATCTATCATTTACGGTTTCCAGTGGAGAAAAAGTAGCAATTGTTGGAGCTACCGGAGCAGGAAAATCAACTATTATAAATTTATTAAGCCGTTTTTATGAAATTTCGGGAGGGCATATATATATAGACGGAACGGATATAAAATCGTATGAATTATACAATTTACGGTCGCACATCGCTGTAGTATTACAAGATGTATTTTTGTTTAATGATACCATTTTAGAAAATATCACTTTTGGAAATAAAGATATAACCTTAGAAGAAGTACGGAAAGCTGCAAAAGAAATTCAAATAGATGATTTTATAATGAGCCTTCCCAATGGTTACGGCTATGAAGTAAGTGAACGGGGAGCTTCCATCTCTTTAGGTCAACGACAATTGATTTCCTTTTTACGGGCTTATTTATATAACCCTTCTATTCTGGTGTTAGATGAAGCAACTTCTTCTATAGACACTAAATCAGAGGAATTAATACAAAAAGCTACCGATAAGATTACTAAAAATCGAACTTCCATTATTATTGCTCATCGTTTAGCTACCATACAGAATGCGGACAAAATTATCGTATTAGATCATGGAAAAATAGTTGAAATGGGAAACCATAATTCTTTGTTACAACGAAAAGGGTACTATAGAAAACTTTACGAAGCCCAATTTTCCCAAACTTAAAATCAATATCCATTATAAATTTTTAATATTTACCGGCTAATTATATTTATACATTACTGTTTATTTTATTAAAAATGAATAAAAATTTATCTAATAATAAATTTTACTTTTAGTATATTTCTAAAATATGTGTGTATACATGTAAATAAACGTAAAAAACAATTATAAAAATTGTTAAATTTGTTGTATAAACAAAAAATATGAAAGATTTACAACAAACTATTGAAAAAGTTTGGAATGACCGTGCATTATTATCGGATAAAGAATATCAAAAAGCAATTCGAGAAGTAATAGAATTGTTAGATTCAGGAAAACTAAGAGTAGCACAGCCGTTAGAAGATGGAAAATGGCAAGTAAATGAGTGGGTTAAAAAAGCGGTAGTATTATATTTCCCTATACAAAAAATGGAAACCTATGAAGTAGGTATTTTTGAGTATCATGATAAAATTCCTTTAAAAACAGGATATGCAGAAAAAGGAGTTCGTGTAGTACCTCATGCAGTTGCAAGAAAAGGAGCATATATTTCCAGCGGTGCGATCTTAATGCCTTCTTATGTTAATATAGGTGCTTATGTAGATGAAGGTACTATGGTAGATACTTGGGCAACCGTAGGAAGTTGTGCACAAATTGGTAAAAATGTACATTTAAGCGGAGGTGTTGGTATTGGCGGTGTTTTAGAACCTTTACAAGCGGCACCGGTTATTATTGGAAATAATTGCTTTATTGGTTCACGTTGTATTGTTGTAGAGGGTGTACATGTTGATGATGAAGCGGTTTTAGGAGCAAACGTTACCTTAACTTCTTCTACTAAAATAATTGATGTTTCAGGAAGCGAACCTAAAGAATATAGAGGATATGTGCCTCCACGTTCAGTAGTAATTCCCGGGTCTATAACTAAAAAATTCCCTGCAGGAGAATATAACGTAAATTGTGCCTTAATTATAGGAACTAGAAAAGAAAGTACAGACAAGAAAACATCGTTAAATGATGCTCTTAGAGAGCATAACGTATCTGTTTAGATATTAATCATATAGTGAAAGCGCTATTAATACAATATAACAATGTTGGAGAAGTATTACTCTCCAGTGTAATTCCTAATAATCTAAAGAAAATCTATCCGGATATTAAGATAGATTTTCTTTGTTATAAAAAATATATTGGAGTTATACAGAGAAATCCTAATATTGACCGTATAATAGCTATAGATACGGAGCATATACGTTCCGTACTTTTCGTATATAAATATATCCAGTTAGTAAGAAGTGAAAAATACGACATACTTATTGATATGTCGCAGAATTTTAACAGTATCTTGCTAACCTTATTTTCAAAAGCAAAGAAAAAATACAGTTTTTCCAATCCTTTATTGGATAAATTTTATGATAAAACCGTCTCTAAAGTAGAAGAACCAATTACTCAAACGTGTACCTTATTGGAAGATCGTTTAGTAATCTTACAAGAATTTCTAAAAGATAACTCTATACCTATCGATCCATTAGCTAAAATATATCTAGCTGAAGATGAAATTGAGGACGCTAAAGAAAAAATGATAAATGCGGGCATACATTTTAAACGTCCGGTAATTATGTTGGGTGTTTTGGGTTCAAACATACATAATACTTGGACGATGGGTAATATGGCAAAACTTATAGATTTTATATGGGCAAATTATAGAGCCGATTTATTATTTACCTATTTGCCTTCGCAATATAAACAAGTAAACGAGCTGCTATCTTTACTAAATTCCAATACCAAAGTATTTGTTCAGCCGGTAGGAAAAACGATACGTGAGTATGCCGCTTTTATGCAAAATTGCACTTTATTTATTGGAAATAGCAGTAGATTTGTAATTACGGCAAAAGCTCTGCAAAAACCTACTTTCACCATTTATCCTCCTTATATCAGTAGAAAAGATATTGCCTGTTATGAAAATACTAACTTACACCAAAGTGTTCATTTACACGACTTTTCTCCCAGGCTATACGAAGACTTTTATCAAAATGAATTAAAAAATGATTCGTCTAAATTTTACTTAATGTTGTCGTATGAATTTGTAATAGTAAAAGTTAGAACGTTCTTAAAAGAGCATTTAATTACTTTTAATAAAATAAAATAATAAACAAGCCCACCCTATGATCATAAATGTTCCACCAATAGGAGTTACAGGGCCTAAAAAACGTAAATTGATATTCCAATAATCAGAAAAAGCTAATAGATAAATACTGAAAGAAAATAGAAATGTACCTATAATCATTCCCCATCCGGCCCATTTTTCCAAACCCGAGCTAAACGATAGAGAAAATCCAATAATTAAAAGAGCCAATGCATGATACATTTGATATTTAACACCTGTTTCAAAGCTTACTAATTTTTCAGCTGAAAGCATTTTTTTAAAAGCATGAGCACCGAATGCTCCTAAAATAATGGAAATTAACCCATAAAAAGCCCCTGCTACAAGAACAATATTTTTCATAATTTTAATTAACTAATTTTCTAATAAATATTTGGTTATATAATCTTTTTCTAGATTCCAGCCTCTAGCCGGTGAGTATTCCCGACCGTAAAAAATAATTTGAATGTGTAAGATATTCCATAATTCTTTAGGAAATAATCGTTTAGCATCTTTTTCTGTTTGTTCAACATTTTTTCCGTTGGTTAATTTCCATAATTTCATAAGTCTGTGAATGTGTGTATCAACAGGAAATGCCGGGTGTCCAAAACCTTGGCTCATGACAACGGAAGCCGTTTTATGACCCACGCCGGGTAAGGCTTCTAATTCCTCAAAACTTTCCGGAACTTCACCGTTATATTTTTCTACCAAAATAGTAGAAAGTTTATGGATATTTTTGGATTTAGTGTTCGATAAGCCTATTTCTTTTATATATTCTTTGATTTCCCACTCAGGCAATTCAGCCATTTTAAAAGCATTGGGAGCAACTTTGTAGAGAGCAGGTGTAACTTCATTAACCTTCTTATCCGTTGTTTGAGCAGAAAGTAATACGGAAATTAATAAAGTAAATACATCTTGATAGACTAACGGAGCAATAGGGTTTGGATAGAGCTTGTTTAACTCCGTTATTATGTACTCTACTTTTTCCTTTTGTTTCATTAAAGCATATAAATTATAATCTAAAAATACTAAATTTTAAATTAGGTTGATGTTATAGAGAAATAAAATTTCTATTTGTTTTGAAAATGCAAATAAAAATAAGTCTTATAAGTATATTGTAATTTATTATGTATTTGGATTAAATTAGTTATGATAGAATTAAATTTTCGTACTTATATTAAAATATTTTATCTTTACTATATGGATGTTATACCGAATATTAAAGAAATAGCAGAAAAAAAATTAATAGGCATTTGTAAGTATATGTCTTTGTCTAATAATTTAACCAATGAATTATGGAAAGATTTTATCCTAAGAAAAAAAGAAATAAAAAATATTCATACTGATGAATTAATTTCCATGCAACTATATCCCGTTTCATTTGATTTTAATCCTACAATTAAATTCAAAAAATGGGCTGTTGTTGAAGTATCACAGATTGAGAATATTCCAAAAGATATGGAAAGTTTAATTCTTTCAGGAGGGCTATATGCAATTTTTCATTATAAAGGTTTTAGTGAAGACGATACTATTTTTAGATATATATTCACAAAGTGGCTTCCTCATTCAGAGTATAATGTTGATAATACCCGACCTCATTTTGAGGTATTAGGAAAAAAGTATAAAAATAATGATCCCGATTCGGAAGAAGATATTTATATCCCAATAAAGACAAAAAAAATTTAAAATAAACGGATGTATCAATTATGAAAATATTATTATTTCATCATCCATTGCTTGGGCGTAATTCCATATTTTTTCTTAAAAGCCTCTATAAAATGACTGGGATTTTCATATCCTAAATCATAAGCGATTTCCTGCACCTGTTTAACTTTCAAGTTTAATTTTTCTTTACCGATTTCTAATTTTGTATCCAGTATAAAATGAGAAATAGATTTTCCGTATATTTTTTTAAAACCTTCTTTAATTTTATACTCACTTAAATTAGTAGTTTCAGAAAGTTCTTTTAAAGTAGGTGGAGAAGCTATATTTTCCATTAAGACCTCTTTAATTTCATAAATCTTACGAATGAATTTTTCATCTTTTATAGGTAAATGGTATGAAGAAGTAGAGGAATTTGAAGAAAAATAATAAAGTAAGAATTCATGTAATTTCAATGTCAAATAATGATTTTCAAATTCTTGATCTAAGGTAAAATCTTCAAGTTGTGAAATAATTAACTTTTCTTGGATGCTTAAAGGCTTTTCATGATAAAATTTAGTGTAATTGTTTTGAATGAGTAAAGGAAGTTTATCTTTATGTTTGGAAAAAATATCTTCCAGTTTTTGAATAGCTATTACGAAAATGACCAGCTTTGATTTTTTCGATAAACTGATATTAATAGGAATATCTATTTCAGGATGAAAAAGAAGTAAGGAATTCCCTTCATTCATAACACGTAAAGATTCATTTTTAAAATGAAAAGAGGCTCTTCCTTTAGTACAAAGATAAAATTGCACAAACCGTTTGCCAACTGGTTTGGAAATAGTATCAGTCAGAATAGTATAATTATCTATCTGAGCCATATAAATATCCGATCCAATTTTGTTTTCTCTAATTCTACTTTTAAAGGTATTTATTAAATCCATTACCAAATTCTTTATCTATCAATTTACAACCACAAAATCATGATATTTATCATGTTAATTAACTATTTAGATTAGTTCTAAAATTGTAAAAATTTACTTTTAGAGGTATTTTTTTATAAATATAGGTATTTTCTCCATACATGGACTCATAAATTTGCTTCAACAAAATATATGAAAAAGCTTCAGCCTAATAATATTAAAAACTTTTATGCAATAAGTTTGAGCTTTGTAAAGGCAGATACAGAAATTAGAGGAAAGTTTAGTTTTTTTCCTGAATTTGTGGAAGAGTTTTCCAACAAAATTAACTCCCTGTCGGATACTCATATTTTCATACTATCCACATGTAACCGTACAGAATTATATTTTCAAACAGAAAACCCGGATTATGTAATTGATATATTTTGCAAGCAAATAAAAGTAGATTCTGCTGAATTTAGAAAGTATATAACCGTTTATAGAAGAGAAGAAGCCATTAAACATTTTTTAAGAGTTTCAGCCGGTTTAGAAAGTCAAATTATAGGTGATTTTGAAGTCATATCTCAAATAAAAACATGGTTTAAAAGATTTAAAAAACATAATTGCACTAATGCTTTTTTAGAAAAATTACTAAACACAGGCATTCAAACCTCAAAAAAAATTAAATATACAACTTCAATAAGTACAGGAGCTACTTCTATGTCTTATGCAGCAGTGCATTATATTTTAACTCATTTCACTCAACTATCAGAGAAAAAAATTACCTTGATTGGTACAGGAAAAATTGGTAAAAATACTTGTGAAAATTTAATAAAACATATCAATAATCCTAACATAACAGTACTTAACAGAACCTTTTTTAAAGCGCAAGAAGTAGCCCAAACATTCAATCTAAAGGTGGCAAACTATGAGCAAATGCAAGAACAGGTTATTAATTCAGATATTGTTATTGTAGCAACCAGGGCATCGAAACCCATAATTACAAAAAAAGATTTACACTCTAATCAACCCATAACTTTAATTGATTTATCCATCCCTTCCAATGTTTGTTTATCTGTAAAAGAATACAATCATATAACTTTAATAAATGTTGATGATTTGTCCCAAAAAATCAACGAAACACTGGAACTAAGAAATAAAGAAATTCCTATAGCTGAAGGGATTATAGACGAAATGATAAATGAATTTATAATTTGGTCTGAAAATAGAAAATATGCGCCGATCATTCACGCTTTCAAATCAGATTTAGAGAGAATTAAAGAACATCAATTGAAAACACTAAAAAAAGATCAGATGGTAGTTTCTGAAGAAGAAACAGAATTATCAAATCGTTTAGTACAAAAAATTACCAACAGACTAGCTAACTATCTTATTACTAACCCAGAAAAAGCAGATGACACCATAAATTTATTTACGGAAATGTTTCAACTGCAAGAATATAAAGTATAAAATATTTATGAGCCCTATTCGTATTGGAACACGAAACAGCCCATTAGCAATGTGGCAAGCGTTAAAAGTGCAAAAGAAAATTAAGGAATTAGGTTTTCAAGCTGTAATTGTACCCATTACCTCACATGGAGATAAAAATCTCACACAACCTTTGTATCAAATGGATATTATAGGTGTTTTCACAAGAGATCTGGATATTGCACTTTTAAATGATAAGATAGATGTTGCTGTGCACAGTCTCAAGGATGTACCCACCTTATTACCGGAAGGAATACATTTATCAGCGGTTCTAGAAAGGGATTATGAAGCAGATGTATTAGTTAGAAATCCGAATAAAATAGACAAACTAAGTTCTTATGAAAATTTATATTTAGGAACAGGCAGTTTAAGAAGGAGAGCCTTTTGGAAAGCAAAATATCCAGAAGTAACATTTGGAAATATACGCGGAAATGTACAAACCAGATTATCAAAATTAGATGCAGAAGGTTTTGATGGGACTATTTTTTCACTTGCAGGAATAAAGAGACTGGGTTTACCTTTGGATTATGAAGTATTGGATTTTATTATTCCGGCTCCGGCACAAGGTGTAGTTGGCATTACCTCTTTGGAAAAAAACAGAGAATTAACAGAATTGGTAAGAAAAATTAATCATAAGGACACTCAAATCTGTATTGATATTGAAAGGGATTTTTTAAATAACATTGAAGGAGGATGTACCGCGCCCATAGGAGCTTTAGCCAAAATTAAAAATAATCACGTATATTTTAAGGCTGGAATAGTTTCTTTAGACGGAACTAAAAAAGTACTTCTAGATGAAAGTTTTCCAATTTCAGAATCATATGAAAAAGGAAGAATACTTGCCTTAAAAGCTAAAAAAATGGGCGCTGAAGAGATAATAAACGAAATTAAAGCCTATAGAGAATAGTAATAAAATTACTTATTCTTTAACTCTGCCATTCGTACTGCAACTACTCCGGCTTCTACCCCTTTATTTCCTAATTTTCCACCACTACGATCTAAAGACTGTTGTACATGATCATCCGTAAGTACGCAAAATACCACCGGTGTATCCATGTGTGTATTTAAATACGTAACACCATCCGTAACAGTTTTACATACATAATCAAAATGAGCCGTTTCGCCTCGTATAACGCATCCTATTACAATAACTGCATCATAAAGCTTAGTGTTACATAGTTTGGTTGCACCGAATACCAATTCAACAGATCCGGGTACGAATATAGAATCAATATCAGATTCTTTAGCACCTAAATCAAGTAAAGTATCAACAGCTCCTTGGTGTAAGTTATAAGTAACTTCAGAATTCCAATCTGAAATAACAATAGCGAAACGATAGGCTCCGGCATTGGGTAAATTTTCTTTATTATAGATAGATAAGTTTGTTGTTGCCATTATTGTTTTCCTGTTGCGTATTTAAGTCTTTCGATATATGCGTCTACTTCACCTGAAGCATCTACATCCGGAAATTTATCTTTAATATTTTGAAAAAATTCTAAGGCTTTTTCGTTTTGGTTTAAAGACATAGCCAATATACCGGCTTTTTTACTGAATTGATAAACAGTGGCTGCATTTGAACTTTCATTAGCAGCTTTAGTCATATAATTTAGTGCTTCATCTGTGTTATTAAGTTCGGCATAAGTATCAGCAATAGCGCCATATTTAACGGCTTTTAAATCTTTGTCAGAAGTATCAAATTGGTTAAAATGGTCCAAAGCATTTTGATAGTTTCCTTTTTTAAATTCGGCTATTCCGGCATATAAATGCGCAAATTTTCCTGCTTTTGTAGATCCATATTCTTCAGCGATGTCAATAAAACCGGAAACTCCGCTGGATTTTCCACCTAATGCCTGATCTGTTTTTCCTTCATCATATAAATTTTGAGCGTCTACCAGTAAATCGGAAGCCTCAATATTTTTTGGAGTTACTACATAATTATCATAAATAACATATCCTAAAACTGCGATAATTACAATAGCAAAAAAAATACCTATCGGTTTTGCATACTTTTGTAAGAATTTTTCACCATCTAAGGCAGAAGTATTTAAAGAATCTAAAATTTCTTTAGTTGCGTAATTGTGCTTTCCTTTATGTTTTGACATGTGTCTGAATATGTTTTTAGTGCGCTAAAATAGGCATTTATAAATTGAAATCCAAATTTTTAATGGCCTCGCATTCTAAGTAGGTTTTGAATTTTTCCCGTGAGATTTCAACGGCTCCAAGTTGTTCCAGATAAGAAGAATAAATTTGACAATCAATAATTTTATATTGATTAGAATATTTCTGGGTAAAATAGGAAAATCCGCATTTTGAAGCATTACTGATTTTTGAAAACATACTTTCTCCACAAAATACGGTATGTAAATCTATACCGTAAAATCCTCCCACCAAAACATGGTTTTTCCAAACCTCAACACTTTTTGCCAATCCCTTTTCATGCAAGTTACAATAAGCATGGAACATTTCTTCGGTAATCCAAGTTCCTGCTTGACCAGATCTTTTAATGGAAGCACATTGTTTAATTACTTCCGGAAAACATTGGTTTTCCGTAAATTCAAAATACTCCTTATTCAGTAATTTCTTAGTTGATTTAGATGTTTTTAAATTTTTTGGATAGAGTACAAATCTGGGATCCGGAGACCACCATTGTATAATTTCCTTAGGATTATACCAAGGAAAAATCCCCGATTTGTATGCCAGAAGTAATCTTTCCGGTGTTAAATCTCCACCTATGGCAAGAAGTCCGCTTTCATCAGCCAAAGAGATATCGGGAAATTCTAATTTTTGTGTTAACCAGTACATACGTATAAAAAAAGCACCTTTTTTAGAGGTGCTTGAATAATTTTAAAATATATGAGTATTTTATTTAAAACGGTAAATCATCATCCTCTTCTTCTTGCATACTTGGAGCAGACGGTGCAGGAGATATATGTGCGGAAGGAGGAACCATAGGATTATCTTGTCCCATTCCGGAAGAAACAGGCATTAATTTTTCAATTCTCCAGCCGGTTATGCTGTTGAAATATTTAGTTTCACCTTGTGGATTAACCCATTCACGGCCTCTAATATTAATTGATACTCTCACATCATCTCCTACATTAAAAGAATTAATGATATCTACCCGATCTCCTAAAAGCTCTATTAATATATGCTGAGGATATTGTTCTTCCGTAGTTAACACTACTTCTCTTTTTCTGAATCCGCTATCAAATGTTTGAATATCAGATATTAATTTTATTCTTCCTGCTATTTCCATATCTACTGTTTTTAGTTTAGAATACAAAATTAAAAAATAATTTTCAGCGAAAAAAAAAGATATTACCGAGTTTTTAATAAAAAGAAAAGGATCCCAAAAGGGATCCTCGTATATTGTAAATCAAAGAAAAGTATTTATTTTACTTTTTGATCCATTAATTGCATAAATTGATCTAGTTTAGGAAGAATTACAATTTCAGTTCTTCTGTTAACTGCTTTATTTTCAGGATTTGTATTAGGAACTTTTGGTTGATATTCTCCGTGACCTCCGGCAAGTAATCTGGCAGGATCCACTCCGAATTTAGTTTGTAACATTTTAACAACTGACGTTGCTCTCATGGCACTCAAATCCCAGTTATCTCTTATACAACCTGCAACAGAATTTTTAAATTGATCATTGTCAGTATATCCCTGAACTTGAACATCATAATCTTTGTAATCATTGATAATTTTAGCTACCTTTTCCAAAACATTTTCTGCAGTTGGAAGCACATCATAACTACCGGATTTATAAAGCATTTTATCTGATAATGAGATGAATACCACTCCTTTCTGAACTTGAACGTCTACATCGCTGTCGTTTAAATTATCTAAAGAACGTTTTAATTTATTAGATAAAGCAAGATTTAAAGAATCATTTTTTGCACGAGCTTCTGTCAAACGTTTAATATACGCATTAGATTCATTAATTTGACTAATTAATTTGTCTATATTAACAGTTCCGGCTTTTCCGGTAGCCATACAGTCGGCTAAATTTTGTTGTAATACATCATTTTGTTTACGTATCAAATTCATTTGTTCTTCCAGTGATTTGTTTCTCTCTTTTAAAGAAGTGATCGAACGATCTTTTTCAACATTTCTTTCAAGACAAGATTCATAATTAGCTTTTGCCTGTTCAAATTCTTTTCTACTTACACAAGACATTGCTAAAAAGCCAACTGAAGATAGCAATGCTAATTTAATAATTTTCATATTTTTTATATTATATATATTTTATTTAAAAATCAGTTTAAACCATCAGTTAAAAGTAAGTCAGTATCCTACTCAGATAAATTTTAATGGTAAAAATAGTAAATTAAAATTAAAAATGGTATAAAAACTGATATAAAAATTGAAAACAAAGGATTCTTAAGTCGCTTTGTAAAAAATTGTACTTTTGTATTAATTAATTGCTTATAACAGTATGCTATACTACAGAGATAAAGGAAAAGGTAAAGTTATAGTTTTTTTACACGGTTTCTTAGAAAATTCAAGAATGTGGAGGTTTTTTCAAAATAATTTATCCAAGAAATACAGAGTTATAACCATTGATTTACCGGGCCATGGAAGATCTTCTAAAAAAACAAATGAAGTCAACAGAATGGAAGATATGGCCAAAAAAGTAAACAATGTTTTGGAGCATTTGAAAATAGATGATGTTATAATTATAGGTCATTCGATGGGAGGATATGTAGCATTAGCCTTTGCAGATTTATATAAGTATAAAGTTTCTGGATTGGGATTATTTTATTCTACCACATTACCGGATGATGAAATAAAAAAGGAACAAAGATTAAAAGCTGCCGAAGTAGTGGTTAAAAATCCTAAAGAATTTTTCCGTTTATCAATTCCTAATTTATTTGCTCCTGAAAATGTGCCCCTTATGCAATCAGAAATAAAAACAGCAATTTCTTGGGCTAAACATGCTTCTTTAACAGGGATATCAGCAGCTTTAAAAGGCATGAGGTTACGTAAAGATAGGACGGATGTTTTAAGGAATTTAGACAAACCCATCTTACTCATTTTAGGTAAATATGATACTGCAATTAAAAATTCCGAACTAATAAATAAATTAGAAGGTACAGAACATCTTTCTATATTTGAGATTTCTACCGGACATATGGGAGCATTAGAAGCGCCTGAAGAATGCTTAGAAATTATGGAATTCTGGTTAAATCAAAATTTTAATTGATATCATTATTACAATAACTTATATGTAGTGTAAAATGAGTAAGAATTATTATTTGTAATTTTGTATTAGTGTAATCCTATATATTTGTTTAATAGTATGATAAAGGTATCGCAAGAAGCAGAAAAGAAAATCATTGAATTAATGAAAGAAAGTGGTTTTGACAGTACTAAAGATTTCGTAAGAGTAGGAGTAGCAAGCGGGGGGTGTTCGGGATTGTCATATAAGCTGAATTTCGATCACAATCAAAACCCTGAAGATAAAGTCTTTGAAGATAAAGGAATTAAAATATTGGTTGATAAAAAATCCTTTCTTTATTTAGTAGGAACCACCTTAGAATATTCCGGAGGTTTAAATGGAAAAGGTTTTGTTTTTAACAATCCCAATGCTCAAAGAACCTGTGGGTGCGGAGAAAGTTTTGCTGTTTAAAAGAATAAAATAGTATATAAAAAAACCCTTCTTTTTTAAAGAAGGGTTTTTTTATAAAACTATTAATTACTTACACTTATTTATTCATTACTTCAGCAGCCATACTATCAAGCTTTCTTACATAATCATTAAATTTATTTAATTCTTTAGGGTTTGAAGACAATTCTTCAGTTATAATTTTTCTAGTAATAATTAATTTTTGATTTTTCTTGGTAAGTTCTGTGAGTTTGTTCAAATCTTTCACATCAGCAGCATTAATATATTGATCTATATAAGATTTATATTCAATTAAAAAATTTTGAATAATAGCATCAGAAAACTTTGGAATATCTTGATTTAAAATTTCCCTAGCTTTATCTTCTGGGACTTTTATTTCTAAATCTTCATTCAATGCTGGAGTGTTTGGCTGAGTAACTTCTTGAGTAATTGAGGTTTTTTGATTGTTTTTACAAGATTGTAAAGTAATTAAATTAAAAATAATAAAGGGTAAAACTATTTTCTTCATATAAAAATTTATTTTAAGCTAATGTATAAAAAAAATGATTTAAAAATTATATGAAGATATTTTATAAGTTTTTTATGTTTTGTAGTTGTATTTATTAAAAATATTTATATTGTAATATCTAATTTAATATAGAATTTAGCTAATTTATAATTTTAAAATAAATTTATAACTATATATATTAATTATTTTAATTCATGAAAGAAAGATAACACTAAACTTTATTCAATTAATAATATTTACTAAAACAAAAATTGAAATTCCATTATTTAAAAAATCTATCAATGTGTATTTATAATGTTTGATAAACTCAGTATTTTTGCACATAGAACCAATCTAAGTTTAATAAAGATAGCTGAGCTGTCTTCTAATCAAATCAATTGATAAAATGAGCAGAGCAAAATATACAGAAGAAGAATTACGGTTAGACCTTGAACAAAAAGATTATGAGTATGGTTGGACCACGGATTTGGAATATGAAGATTTCCCTACCGGATTAAATGAAGATATAGTTCATGAAATTTCCAAAAGAAAGAATGAACCGGAATGGATGTTGGAATGGAGATTAGACTCTTTTAAATTATGGAAAGAAATGAAAGCTCCTCATTGGGCTAATGTTACTTTTAAAGAGCCTGATTTTAATAATATAAAATATTATGCGGCACCTAAACAGAAAAAAGAATTAACGAGTTTAGAAGAAGTAGACCCGGAATTATTGAATACTTTTGACAAACTAGGCATTCCGTTAGAAGAACAAAAAAGATTAACAGGAGTAGCAGTAGATGCGGTAATAGATAGTGTTTCAGTTAAAACAACCTTCACAGAAACATTGGCTGAAAAAGGAATTATTTTTTGTTCTATAAGCGAAGCCATTCAAAATCATCCGGATTTAGTTAGAAAATATTTAGGAAAAGTCGTGCCTAAAAGCGATAATTTTTATTCTGCTTTAAATTCGGCAGTTTTTTCAGATGGTTCGTTTTGCTATATACCAAAAGGAGTGAAATGTCCGATGGAACTTTCTACCTATTTTAGAATTAATCAATCCGGAACCGGTCAATTTGAAAGAACACTTCTAATAGCCGATGAAGGAAGCTATGTTTCCTATTTGGAAGGATGTACAGCACCTCAAAGAGACGAAAATCAATTACATGCAGCCGTGGTTGAATTAATCGCTTTAGACGGAGCAGAAATAAAATATTCAACCGTACAAAATTGGTATCCGGGAGATAAGGAAGGTAAAGGAGGTATTTATAACTTCGTAACCAAAAGAGCTCTTTGCGAAAAAAATGCTAAAATTTCTTGGACACAAGTTGAAACGGGTTCTGCTGTTACATGGAAATATCCATCCTGTATTTTAAAAGGAGATAATTCAATTGGAGAATTTTATTCAATAGCAGTAACTAATAATTTTCAACAGGCAGATACAGGAACAAAAATGATCCATATTGGAAAAAATACACGATCAACAATCATATCAAAAGGAATTTCTGCAGGTAAATCACAAAACAGCTATCGAGGATTAGTTAAAGTTTTACCTCAAGCAGATAATGCAAGAAATTTCTCTCAATGTGATTCTTTGCTGATGGGTAATAATTGTGGAGCTCATACCTTTCCCTATATTGAAATAAAAAATAAATCTGCCCAAATGGAACATGAAGCCACAACCTCCAAAATAGGTGAAGATCAGATTTTTTATTGCAACCAGCGAGGTATTGATACTGAAACTGCAATAGCATTAATTGTTAATGGATTTAGTAGAGAAGTACTTGATAAGCTTCCTATGGAATTTGCAGTAGAAGCAAAAAAATTACTGGAAATTTCGTTAGAAGGTAGTGTTGGATAAAAGCGTTGGATAAATATATTGTTCAGTAAAAAAACTTTCTATACCATAGAAAGTTTTTTTTATTTGGTTATTTTTTCAACTATTTTTAAAAATTGATTTTATACGTGCCGGTTACCGATCGAGTACCTGCATTACCTTTTACGTATTGTTTAATCCATTTAATGCCTGTATTCAATAAACAAGTATTATTTATCCCTGATTTTCGACTAACTGAAATAACGTTTCCATTTTTATCAAGTGTATAGGAAAAAATAATAGTTCCGGAACCATTGCAACTATGTTCGGGAACTTTTCCGCCTCTTCCCATAGTACCCGGAATGAAGCTGACTAATTTTCTTCCGTTTCCAATACCCTCGCCACCGCTTCCGTTGCCTCCTGTTTCTACTCCTTGGTTTTGACCCGGTCTTCCTCCGGTCCCTTCACCGGTGGAAAATGTCCCTGTTCCTTTACCTTTTATTAAATTTCCTAGAGCGGCATTTCCTTTGGGATTACCTCCTGTAGAACTCTTATTTCCTACACCTGCTACTGTTTTGGATTTAGTTTTATTTGGGATAGTTTTTGAGTTAATTTTGGTTACAGGTTTGGTTTTATCCTTTTTCTTAGTTACCGTTTTTTTAACAGGTTCGGGAACAATATCTTTGGTTTCGTTCTGATTGGCTAAAATAGGTTTATTTTCTTCTTCTTGTTTTGAATCTTGGGAAGATTTATCTTCAAGATTTGTTACTGATTGTACTTCTCCACCTTCACCCGATAAAACATCTTGATCAATAGGCTCTTCATCCCCTAAACCCACTTCATCAGTACCAAAATTAGCACCCATATCATCCATATCAAAGTTTATATCAATATAAGCAGGGGGAGTCATAGTTAAAAAAACGGTTTTATAAGTTAAAATAAATGATAATATGGCGGCTGAAATTATTAGAGTAATAATACCGCTAATTAACTTCTCCTTTTTATTATCATAATACTTAATTTTATAACTATCACTCATAGCTTATTTTTCCTCTTGAGTATGCGGATTCGTCGCAATTAAAACTTTGTATTTATTTCTATTGGCAATATCCATTAAAAAAACAACATCTTTGTGTAAAGCCTCCTCATCTGCTGCAATAACAAAAGTAGGAGATGGATTGGCGTTAAATATCGTTTTTAAGGTGGGCTCGATTTCGTTTTTAGCTATTAATTTTTTATTTAAAAAATATTTTCCATCCATAGAAACCCCTATATAAACTCTTTCAGCGGGCATTTCCTGACCTTTGGCAGTTGGCAATTTTATATTTAAAGCAGACTGATTTGCAGATGCAGTAAGCATAAAAAATGTAAGCAATAAAAATATTACATCTGTTATGGATGCCATGCTGAATTCCGGAGTAACTCTATTTCTACTTCGTAATTTCATAAATTAATGAGTAACAGGTTTGTTTAATATATCCAGAAAATCAATAGCGGTAAGCTGTAATGCATGTACACTTCTATCAATACGAATAACCAAAATGTTATAGAATAAATATGCCAATAAACCAACAATTAATCCCGCAGCAGTATTTGCCATGGCAGAATAAATACCACCGGCTAACATTTGAGCGCTGGCTTGATCTTGTGCGCTGGTAGCAAAGAAAGCAATGATCATTCCGATTACCGTACCCAAAAAACCTAGCATGGGAGCGGCTCCTGAAATAGTACCTAAAACACCTACATTTTTTTCCAATTCAAAGATTTCCAACTGAGCTGTGTTCTCTATAGCATCACTAATATCCCGAGTAGGTTTACCAATTCTCATTAATCCTTTATAAAGCATTCTTCCTTCAGGGGTATGAGTTCTTTTGCATAAATCTAAGGCTGCGTTGATATTACCCTGATGAATAAGATCTTTAATATCATTAAGAATGGAAGAATTTTTATTGGAAAACTTTTTTAAGGTTAGAAAACGTTCAAAGAAAATATAAAGAGAAAGCATGAAAAGCAAGAAAAGGCAGATCATTACAAATATACCTATAGGCCCCCCATGTGTAAACATTTCTAAAAGGGAAAATTGTTTTTCATTAATTTCTCCACTTTGTGCAAGTATTTTTTCTGCGGTCTTTAAAGAATCATTCATATAAATCCTTTTTTGTATAAAAGTTTTTTAAATTATTTGTGCAAAGGTAGGAATTATTGTTAGTCTTTTCTTAAATATAATCATATAAGATTAGAAGTAAAATGGTATCTTCGCGTTGTTAATTCTTAAAATGAATGAGAGATACTAACACTAGTAAAGGAAAAGAATTTATAGCTGTCATTCAGGATAATAAAACAGGTAAGGTTTTAACATCCGGTCAATGCACCTATGCGTTGCTAAAAAAAACTCAGGCAGAAAAAAAAATTTATTTTGTTGGTGATTTTTTTGATGATTTATACACAGCAGAAGAATTTTTATGGAACAAAGATAAGACTGTGATATTAATCAAAGTTAAAACCAACAAAGATTCAGATAAATATTTACCAACAACGGATTTCTTGGAAGAAAATAGAAATTCCTATTCCTATTTAAGTATTTTAGAAAAAAAAATAGGAAAAAGCATTAAAGGAGAAAAGCAAAATACACATATTACTACTGTTTTAAAGAAAGGCAAATCCAAAATTGCGCAAAAATTTGGAGAAGAAGCAGTAGAGTTGGTAATTGAAGCAGCTAAGGAAAACGATAAATTATTTAAAGATGAAGCCGCAGATGTTTTTTATTATTATCTGATATTGCTGCAGGAAAGAGGATTTTTACTAGACGATATTTTAAAGCAATTAAAGCTACAACGAAGAAAAATTTAAAGTTCTTCCTCCTTAATCTGTTCAATTTCGATTCCTGCCTCCCTTAAAAAATCAATGCCACTCGTATCAGAATACTCATTGATATATACCAAACGCTTGATACCTGCCTGATGAATCAATTTGCTGCATTCGCGACAAGGAGAAAGTGTAACATAAAGAGTAGCTCCTATGCAGGATTGTGTAGATGCAGCCACTTTAAGGATGGCATTAGCTTCAGCATGCAAAACATACCATTTAGTAGTTCCCGTTTCGTCTTCGCATATATTTTCAAAACCTGTAGGAGTACCATTATATCCGTCAGAAATAATCATACGGTTTTTGACAATTAAAGCACCCACCTTCTTTCTTTCACAATAAGATAATTTACCCCATTCTTGAGCCATGCGTAAATAAGCAATATCATATTTTGTTTTCATAAGCTAAAAATACATTTTTTTACTAAAAGGCTTAACTAATTTATTGATACTTTTTTATTTTTTTAACAGTTATTAAAAAGGGAAATACAGATATATAAAAAAAGTATTTATGAATAATTTAAATTATTTGGAATAATTATTGTCATAAACAAAAGATAAAATATGTTATAATTAAATAATAATACATTTAACACGGAAAAATTTTGTTATGGAAAATCTATTAGATTCATTAAAGAAAATTATTACACCCGAAGCTGTTTCTAATATATCTTCAGAATTGGGAGAAGATACAGGAAAAGTTACATCAGCAATAAAAACAGCCGTTTCCAGTTTATTCGGTGCAGTTCTAGAAAAAGGTAATGATAATAAGTTAGAAAATATATTGAAACAAGCGGGAAATATTCCTTCCATTTCTAATGTAAAAGGATTGTTTTCCGGACAAGCAGATGCTGAAACACAAAAATTAAGTTCAGGCTTTTTAAATAATCTTTTTGGGGATAAATTAGGGAACTTTTCTTCTCTGATATCTTCTTCATCCGGCTTAAAAAGTGAAAGTACCACCAAACTAATGGGAGTTATATCTCCATTAGTAGCAGGATTTTTAGGGCAAAAATTATTAGCAGGAGGAAATTTCAAAGGCTTATTAGGACAGATAAATTCAGAAAAAAATGGATTTTTATCATCAATACCTTCTGGTTTAGCCGGTATTTTAGGAGTTTCTTCAATTTCAGGATTAGGAGATTCTTTTTTCAATAAAGTTTCATCTCAAACTAAAGAAACTGCGGAAAATATAAAAGATAAGGTTGAAGACACTTATCATGAATATAAAGATAAAATGGATAATCATTCAAATTTAGGATGGTTAAAATGGTTAATAATGTTGTTAATTGTGGGTATTCTAATCATTTGGTTATTTTCTAAAAATGGATGTTCTAAAGGGAAAGGTACAACAGCTCCGGTAAATGATTCCATCCAAAAAGTAGAGCCTAATGCAAATAACAGAGACACAGTTTCAGCTAATAGTACTAATCCAACAGATCATAAAATAAAAGAATTACTTCCGATTACGTTGCCAAGCGGAACAGTTATCAATGCTTTTCCCGGAGGAATTGAAGACAAGATGGTCAATTTTTTGCAATCCGATGAATATAAAAATGCCACCAACGACGATTTAAAAAATAAATGGTTTGATTTTGATGCCATCAATTTTGAATTTGGAAGCGGAACAAAATTAACGCCTGAATCGGAAACACAAGCAAAAAATATTGGAATTATACTTAAAGAATTTCCTGATGCAAAAGTTAAAATTGGAGCTTATACCGATAAAAAAGGAAATGACCAAGATAATTTAAAATTGTCACAAGAAAGAGCAAATACTGTAAAGGAAATTTTTATTAAAAATGGATTTGGAGACCGAGTTGATGGTGCTGAAGGATATGGTTCCAAATTTGCTACAGTTGATGCAAACGCTTCCGATGAAGAAAGAGCTAAAGACAGAAGAATTTCTTTACGTTTTGAAAAATAAAATTTAGACAATTAATTTAAAAAAACTATTATATAACTGTGGCAATAGGATAAATAAGTAAAAATCTAAGAAATAAAAGTAAAACCTTAAGAATTCTATTCGTAACCCATTCTTTATTTTATATATATGAATGGGTTTTTTCTTTTTATTTAGTTCTTGTAATTTAAGAATAATATCTAGTATCTGTAAGCTCAGCACATAGTTAAATAGTCAATTTAAATGCAGAGCAAAAAACAGAATATATAAAGTAAAGCACACTATTTAATCACGCTCATAATTAAATAATAATCTAAATATAAATTAAAGAAAAACATAAAATCGGTTGAAATATTTTGTATTATTAAAAGATAATTAGTATTTTTGTTAAAATAATTAAGTAAAGTGAAAACAATATTTTTAAATAATATATCTTGGTGGTGGTGCTCTCAGCTTCAATAGCCGTGGGCAGTAAGGTATATTATTTTAAATAAAATAGTAAAAGAATAAGAAAACCTACCGTGTTCACGGTAGGTTTTTTTGTTTTTTAAAATGATTAATTACGTAAAATGAAAAAAATGAAGCATACATATAGTGTAGACCAAGAAGGTTACTATGGAGAATTTGGAGGAGCTTATATTCCTGAAATCCTTTATGAAAATGTGGAAATTCTAAAAAACAATTATTTAAAAGTATTAAATGACCCAAAATTTCAAAAAGATTTCCACGATTTACTAAGAGATTATGTTGGAAGGCCCTCACCTTTATATTTGGCAAAAAGACTGTCTCACAAATACGGATGTAAAATCTACTTAAAAAGAGAAGATTTAAATCATACCGGAGCGCACAAAATCAACAATACAATAGGTCAAATATTATTGGCGCAAAGAATGGGTAAGACCCGAATCATAGCTGAAACCGGAGCGGGTCAACATGGAGTTGCCACGGCTACAGTTTGTGCACTAATGAATATGAAATGCGTAATTTACATGGGAAAAGTGGATGTGGAAAGACAAAAGTTGAATGTTGAAAAAATGCAAATGTTAGGAGCAGAAGTACTACCCGTAACGAGTGGAAATATGACCTTAAAAGATGCTACTAATGAAGCAATTCGCGATTGGTGTTCAAATCCGAAAGACACGTATTATATTATAGGTTCCACCGTAGGGCCTCATCCTTATCCGGATATGGTAGCTCGTTTACAATCAGTCATCAGTGAAGAAATTCGCAAACAACTGTTAGAAAAAGAACAAAGAGAAACCCCCGACTATTTGATAGCATGTGTAGGAGGAGGAAGCAATGCTGCCGGAACCATCTATCATTTTTTAAATGAACCTTCGGTAAAAATTGTCTTAGCTGAAGCAGCCGGAAAAGGATTAAACTCCGGAGAATCTGCTGCGACGATCCATTTAGGAAGATTAGGAATCATTCACGGAAGCAAAACATTACTCATGCAATCAGAAGATGGACAAATAGAAGAACCGTATTCTATATCGGCCGGATTGGATTATCCAGGAGTAGGTCCCCTTCATGCCCATTTGTCTAAAACCAAACGTTCGGAAGTTCTGGCAATCACAGATGAGGAAGCTCTAGATGCAGCCTTTGAATTAACAAGATTAGAAGGTATAATTCCCGCCATTGAGTCGGCACATGCCTTAGGAGTATTGAAGAAAAAGAAATTTAAAAAGGAAGATATTATTGTGATCTGTCTATCGGGAAGAGGAGATAAAGATATGGAAACATACATAAAAGTTCAGGAAAAAAGAAACGAATAGGATATGAAAATACAGGTAAAAACTAAGAAATTATTAGCAGACTTACAAACTCCGGTGGGAATATATTTAAAAATAAGGGATGCTTTTCCTGAATCTGCCTTACTCGAAAGTTCTGATTTTCATGGTGGAGAAGACAGCTCGTCTTTTATTGTGATGGATCCTTTAGCTAAATTTAAAGTTAAAGACTATGAAATTACAACGGAAATAAACGGGCAAACAAAAATCAAAAATTTAGAAAAACCTTTAGTCAACGAATTGAATGATTTTATTAAAAGCTTTCAATTAGAAGGAGAGAATCCTGCTAAAATTAATGGTTTTTTTGGATATACTTCCTATGATAGTATTCAATATTTTGAATCGGTTGATCCTAAAAATAAAAAATATGAAAATGCGGATATTCCTGAATTATTTTACATTTTTTACCGATTTATATTAGTTATTAATCATTTAAAGAATGAATTAACCATAGTTGAAAATATTCCCGAAGGGGAAAAATCAGATATTCATCAACTAGAAGCCTTATTGCAAAATAATAATTTTGCTTCCTATAATTTTAAGATCAAAGGAGATGAAAAAAGTTTTATCTCCGATGAAGAATATATAGAGTCTGTAAAAAAAGGGATTGCACACTGTAAAAGAGGAGATGTCTTTCAGATTGTTCCTTCACGGTGTTATTCACAAGCATTTACCGGCGATGATTTTAAAGTATATCGAGCGTTACGATCCATTAATCCGTCTCCCTATCTTTTTTATTTCGATTTTGGTTCTTTTCGAATATTCGGATCATCCCCCGAAACGCATTGTAAAATAAATAAAGGACGAGCTTATATTGATCCTATAGCCGGAACTTATAAAAGAACCGGAGATGATGAAAAAGACAGAAAACTTTCAGAAAAACTCTTACAAGATGAAAAAGAAAATGCTGAACATGTTATGTTGGTAGATTTAGCAAGAAATGATCTGAGCCGAAATTGCCATGAGGTCCAATTAGAGTTTTTTAAACGAGTACAGTATTTTTCACATGTGATACATTTAGTTTCCCGTGTGAGTGGAATTGTGGATGAAAATAAAAACAGTATTTCTGTATTTGCAGATACATTTCCTGCAGGAACCTTATCCGGAGCACCCAAAGTTAGAGCCATGCAATTGCTGCACGATATAGAAAAGCATATGCGGGGAATATATGGAGGATGTATCGGTTATATTGGTTTAGACGGAAATTTAAATCAAGCAATTACCATCCGGTCATTTTTAAGCAAAAATAATGTATTGTATTATCAAGCAGGGGCGGGCGTTGTATCCAAGTCAAATCCCGAAGAAGAGTTGAAAGAAGTAAATAACAAGTTAGGAGCGCTTAAAAAAGCAATTGATCTGGCAGAAATTTTAAAAAATTAATTATATATGAAAGCTTTACTAATTATCGATATTCAAAATGACTATTTTGAAGGAGGAAAAAATCCTCTAAATAATTCTATACAAGCTTGTGAACAAGCAAAAAACATTTTAGAAAAGTTCAGAAAAGAACAATGGCCGGTAGTCCATATACAACATGTATCTTCACGGTCGGATGCTACTTTTTTCCTTCCTCATACTCAAGGGGTAGAAATACATTCCCATGTTAAGCCGAAAGACGAAGAAAAAGTCATCATCAAGAATTTTCCAAATAGCTTTATAAATACAGATCTTCAAGATACTTTAAAGAAACTTAAAGTTGATGAACTTGTAATTTGCGGAATGATGACCCATATGTGTGTGGATGCAACTACTAGAGCAGCAAAAGACTTAGGCTATACATGTACTTTAATAGGCGATGCTTGTGCAACCCGAGATCTTGAAATTAAGGGAGAAAAAATACAAGCTAAAGAAGTTCAAAATTCATTTTTAGCAGCCTTAAGTTATTACTATGCCGATGTACAAACGGCTAACCAATTCTTAAATTCATGTTCTAAGTAAATATACAATGAAACTATTGGTTTTAGATAATTATGATTCATTTACCTATAATTTGGTTCACTTAATCAAAGAATTGAATTATACGGAAGTAAATGTATTTAGAAACGATCAAATCACGGTATCGGAAGTAGCAGACTATGATAAAATAATATTATCACCGGGCCCGGGAATACCTTCCGAATCAGGAATATTGCTCTCATTAATCAAACAATATGCTCCAACTCATTCCATTCTAGGGGTGTGCCTAGGAGAACAAGCTATAGGAGAAGCTTTTGGTGCTAAATTGACCAATTTGGAAGATGTGTATCATGGAGTAGCAACGAAAATAAGAATAATAGATGAAGACTATATATTCAAAGGTATTTCTGAAGAAATGGAAGTTGGGAGATACCATTCGTGGATTGTAGATAATCAAAATTTTCCGGATGAACTTCAAATTACGGCCGTCGATCATGATAATCAAATTATGGCTATAAAACATAAGCATTATGATGTCCACGGAGTTCAGTTTCATCCTGAATCCATACTTACCCCGAAGGGCAAAAACATTTTAAAAAATTTTTTAGAAAATTAAGTTGATATGAAACAACTATTAAACAGACTCTTTGAGCATCAATATTTAAACCGAGAAGAAGCGAAAGAAGTATTGACTAAAATGGCCGCGAAAGAATATAATGAATCTCAGATTGCCGCTTTTATAAGCGTTTTTCTTATGAGAAATATTAGCATCGATGAATTTTTCGGTTTTAGGGATGCCCTTATGGATTTATGTACGGATGTTTCATTTTTAGCCGCATATGATCCTATAGATATCGTTGGTACGGGAGGGGATAATAAAAATACCTTTAATATTTCTACTCTTTCATGTTTTGTGGTAGCCGGTGCCGGATATAAAGTTGCAAAGCATGGAAATTATGGTGCAACTTCTGTTAGCGGAGCTTCCAATGTGATGGAACAACACGGAGTTAAATTTACTGCAGATATCAGTAAACTTGAACGATCATTAGATCAATCCAACCTGGCCTTTTTACATGCTCCTTTATTCAATGATGCCATGAAGGTGGTAACACCCATAAGAAAAGCATTAGGAGTTCGAACATTCTTTAATATGCTGGGACCTGTAGTAAATCCAATAAAGCCTAAAAGGAATGTATTAGGAGTCTTTAATCTTAAAATGTCTCGTTTATATTATTATATCTATCAAAATACCGATTGTAATTATACGGTCGTACATAGTTTAGACGGATATGATGAAATATCCTTAACCGATAATTTTAAAGTGGTTACCCATTTAGGGGAACATATCTATTCTCCCGAAGATATCGGTTTGGAAAGATGTACGCAAACGGAGTTGGATGGAGGAAAAACACCTGAAGAAGCTTCAAAAATTTTTGATAACGTTTTAAATAATCAAGCAACCAAAGCCCAAAAAAATGCTGTGATAGCTAATTCGGCATTTGCCATACACAATATAAATCCCAAATTAACTATTGAAGAATGCATCAATCAAGCGAGAGAATCTTTGGAAAGCGGAAAAGCGAAACAAACTTTTCAAAAATTTTTAAGCCTGAATAATTAGGTTTAATAAGAATAAAAAAGATGAAAAAATTAATACTTATAACATTTATCTTGTGGAATCTAGTATCCTATTCTCAAATAAAAGAAAGAGATCAAAACTTAATTGGATTTTGGCAAGGTACAGAAAAAGGAACTCGAGAAGGAGGAATACGTAACTATTGGATTAAGCAACGGAATATTGACGGAACTTTTCTTTTGTTGAAAATTCAATTGTTGGGAGGAACTGAAGAAAGAGCGATTGTAGATAAAGGGGAATGGTGGACGGAAAAAGGTAATTATTATGAACTTCATTTTACTAGTAAAACAATTGATACCTATTTTTATTATTTTCCTGATCAACAACAAGTTCAGTTTAGAAGAGGACAAATAAACGGAGATTCTGTTGATTTAGATGATGAATTTGTAGAAAAAAAAGTAGTTGATGAGGATAGTAACTCATTCATTGAACCATAAAAGAAAAATATGCCTACTATTTTAGATAAAATTATTGATTGTAAAAGGATTGAAATTGAAAAATCAAAAAGGAAAATTTCAATTAAAGATCTGGAAAATAAAATACAAAATGTAAAGAAAAGACAATCGTTTAAAGAATCCATACAAAGATCTTCAACCGGTATAATTGCAGAATTTAAACGTCGATCTCCCTCGAAAGATTGGATATTTAAAAATGCAAAAATAGAACAAATTATACCTCTTTATTCTGAAAACGGAGCAAGTGCTATATCCATTCTCACCGATACTGATTTTTTTGGAGGTAATTTGCAGGATTTGATTAATGCAGAAGCCATTACACAAACTCCCCTTCTTCGTAAAGATTTTATGATTGATGAATATCAACTTTTTGAAGCTAAGGCTTACGGTGCAAGTGCAATATTGTTGATAGCCGCTGCTTTAACTGTTGAAAAAACTAAAGAATTGGCAAAACAAGCTAAAAATCTTGGATTGGATGTGTTGTTGGAATTGCATCATGAAAAGGAATTAGATTATATTAATGAATGGGTAGATGTAGTAGGAATTAATAACCGTAATTTAAAAACCTTCGTTACGGATGTACAAGTTTCATTTGACATGGTTAATAAAATACCCCCTGAGTTTTTGAAAATTTCTGAAAGTGGAATATCTTCTTCTCAAACTGTAAAAGACTTAATGCTAGCCGGATATAAAGGATTTTTAATGGGTGAAAATTTTATGAAAACGAATAATCCCGGTAAAGCTTTACAAGATTTTATTGAAGAACTTACATAATCATACCAATTAATAGATGAAAATTAAAGTTTGTGGGATGAAATATCCTGATAATATTGAGCATCTTTCTCTAATACCTATAGATTATATGGGATTTATATTTTACCCGAAATCCTTACGTTATATAGATAAGATACTCCCCGAAACCATTCTTTCACAAACTAAAGATATTTTGAAGGTTGGGGTCTTTGTTAATGAAAAAATAGAATCGCTATTCAGTAGGATTGAAAAATATAAGTTGGATGTTATCCAACTTCATGGATTGGAACATCCAAAATATTGTTCAGATCTCATAAAAAGTTTTCCTAATATAAAAATAATTAAGGCTTTTAATGTATCATCCCCTAATGATTTGCACAGTACAAAAGAATATAATTCAGTTTGTGACTTCTTTCTGTTTGATACTAAAAGCACGCAATATGGTGGCTCAGGGAAAAAGTTCGATTGGTCGTTGATGGATTTTTATACAGGTGAACTTCCTTTTTTTTTAAGTGGAGGTATTTCAATGGAAGATGTAGGTAAAATTAAAGAAATAAAGCATCCGAAATTATATGGTTTGGACTTAAACAGTAAGTTTGAACTTGAACCGGGAAGAAAAAATATTGAATTAATAAAAAAATTTATAGAAGAAATAAACTATGAATAGAATAAAGCAATTATTTAATAAAAAACAGAAAGACATTCTTTCCATTTATTTTACGGCCGGATATCCGAATCTTGCCGATACTGGTAAGATCATAAAAGAGCTTGAAAAAAACGGCATAGATTTAATAGAAGTGGGTATACCCTTTTCAGACCCTATGGCAGATGGGCCGACTATTCAGGAAAGCGGCACGTTGGCCTTGAAGAATGGGATGAATTTAAAATTGCTTTTCGAACAAATTAAAGAAGTGAGAAAAGAAGTTGAATTGCCGTTACTATTAATGGGATATCTAAATCCTATTATGCAATACGGAATTGAAAATTTTTGTAAAAAATGTAAAGAAGTCGGTGTAGATGGAGCAATTATACCTGATTTGCCTTTTAATGATTATAGTACAAAATATAAATCGATTTTTGAAACTTATGATATAAAAGTTATAATGCTTATAACTCCCGAAACATCAGAAGAAAGAATTCGCTTGATTGATGAAAATACGGATGGATTTATATATATGGTTTCATCTGCCTCAACAACGGGAGCGCAAAAAAGTTTTGATGATAAAAAAGTAGAATATTTTCAAAAAATTAATTCGATGAAATTGCGTAATCCTCGTTTAATAGGGTTTGGTATTTCTAATAAAGCTACTTTAAAAGTCGCACAATCTTATGCTAACGGCGCTATCATTGGAAGTAAGTTCATTACCTTGTTAAAAGATAATAATTCAATAGAAAAAGCGGTTCAAGAATTAAAAAACACTTTAAAAACTTGATGGGTTTTTTAGTTTTTAAGTTTTTGGTTAATACCCTTTATCTTTTCATGGAAAAAATATATGTTCATTTTTCGGTTGCAGTACAATCTTCGCCTGAACTAATTTTAACAAAAAAATTATTTTAAAATAATTTTTTAAATAGTAAGTGTATTTCTGTTTATCCTTATAATAAAGGGATTTGCAGAGGAAGAGGGTAGATTAAAAAATACTTTTTCCATGGATCAAAAAAAAATATTTTACAAAGCCTTATTAGAAAGGGATAGTTCATTTGAAGGAACTTTTATTGTTGGTGTTAAAACTACCGGTATATTTTGTCGTCCTACCTGTTCAGCACGAAAACCTAAATTTGAGAATGTTGAATTTTTTTCTTCGACTAAAGAAGCTTTAAGTAAAGGATATAGAGCATGTAAAATATGTCATCCTATGGAAAGGAATGGTGAAACGCCGGAATATATTCATAAATTATTACAACATTTGGAAGACAACCCCAATATTAAATTAAAAGACTTTGATTTAAGGAATTTTGGAATTGAGCCAATAAAAGTTAGAAGGTGGTTTCTTAAAAATCATGGAATTACTTTTCATATGTATCAAAGAATGTATAGAATAAATGAGGCATTTAAAAAATGTAAAGAAGGTAATAATATCACACAAATTGCCTATGACTCAGGATTTGAATCGTTGAGCGGATTTAATGAAACTTTTAAAAAAATAACAGGAATTACACCTAAAATGAGTAAAGAAAAACAATTAATTAATCTTACCCGCTTGGCAACTCCTTTAGGTACTATGATTGCTTGTGCCTCAGAGAAAGGCATATGTTTATTGGAATTTTCGGATCGTAAAATGTTAGAAAGAGAGCTACAATTAATATCAAAGCGTTTTAATACTTCTATTGTGCCAAGTGAAAATAGTTTATTTAAACAATTAAAGCAACAATTAGACTCATACTTTGAAGGTACTTTAAAAGAATTTACAGTTCCTTTAGACTGGGTTGGTTCTGATTTTCAAAAAGAGGTATGGAAGGTCCTTCTTCAAATACCTTACGGAAAGACTTCAACTTATGCCATTCAAGCAAAACGTATCGGTAAGCCCTCTTCTGTTCGAGCGGTTGCAAATGCTAATGGTATGAATATGATTTCTATATTGGTTCCTTGTCATAGGGTCATTGGTTCGGATGGATCTTTAACAGGTTATGGAGGAGGACTGTGGAGAAAGAAAAAATTATTAGAGTTAGAAGCAAAAGGTTCGTTACAATTAAAATTGTTTTGATATTAGCAATATAACAGACTATATAACATAATTGGTTACTAATTTATTTTTATCAATTCTCAATAAGCTCAAAATCTAATTGTTTCTTTTCAAGATTAGCTTTTATAACTTTAATAAATACAGTATCTCCCAACTGATATTGATTGCCGGTTCTTTGTCCAATAATAGAATAGGTCTTTTCATCATAGCGATATTCATCATCCCGTATATCTCTTGTTTTGATCATTCCTTCGGTTCCGAATTCTTTAATTTCTACATAAATACCATATTCGGTTACTCCGGTGATTACTCCCTCAAAAGATTCACCTAAGTGTTTTTCCATAAATTTAACCTGCATGTATTTAATACTGTCTCTTTCAGCATCGGCGGCTAATTTTTCCATATTGCTGCAATGTTTTGCCATATTCTCGATGATTTCTTTGTTTGCAGACGGTTTTTTGTCTAGAAAATCTTGTAAGAGACGATGCGCAATTACATCAGGATATCGACGTATGGGAGAGGTAAAATGACTGTAATAATCGAAAGCTAAACCATAGTGACCGACATTTTCGGTTGAATATTTTGCTTTTGACATAGTACGGATGGTTAGCGTTTCAATCATATTTTCTTCGCCTTTACCTTTTACGTCGGCAAGTAATTTATTGATGGATTGATAGGTTTTATTTTTATTGGTTATATTTATATCATATCCCAAAGTATTTACAAATTGTTTAAGAGAGAGTAATTTTATCGGATCCGGGTCGTCATGAATTCTATAAATAAAAGTTCGATCGGTTGGATTTCCTTTTTTATTGGTACTAACATATTCGGAAACTTTTTTATTGGCCAGAAGCATAAATTCTTCAATTAAATGATTGCTGTCTTTTCCAATTTTAAAATAAACTCCTACGGGATTTTTATTTTCATCTAAATTAAATTTTACCTCTATTTTGTCAAAAGAGATTGCTCCTTTATTCATTCGATCCTCTCTAAGTAGTTTTGCCAAATTATTAAGGGTATGTATTTCTTCTTCAAAATCGCCCTTTTTTCCCTCGATAATCTCTTGGGCTTCTTCATAAGTGAATCTTCTGTCTGAATGGATAACCGTTCGTCCAAACCACTGTTTTTTTACTTGTGCTTTCTCATCCAATTCAAATACGGCGGAAAAAGTATATTTATCTTCTTTAGGACGTAAGGAACAAACATTATTGCTTAAAACTTCAGGAAGCATTGGAACGACTCTATCGACTAAATACACGGAAGTTCCTCTTAAATAGGCTTCTTTATCTAATAGGGTTCCCGGCTTTACATAATGGGAAACATCTGCAATATGAATTCCGATTTCCCAGTTGCCGTTGTCTAACTTTTCGATAGAAAGTGCATCATCAAAATCCTTAGCATCAACAGGGTCAATGGTAAATGTAGTGACAGTACGCATATCTCTTCTTTTAGATATTTCATCCTCTGATATGCGTATATCAAGTTTTTCCGCTTCTTTTTCAACTTCATAAGGAAATGTATAAGGTAACCCATATTCACTTAAAATAGCATGAATTTCGGTTTCATTTTCTCCCGGATCTCCTAATACTTCAACAATAGATCCCGTAGGACTGTCTTCTTTATCTTGCCAATCGAGGAGTTGAACCACTACCAGTTGACCGTTTTTTGCACCGTTAAATTTATCTTTTGGTATAAAAAAATCAGTGTGAACAGAAGGTTTATTAACTACTGCAAATCCAAAGTTTTTGTTCGGAGAATATTCAAATTTTGCAACAAATTTTGTTTTGTAACGTTCCAGGATTTCAATAACTTCTCCTTCCGGTTTTCTGTTTTTAAATTGATGGACAATAACTTTTACCATGTCATTTTGTAAAGCTTTTCCTGTTTTTCCTTTCGGTATAAAAATATCTTTTTCAAGACCTTCAACAATTAAATAGGCATTTCCATTCTGACTGAAATCAATTTTTCCGGTAACGGATTCTTTTATGGAATTGATTTGATATTTTCCGGTTTTTATTTCTGTTAGTTGTTTCTCAGAAACCAAACTTAAAAGTCCTTGTATTACAAATTCCCTTTGTCTGGGATTTTTGTAATCCAATATTGTGGATATTTGTTTATAATTATATTGTTTATTCGGGTTTTTTATAAAGATGTTAAGTATATTTCTTTTTAAATTTCGTAGTTTCTCTTTATGTTTAGTAGAAATTATTCTCTTTTTCTTAGTCATAATATATTTTAAAATTTATTTAAATATTCGCCTATTTCATAAAAACTTATCAGATAAATTTATATTAATAAGTAATTATTTATTGTTACAAAAAGTTAACCACAACGAATATTTATCCAATCGAATTTAATAGTTGGATTAAATACGGAGTTAGTATAGGAGCAAATATAGCAGTTAATACACCATTTAAAGCCATTCCAAGTGCTCCGTAAGCGCCAAATTTTTCTCCGTTTTTAACAATTTCCGCTGTACCTATAGCATGAGAAGCAGAACCCACAGCTATTCCGATTGCTTTGTGATCTTTAATTCCTAATTTAGTTAGGAATCCCCATCCGAAAAGGGCACCGACAAATCCGGTAATGAAAACAATTGCAATAGTAAGAGACGGAATGCCTCCCAGTCCTTTTGATACCTCCATTGCAATAGGCGTTGTTACGGATTTTGGAGATAATGAATAAGCTATAATGTCTGAAGCACCTAGAATTTTTGCTATAACAACCACGGAAATGATTCCCGAAAGACTTCCCGCTATCATAGCGATAAAAACTCGTATATAACTGCCTTTTAAATGTTTTATATACAAATAAAGCGGTAGACCCAAAGTTACCACGGATGGTCCCAGCCAAAAAGAAATTAAAGAGGTATTATTGTTATAATCTTCATACGAAGTATGTGTCACTTTTAAATAGACAATCAATAAGACTATAGAGGTTATACCCGGATGAAGTATTTTATATTTAAATTTAGTAAACAACAAATTACATAACCAAAAAACCAGTAAGGTTAACGTTATATGAAAAAGAGGAGTATCTAAAAATTCCTTCATTCTTTTTTCTTTCTAATAAGTAAACTTACAGTTAATAACACGATAAAGGTACTAAGTATAATGGATATTAAAATTGCTAACCATTCCTTAGAGATTAAGTCCCATTGGGAAGCTAATCCAACCCCTAAAGGTATAAATAAAATCAGCATATTATTTAAAAAGAAAGTAGCTACTTCTTTTATATCTTCCACTTTTATGATATTCAATTGTAAAGACACAAGTAATAACAGCATGCCTATTATGCTTCCCGGTATCTTAATTTGCAGGATGAAAACTAGTAATTCACCAATAAAATACAACAGTAATATAATTCCTAATTGTGAAATTAATTTCATATAGCAAAATTACTATATTAAATACAAATCAAATATTATTTTTCATAGGATATTTAATGAAAAAATAATTTTTAAGTAAAAATTTATTATTTGATTTGTATTTTGATAAAAATTAAATATTTTATATATTGGAAATAATTATTCCATCATTATTTTATAAATAAGCCTATTTGTTTAGGCTAAATAGTTAGACGCTTTATCTATAAAATCAATGGTTTCAATTGAATTTTCAGCATCTAAACGAGATGAGGTTGAATTTTTTAGCGAGTGTACTATTTCTTTATATAACAATTTATGAAGTGGTTCCAGAGGCAAATTAATACCTTCAAGCAAGCTCTCTTTTACATTATAATGTATTAGTTGATCCAAATATTGGCCACCAATTTTTATTGTTCCTTTTTCTGCAATAATAGTAATTGATGATTCAAAGTTTTTTTCGTAGGTAGAGATGGTGTAACACATACTTCCCAGGGTCTTTCCCGATTTAAATTGTAAAATTCCACTATCAGGGAATTCAATTACATTTTGATGCGTATAATTGGAAGTTAAATTGTTTATTAATTCAATTTTTCCCAATAAATAATGTATTATATCTATGAAATGGGAAAATTGCGTAAACAGTATTCCTCCATCTAACTGTTTTGTTCCGCGCCATGAATCTTTTTTATAATAGCGATCATTTCTGTTCCAAAAACATTCAATATTTAGAAGAAAAATTTCACCTAAATAATCATTTTCAATTAAATTTTTGACATGATTTATTATAGGTGAAAAACGTAGTTGCAAAGAGGTAAATAATCGAACATTATTATTCTTTGCAATAGTAATTAATTCTTCAATTTGGAATTTATGAAATGTAATGGGCTTTTCCACCAACACATTTTTAGATAATGCCAGGATTTCTTTCGTTTGTTTATAATGATAACCGTTGGGTGTTGCAATTATATACAAATCAATATCAGGGAAAATACTATGGCATTCTGATATACTTTGAAAAATAGGGATATTTTTATTTTCCAAAACAAAATTATCCGTATCTATCAAAGCAACTATATTTAAATTTTCATTATGTGATATATTTTCAAAGTGTATTTTTCCTATATTACCAAGACCAATTATTACAGTATTAAGAATTTCTTTTTTCAAATTTGTTTAAATATTTTACAAACTGAATAAATAATAGTATTGATATAGCAAATAATAATCCATATAAAGAATAAGAAGAGATTCTTCCTTCTGTAATTAATGTTTTATTTATTACTTTTTGTGGCTCAGAAATTAATGTAATTACTTGAGATAACTTCACTCGTTCTAGTTCTAAATCGGCTAATTTTTTTATAAAATCCGTTGATTTATTTAAGAGATCTGTTTCAACATTATTTTTATTTTCCGCACTAAAAGATAATGAAGAAGAGGTAGGAATATTTGAAATATTTCTTTTAGCTATAGATAATAATAGGGTATCAATTAGTTTTAATTCTTTCTTAGATTGTTCAATTTTATAATCTATAGATGTGATTTTAGCATTTCTACATTGTTTGAAATATGGATCATTCTCAATTGGAACCAAAATTTTATCTTTAAGTTCCTTAGATGAAAGTTCAACTGAAGAATTTATATATATTTTTTGATAAGGATAATCTGTATTATTAATATTCTTCCTAAAATTTTCAATTAACTCTTTAGTAAAAATAGTATCAATTATATTAACATTTTCAGAATTATTGCTTAATTTTTTTACTGTACTATAAAAAACAGCTAAATCATTAGTAAACGTTTTTATAGGATATATATTAATTTTTTTAATACCTTTAAAAAAAGTAGCATCATTACTTTCTGCTTGTTCATTATATGAGTTAATTAATTGATATAATGAATTCGTACTATTATAATTAGGTTCTACAATCATTTCATAATCATAAGAAGCTGGTAATATTTCTTTATCAAAATATCCTACTGTTCCAAAAATAATAACTGTTACGACGATGAATATAATGTTTCTTTTTAATAGGACAAAAAAACTTAAAATAGTATTAAAAATATATTTAAATATTTCACCCGTAAAGGATATTATTTTTTTAATTATATTTTTTATATAATTTAAAAAATCTAAAACGGTGGTCTCTTGATTTAAATTTTGATTTTGTTTATCCATATATTAAGTGTGAATTAATTTTTATTGTTTAAAATTTGTTCAAGTATTTTTTTTGTAATTAAATAAGTTGGTTTTACACCGGTTAGGCCTAACCCTCCTGATGCTAAAGTGCTTCCGGTTTCTAAAGGATTATCTGAGGCATAATAGGCATATCTTAATTTTACATTTTCGCCAATATGTTTTCGTATTTTAGATGCCACTTGAATAGCTTTTTGATAGTGAGCTCCTTCCATTTCTAATCCGATGGCCTTCCAAGATGTTTGCATAAAATAAGTTAAAACATTTTTATTTTGCAAGGAAGTGCCTAATACAGTAATCATAGCTCCTTTATAAGCATTAATATTATATCCTTCAAAATCTTTTAAAGAAAGTTGGTTATGAAAAGGATAGTTATCTGCTGTCCCCTCAAATATATGAGCATTCGGTATCATGATATCTCCTTTATTTCCAACCAAAATTCCTGCTTTACCTAAAATGGATATTGAGTCAACATTTAGATTTAAGTTTTCTTTAGCATTATTTATTGGCCTTAATAATTCATCCATTATTTCGAAAGCCTGTTCTCCAAATGCATAATCAAATACTATTAAGATATCCTCTTTATTTAAATTTTTTATATCTTTAAAAGGAGTATTTTTAAAGCTTATCTTAGATAAATCAAAGATTTGAACATCTATATTAGATCCGCTGGTATCTTTTATATATATCATGCCATTTTTTTTGGCATAGTTTTTTACAGATTCAACTAAATCTAGATTTTTACTTAAATCTTCATATACTTTTAGTTCTTCATTCTCATGAAAACTTTTATTTAAAGAATCAAAAGCATACAACATGTTTTTAACACTGTGCATGTTTGAACTAATTATATGAAGTTTTTTATTAATTAATTTATTTTTAACTAATGTTTTTTTTACGTTTTCAGCCCATTTTTCACCAAATAAATGATGACCCACTCTTTCCTTCAAAATGGAGCTGAAGAATATTTCTCTTCTTCGAATTCCTAATTCGTCTTCTTTACTTACCCTTCCTAAATTGTAAATAATCTTTATAAAACGGTCAGGATCATTTGGTTCTTGAAAGTTTTTATAAGCAGTAATTACTTCATCAAAGCTTCTGCCCAACATGGTGGCTATATGAGCTAAAATTACCTCTCTTTCTTTTCTTTTTAAAGGTTCTGAACTCAAGGCTGCATTTTCAACGGATATCCAAATTCTTCCTACTTTTCCGTTAAAATCATGGGTTCTTTTTCTAATTTTATCAGCTTCGTTGTATAAAAAAGTAAGGTGAGTAAGGATGTCATAAATTTCAGATCTTCCTAATAATACTTCAATATTCATTTGGTGCTCATCCACCCGATAACAAGTTCTCCTTCTTTTTTTAGGATAAATCGGAGTAAAAGATGATTTGTCTAATCCTTCATTGGAGGTTAAAAATATAAATGAACATTCTTCAATCCCTTGGGGAAGCCTATCTAATACATAGTTGAGCCCATTAAGTTCCACTTTATCCGGATCGGCTATTGATCCGTATATTTCTGGATTTAATTTTAAAAGATAGTTTCTGAGCTCAAGACCAGACGTTCCAGTTGGTTTAAAACCGCCTCGGTTAAAAAGATGACGCATGGTAATATATAATCTTTCAATTACATCTGTCGATTCTCTGGCTTTATATATTGTCATCCTTAAAATTTTAGCAAAGATAATATTTTCTTCTATTCAAAATAAAGAATTATACATTTATTAGCCTTGAATTATAAGACAATCAATATATTTTTAATATAAATCCAAATAAAATATTCAAAAAAACGCTATTATTAGTATAATAGTATTAAGATAAATGCTGAATTAGAAAATAAATTTGAATCATATTATTATTTTGTTTAAATAAAAAAAATTATAAAAGAAATATTATATTATTAATATAAAAAAAATTAATATTTTAGTTATATAAAATATTATTTATACTATACTTTCTCAAAAATAAAGCCAAAAAATTAATTTGAATATCTTTTTTATGTTTTTGTAAAAATTTATTTATTATATTATCACGTCATAAAAAAGTCTATATTACTCTGTTAATGTAGATTTTTGTCGATTTTAAATATATTTAATTACTGAATAATAGTATTTTCTTTATTTATAGTAAATAAAGTATATTTTATTAATTACAAAGAATTTTATTCAATACAATTTAAAGAAATACTAAAAACATATATGTATCAACAATAAATGTCAATTTAAAAAATTCTTACAGATTTGATTTAATGTAATCAGTCATTTTTTGATATAAATGATATCGAGTATTTCCGCCATATATTCCATGATCTTTATCAGGATAAATAGCTGTATCAAATGGTTTTCCATTTTCAATAAGAGCTTTGATCATTGCTGCAGAATTTTGAAAATGTACATTGTCATCTGCTGTTCCATGAATAATTAAAAATTTACCCTGTAAATCTTTTGCAAAGTTTATAGGTGAATTTTCATCATATCCAGTTGAATTTTCTTGAGGAGTTTGTAAAAATCGTTCGGTATAAATAGTATCATAGAATCTCCAATTGGTTACCGGTGCAACAGCTATTCCTATTTTAAATAAGCCATTAGACTTTGTCATACATAGAGAAGTTAAATAACCACCAAAGCTCCAGCCCCATATTCCTATTCTGTTAGAATCGATAAAGGATTGAGTTTGCAACCACTTTGCAGCAGCAATTTGATCTTCAAGTTCAAGTTTACCTAGCTGTTTATATGTTGATTTTTTAAAGTTTTCCCCTCTTCCTCCGGTTCCTCTTCCATCAACGGAAACAATTATATACCCTTCTTGCGCAAGCATTTGGTGCCACCAATAATTGAATGAATCCCAAGAATTGGTTACCGTTTGAGATCCGGGTCCTCCGTATACATACATTAAAACAGGATATTTTTTATCAGGATTGAAATTTATAGGTTTAATCATGTATGATTTCAACTTAATCCCATTTTTAGTAGGAATTTCAATAAATTCCAATTTTTGAATTTCTTTCTTATTGGCATAAGATACTAAGGACGAATTATCTTCCAAAGTTTTTAATATAAATCCGTTATTATTCCTCAATGTAAATACAGGAGGTGTATTTGCTGTACTAAATTGATCGATGAAATAAGAAAAATCAGTACTAAAAGAGGCATTATGGGTTCCTATTTCATCTGTTAAAATTTTCTGTTTACCAGTTTTGATGTTAACGGAGGCTACTATCCTATTGCTAGATCCTTTTTCATTGGATTGAAAGTATAAGAGGGAATTTTTATTATCCATTCCATAAATCCGAATTACGTCCCAATTCCCTTTAGTAATAGGTTTTACTAATTGTCCTTTAGCATTATAAAGATATAAGTGATTGTAGCCGTTTTTTTCGGAGTTTAAAATAAAATTTCCATCGGCTAATAAATTAATATAAAGTTTGTCAGTGTCAATCCAAGTAGTGGATGTTTCCGTTATTAATAATTGAGTGTTAAGATTGGCTGGGTTTATTTTTAAAACAGTAATTTTATTTTGAAAACGATTGGAAGTTATTGCGAATAAATCTCCATTGGGTGAGAATTTACTATTTATAATATAATAGTTTTCGTAATTAGATAAAGAAACCGTATTAATTTCTTTTTTATCTAAATTATATAACTTTAGGCTAACTATAGAATTGTCTTCTCCTGCTTTTGGATATTTATAAATGAAATGATTGGGATACAAAAAGTTTTCATATAATGGAATATCAACTTCTTTAACATGAGATTCATCAAAATGTATAAAGGCAATATTTTTTCCGTCCGGCGACCATTCAAAATTTCTAACATGAGCAAACTCTTCTTCATAAACCCAATCTGAAATTCCATTTATGATTTTATTCTTTTTTCCATCATGCGTAACTTGCGTTATTTGCAATGAGGGAAATTCTTGATAATAGATATTATTTTCATAAACAAATGCTATTTTAGTACCATCGGGAGAAAAAATAGGTTCTTGTATGGGCTTTTTGTTAAAAACCTCAAAAAATGATTGGGTTTTTATGTTATACAGAGTATAAATTCCCGATTTTGAGCGTCGATATATTGGAAACGATTTATTTTCTAAAAGTAAATAATTTTCATCGTTATTAAATAAATAATCGGAATAAGTGCCCGAAATGATCGTATTTATTTTATCAAAGGTTTCATAGGAATATTTTTCAATACCATTTTTAGTTAGAATAGTATATTCTTTACCATTTTTTAAAGATTTTATTCCTGAAATGGTTTTTGGATAAAATTTACCGCTCCATATTTCTTCTAATGTTATTTTTTGAGCATTAATATTTACTACGAATATGCATAAAATTATAGATAACAATATACTTTTATCAAATCTCATAAAGATCATTTTTAAAATTTAGAATAATAAATAATAGCTTTTATTAGCTAACATACGCTTTTAATAACAAACGAAAATACCTTCAATTAATTATTGAAATTGGGATCAAGGGCTTTAGGAGACCAATCATTTAAAAATTTTTCAACTTTTTTAACATCATATCCTGAATTGTTGTCTTCTAAAAAATCAGACTGCTGCGTATGAATTCTTTCACCTTTTTCATTTAAGATTACAAATACTGGAAAACCAAAACGTTGAGGATATCCTAACTTGGCTAAAATAGACTCATTTTTATTTTCTTTTGAATAATTTAAATGATATACAATATAATTTTCCGTTAAAATATTCTTTATAGCCTCGTTATTTTGAGTTAGAGTATTGAATCGAATACACCAGATACACCAATTCCCACCGATTTGAAGCAAAATAAATTTTTTTTCTTTTTTAGCTTCACTAATACAAGAATCAATTTTTTGTTGAGCATGATCATCAGGATTATATATTTTTTTATCTTGTGAAAATATCATTGAGACAAAAAATATACATAGAACTAAAAATTTGATTTTCATTTTATCAAGGGTTTTCGGGTGATTCTTCTTCTTTTAATTGTTGTTGCTGATCTTTAGATAATTTACTTTTAAGATTATCAATAACTTTATCATATATATGCTGTAAAGCATTTACATCTGTATAGTAATATATGTAACTGTTTTGAAAAATTTCTTTAGTGGTATGATGAGCCTTAAATATAGAAACGTATGTATCAAAAGCAGTTTCTTGATCCAATGGAAGATTGGTTGGAGTTTGTTTATATAAATATATGTCACTTAAAATAGCAATCATATCCTTTTTAGAGAGCAGATGATCAGGTTTTTCAAGCGGATGTTGGCATGAAAAAAGCATTAAAGACAGACTAATAAATATATATAAATAAAGCCTCATAATCTTCCTAATAAAGACATAAATTTCATTTTAATTACTCCGAAAACAGCTTCACTGATGATGGCTCCACTCATCTTCGATTTTCCTTTAGTTCGGTCTGTAAATATAATAGGAATTTCAACAATTTTAAATTTTTTGCAATACGCTCTAAATTTCATTTCAATTTGAAAGCCATATCCTACTAATTCCACTTGATCAAGAGGTAATTCCTCCAATACTTTTCGAGTGAAACATACAAAACCGGCAGTAGAATCGTTAATGGGTAATCCGGTAATCAAACGCACATATTTAGAGGCAAAAAAAGAAAGTAGCACCCGGTTCATCGGCCAATTAACTACATTAACTCCCTGGCAATAACGAGAACCAACAGCTAAATCTGCTCCATTATTACAAGCCCAATACAGTTTAATTAAATCATTCGGATTATGTGAAAAATCAGCATCCATTTCAAAAATATAATCATATCCCTTTTGCAATGCCCATTTAAAACCATGGATATAGGCTCTTCCCAAGCCATTTTTAGTACTTCGAACTTCTAAAAAAAGACGATTGTAATATGTTGGAATTAAGTCGGCAACCGTCTCTCCTGTGCCATCAGGAGAAGAATCATCTACAATCAATATATCGAAATCCTCTTCCAGGCTAAACACACATGAAATAATATCTTCAATGTTTTCAATTTCATTGTATGTAGGAATTATGACTAGTTTTTTATCGGACACAGTATATTGTTTTTAATAAAGTAAATTTATGTTTCTAGCAACACTAGCAACAAAGGTAATCCAAAATTATAAGTTAGTTGGATAAAAAATAAGAAAACACGAGTTCTCTATCAGTTTCTTTTTCAGCTTCTTCAAATAAGGCAATTAATTGTTTAAACTTTTGGAGTTTATCTAAATCTAAGTTTTGAAAAATAATTTTTACAGGCAATTCAATAATGCCGGTAAGCGTATCCCAAAGTCCGTCCAAGTTATTAGCCGTATGAGAATCAAGACCAAATTTTTTTTGAAAAACTCGGTAAAATTTAGGTAAAGAAGAAATAGAGTCAAAATCAAAAGAAACTGTTTTCATCTTTGTTGAAAAGTCTTATAATGGTCATAAGTTACAAAAATTAGTCCATCATTCGAAAAAATAACACGATCGGCACCTCTCATTCCGCACTTATAATTCAAATCGGCTTCCGTCCATTTTCTTCCCTTTTTGGACGGAATCTTATTTTCTCTGTTTTTAAATATATCACCGCCAATTACTTTTCCTGGGAGTATTTGACATAAATTACCTTTTTCAGGTTTCCAACCAGCTTTACGCGCATCTAATCTTTTAATATAATAATTTGGTAAGGAATGATGTATTTTTATATAATTTATAACAATATCTTCAGAACTTAACTGTTCTATATTAAATTGTTCAAGATTTAATTTTTTAGTTGAAAGGTTATAACTAAGGATTAAGGAAATTATTACTAAAACACTAAAGAAAAGACTATAAAAAAAGGATTGTTTTTTAATTTTCATGCTAATAATTCAAATATAAGTAATAAAATTATCTAAATAATGAATAAGTTTTTTTACTTTTGCCAAATTTCTTTTATATCATGTATATAGAAAGTAATAAAAATCCAAAAATAAAGAATTTAGTAAAATTATTAGAAAAAAGTAAAGAAAGGAAAAGTCAAAGGAAATTCATTGTTGAAGGCAAAAACGAAAATTTTTTTGCCTTAAAAAATGGTTTTGTTCCTATTGAATTTTACGTACAACCACATATTTTTCAAGATTCTATAACACTTCCTTCTTCCGCTATCAAATATGAAGTATCACAATCTGTTTATGATAAGATAGCTTATAGGAAAATATCAGAAGGCATACTAGGGGTTTATGAATATAAGAACTATGAATTAGACCAAATAAAATTGCCGGATCACCCATTAATCCTGATTATTGAATCAATTGAAAAACCGGGTAATCTTGGGGCAATATGCAGGTCAGCAGATGCCTTTGGTGTAGATATGGTTGTAGTATGTGAAGAAAAAGCAGATATATATAATCCCAATGTAATACGTTCATCAGTGGGAAGTTTTTTTAATATTCCTATTATATCAGCTAAAAACACAAATATATATGATTTTCTTATAAAAAAAAATATACCGATTTATGCTACTTATATGAATGAATCTTCTAAAATTATACAAAATGTTGATTTTACCCAATCAGCTGCAGTTATATTTGGAACGGAGCATTCAGGTATTTCAGATTTTTGGAAAGATAAAATGAAAGAAAATATATTAATACCTATGAAAGGACAAATAGATTCATTAAATGTAAGCAATGCAGTTGCAATAGTTTGCTATGAAGTGGAAAGGCAAAGAATTATGTCAAACTAGCACTTATGGAAATAATATTTACAAACTTTATGTGTATTATGTCATAAAAATATATTATTCTTGTTCTTTATTAATTAGAACTTATATCTTTGTATGAAATTATTTAGAAAAGGAGAACATTATTACTCTATTATTTGTTGAAAAAAACAAGAATACTGTAATTAGTTGGATAAATAACACTAAAAAGCTTAATAAAGTAAGACTAAAATTTGTACAACTATGTTTGAAATTTTTAAAGACAAATCAGGTGCTTTTCGATTTAGACTGAAAGCGAAAAACGGGCAGATTATCCTGGCAAGTGAAGGATATACCCAAAAAACAAATTGTCAAAAAGGCGTTAGTTCTGTAAAGAGAAATTCTAAAAACGAAGATCGTTTTGAATTGAAACAGTCCACTAACAAAAAGTGGTTTTTTAACTTAAAGGCCGGTAACGGACAAATAGTAGGAACCAGTGAGCTTTATGACAATGAAACTAATGCTAAAAATGGTGTAAAATCAGTAATGAACAATGCCCCTACAGCAGAAACCGTTGATTTATCTAAATAGATAAATTAACTGAAGCCTAATAAATTAGGTTTGAATATTTACTAAAAATAAAAGCTGTGAATTTTCACAGCTTTTATTTTTTATAAATTAGAAATGATTATTTTACGATAAGGTATTTTTAATTCTTTTTAAAGCTTCAATAAGATCTTCTTCAGAAGCCGCATACGATAACCGTATGCAATTACTGTCTCCAAAACATACACCACCCACTGTGGCTACATGTGATTTTTCTAATAATAATAAAGCAAAATCATCGGAATTTGTAATCTTATGTCCTTGAATAGTCTTCCCAAAATAAAAAGATACATCAGGAAAGAAGTAAAATGCTCCGGCCGGTTTATTAACTTTAAATCCCGGGATTTCATGCAGCAAATTGTATACGAGCTCCCGTCTCTTTTTAAAACCGTCAATCATATAATTAATAACCGAAGGGTCAGCTTCTATAGCTGTTATAGAGGCTTTTTGAGCAATACAATTTGCCCCTGAGGTCATTTGTCCTTGAATTTTATCACAAGCATCAGTAAGCCATTTTGGGCCTCCTAAATATCCAATTCTCCAACCTGTCATAGCATACGATTTGGAAACGCCGTTAATTGTTACAGTCTGATCAAAAACTTCAGGAAATTGAGCTATACTTTCGTGTTTTCCTTCATAATTTATATATTCATATATTTCATCAGAAATAATAATTACGTTAGGATGCTTTTCCAATACCTTAGCTAAAGCATATAATTCCTCTTTAGTATAGACAGTTCCCGAAGGATTACATGGAGAGCTGAATAAAAACGCTTTGGTTTTTGGAGTTATAGCATTCTCAAGCTGTTCAGGTGTAATTTTAAAATCGGTGTCAATGGTAGTAGTTACCACAATATTTTCCCCTCCGGCAAGTTTAACCATTTCATAATAGCTTACCCAATAAGGGGCAGGAACGATTACTTCATCTCCATTATTAATAATCGAAAGCAACACATTAATAATAGATTGTTTTCCTCCGGTGGAAACAACTATTTGATCAGGTTTATATTCTAACTTATTGTCTCTTTTAAATTTATTAGCAATAGCTTTCCTTAATTCAAGATATCCGGGAACGGGGGTGTAGGATTTAACACCATCATTAATCGCTTTGATGGCAGATTCCCGTACAAATTCAGGAATTTCAAAATCAGGCTCTCCCAAAGTTAAACTAATAACATTGATTCCTTGAGCTTTTAATTCTCGAGCTTTGTTAGACATTACAAAGGTTTGAGAATAGCTAAGACGATTAACGCGATCGGATAATAAATTCATTGTGGACTAATTAATTTTGTATTGTTTTTCAAAACTCAAAAATACAGTATTTTTTTAGATTAAAATAGTTTTATAAGATAAAAATATGCAGGGTATTCAGTTCAAAATCAGTAAATATAAACTCTTTTTATAGAATACATTTTTTGTGTATTTTTGTAATCTTATTTTATATTCTGTAGTTTGAGAAGAAAAAAAAATATACAAATCCCCAATTTAGAGCTTACTACTGCCGGAGCTAAAGGGGTTGCGATAGGAAAAACTGAAGAAGGAAAAACAGTATTTGTAGGATATGCTGTACCGGGAGATGTAGTTAATGCCCAAGTTATTAAGTCTAAAAAAAATTATTACGAAGCTAAAGTTTTAGATTTTATTAACTATTCTTCTGATCGAGTGGATCCCGAATGTATGCATTTTGGAATATGCGGAGGTTGTAAATGGCAAAATCTTTCTTATGAAAAACAATTAGAATATAAAGAGAAAGAGGTTTACAATAATATAAAAAGAATTGGAAAAATTGATAATTTTCAAGAATTAACCATTGTCCCTTCAACGGATAAGTATTTCTACAGAAATAAAATGGAATTTTCCTTTTCGAATGCTCGATGGTTGACATCTGAAGAAATACAATCCGATATAGATATTGAGGATAAAAATGCGTTGGGTTTTCACATACCTCAACAATGGAATAAAGTGTTAGACATTAAAGAATGTTTTTTACAACAAGAACCTTCAAATAAAATCAGAAATTCAATTAAAGCATTTGCTTTAAAGCATAAGATGGAATTTTATGATTTTAAAGAACAAAGCGGATTTCTTAGAACATTAATGATTCGTTCTAACTCTAAAAATGATCTAATGGTTTTGTTACAGTTTTTTAGAGAGGATGAGCAAAATATTAGCAAAATGTTGAACTATATTCGCGAAGAATTTCTTGAAGTAAAAACGATTCTTTATGCAATAAATTCTAAAGGAAATGACAGCTTATATGATTTGGATGTTAAAATATTCCATGGAAATGGTTTTTTAACGGAAGAGATAGAAGGACTAAAATTTAAAATTGGACCCAAATCATTTTTTCAAACTAATTATAAACAAGCCGTTAAATTATACGAAATAGCAAGAGATTTTGCAGATTTAAAAGGCGATGAAGTAGTGTATGATCTTTATACAGGAACAGGGACCATAGCGCAATTTATTTCTCGTAAAGCAAAAACGGTGGTCGGTGTAGAAGCGGTACCCGAGGCAATAAAAGCTGCGAAAGAAAATGCTGAATATAATAATATTAAAAATTGTCGTTTTTACTGTGGAGATATGAAAGATATATTCACGGAAGAATTTATTCATGAAAACGGTCATCCGGATATTATCGTTACCGATCCGCCGAGAGAAGGAATGCATAAAAATGTAGTAGACACTATATTACGCATAGCCCCTCAAAAAATAGTTTATGTAAGTTGTAATTCAGCAACACAAGCTAGGGATCTGGAGTTGATGAAAGAAAAATATGAGGTTGTAAAAGTTCAAGCTGTAGATATGTTTCCACAGACTTATCATGTTGAAAGCGTTGCGCTTCTTAAACTAAAATAAAAATGTTTCAAAAAAAAATAAATATACTATTCGTCCTATCCTTTATAGGTTTACTTGTTTTTTCCTGTGTAGATGATGATGTTTGCGACAAAGTTACTACACCGAGATTGACTATAGAATTGGATAGTTTAGGTAATAAATATAAGAAAACCCGATTATATGTTGACAGGAAAATGCCGGATGGTTCTGTACATTCTGAAGGTGTCTTTCTTGGGAGAGACAGTATACAATTACCTTTAAATTCTTTATCCGACGAAACTGTTTTTTATTTATATGATACACTGCATACTCCGGATTCAAGTAAAAATATTATTACAATAAAATACTTGACTGATCAGCAATTTGTTTCAAAGGCATGTGGATTCAAGGTAACATTTAATGAGGTGACTTATGATGCAACTGCGCTTACAACTATAAAATCCATAACAGGTCAAACTAATCAAATTTATAATGAATCCTCTACGAATTTACGTATTGCTTATTAGTGTATTTCTGGGGATATATGCTCATTCCCAAACTAAAAGCAACGATTCTATTCCGGTAAAAAATCCAAAGCATCAACTATTTATAGGAGTGGATTTATTAAATCCGGTTGCTGGTTTTTTTGCAGATAAAAAAAATTATAGTAGTTTTATTGCTTATAAAATTAAAAATAGGTGGTTGGCTGTTGCCGAAGTAGGGTATGAAAAAAATATTTATAATAAAAATAACTGGAATATTGATGCAAGAGGAGTTTTTGGAGAAATAGGAATAAATTATATTTTAACTAACAACTATGAAAAATCAGGCGAAGGGTTTTATATAGGAGGAAGATTTGGCTATTCCCCCTTCAAGCAAAATGTAAAAAAATATCCTCTTAAGGGAATGAATCCCGAAGGACAAATACAAATAATTGGAGAAGGTTCTTTACCAGAAGCAAATGTAAGTTCCGGCTGGTTAGAAGCAGTTGCAGGAGCTAAAGTTCAAATTGGAAACTCACCTTTTTATATTGATTTCATGGTTCGTCCGAAATTTCTATTGTTTTCCAGCAAACAGAAAAATGTTGATAATTTAGTTATTCCCGGGTATGGGAAAGATAAAGGATCGGCAAATATATCTCTTTTCTGGGGGATATCTTATAAATTATTTTAATCCTATTGAAAACCTATTGCATTACTAATAGATAAAATAATTAATAAAATATAAATTATATTTTTGTAAAATATTTAAATATATGAATATTACAATTGTTGGTACAGGATATGTAGGACTGGTTTCAGGAACATGCCTTGCAGATTTGGGACATAGTGTACATTGTGTTGATATAAATGAAGAAAAAGTTACCTTGATGAAAAATGGGCAAGTACCTATTTATGAGCCACAATTAGAAGAAGTATTTCTGAGAAATATAAAAGGAGGACGTTTGTTTTTCACCACAGATTTGAGTGAAGCAATGCGAGTTTCAAATGTAATATTTTTAGCCTTGCCAACTCCACCGGGAGAAGATGGCTCAGCGGATCTATCTTACGTACTGGAAGTTGCCGGACAAATAGGAGATCTAATGACTGAATATACCCTAATAGTAAATAAAAGTACGGTTCCGGTAGGTACAGCAGAAAAAGTCAAAAACTTGATAAAATCAAAAACACAGGTACCTTTCGATGTTGTTTCAAATCCGGAATTTTTACGAGAAGGATACGCTGTGGAAGATTTTATGAATCCTGAAAGAGTAATTGTGGGAGCCGGTTCACAGAAAGCATTTGAAATAATGGATAAAATTTATTTGTCCTTAACTAATGCCGGTGCTAAAATGATAAAGATGGATGAAAAATCTTCTGAGTTAACAAAATATGCTTCCAATTCTTTCCTAGCCACCAAAATCACCTTTATGAATGAAGTAGCTAATTACTGCGAAAAAGTAGGAGCAGATGTTGATAAAGTAAGATTAGGTATGGGGTCGGATGAAAGGATCGGAAATCGATTTTTATTTCCGGGTGTAGGATATGGAGGGAGTTGTTTTCCCAAGGATGTAAAAGCTTTAATTAAAAGCGGAAAAGAAGTTGGATATACTTTCGAAATTTTAGAATCTGTAGAAGAGGTAAATCAAAGACAAAAAACCATATTAGTACCCGAAGTCGAAAAATATTTAGGAGATTTAAAAAATAAACAAATAGCAATTTGGGGGTTAGCTTTCAAAGAAAATACGGATGATATTCGTGAAGCTTCCTCACTTGAAATAATTGATATGCTTCTGCAAAAAGGAGCAAAAGTTAAAGCATACGATTCGATTGCTGTCAATAATGTAAAAAAAATATTAGGCAATAAAATAGAATATGCCAACAATATGTATGATTGTGTAGAAGGTGCAGATGCATTAATTATTGTAACAGAGTGGGGTGAATTTAGAAATCCTCATTTTGATATTTTGGAAAAAAAGATGAATAATAAAGCTATTTTTGATGGAAGAAACCTTTATAATCTAGATGAATTACAAATTCATGGCTTTTACTACAAAAGTATTGGAAGAAAATTAATAAATGGATAGATAATTTTTAAATAAATGAAAAAATTAATAATTACAGGAGGTGCCGGATTTATTGGATCTCATGTAGTCAGAAGATTTGTAACTCAGTATCCGGAATATAAAATTTTAAATTTAGATGCATTAACTTATGCCGGTAATTTAGAAAATTTAAAAGATATAGAAAATAAGCCTAATTATCAATTTTTAAAAGCTGATATAACTAACGAAGAACAAATAAAAGAAATATTTGCAGAATTCCAACCAGATGGAGTAATACATTTAGCCGCTGAATCTCATGTAGACAGATCTATAACTACACCTTTAGAATTTGTAAAGTCAAATGTTATTGGAACAGTAATCCTTTTAGATGCGGCAAAAAGAATTTGGAATAATAATTTTGAAGGTAAAAGATTTCATCATGTATCTACTGATGAGGTTTACGGTTCATTGAATGAAGCGGGTTTTTTTACAGAAGAAACTAAATATAATCCTCATTCACCATATTCAGCATCAAAAGCATCTTCAGATCATTTTGTAAGAGCATATGCAGATACATATAATTTACCTGTAATTATAACAAATTGTTCAAATAATTATGGGCCTAATCATTTTCCTGAAAAGTTTATTCCATTATTAATCAATAATATCATTAATAAAAAACCTTTGCCGGTTTATGGCGATGGCAATTATACGAGAGATTGGCTATATGTAGTCGATCATGCCACAGCTATCGATCTGGTTTTTCATAAGGGAAAAAACAAAGAAAATTATAATATAGGAGGATTTAATGAATGGAAAAACATTGATTTAGTTCACTTATTATGTAAATTAATGGATAAGAAACTAGGAAGAAAAGAAGGAGAAAGTGCTAAATTAATATCTTTTGTTAAAGATCGTCCAGGGCATGATCTACGTTATGCTATTGATGCCACTAAAATAAACAAAGAACTAGGATGGAAGCCTTCCGTTAATTTCGAAGAAGGACTAATTAAAACTATAGATTGGTATATGGAAAATCAAGATTGGTTAAATCATGTCACAAGCGGGTTATACAGAAAATATTATGAAGAACAATATGATTTAAATTAAAATCTGTTATGAATAAAATAAGTGTATTTGTCTTTTCGTTGATAATTTTAGTATGTTCATGTACGCAAAGTAAGGAAAGTAATAAACAAACAACGAATACCTATCAAAAAGAAGGAATATCAATTAATTTACCTTTATATTGGAAAGTGAAAAACGACTATTTCAAAGAGGGTAACAGGTATGTAGAAATAGACAAGTACACCAATTACAAAGTAGAAAGTACCATTGCAATTAGCATTTTTAATAAAAAATTATCTGCCGACTCATTACTAAGTGATCAGATCAATCAACTTAAATATTTTTATCAAAAAGTAGGCTTTAAAGTTATAAGCAAAAATAAATCAACCCATATTGGTAAATTTGATTGGATAACTGCCAATTATGAAGCCGATGATACTAAAAACAAGGTATACGGAGAAATAGGGGTTACACACTATGAAGATAAAACAATTATTTTACAGATAGTTGAAGATAAAAATAAAAGCGATAGGTCGGATTTTAATGTTATGTTTAATACATTTATAATAAAATAATTATATGAAAGGAATTATATTAGCAGGAGGATCTGGAACCAGGTTATATCCGCTAACTATAGCTGTAAGTAAGCAACTTATGCCCGTTTATGATAAGCCCATGATCTATTACCCATTATCTGTTTTAATGGATGCAGAAATTAAAGATATTTTAATTATTACCACTCCTAACGATCAAGAAATATTTAAAAAATTATTAGGAGATGGATCAGATTTTGGATGTAAGTTAACTTACGAAATACAACATAAACCTAATGGTTTAGCCCAAGCCTTTGTGATAGGTGAAAAATTTATTGGTGATGATTCGGTGGCATTGATATTAGGGGATAATATTTTTTATGGAGCAGGTTTAAGTCAGTTATTGAGATCTAAAACTAATCCAAAAGGAGCCATTGTTTTTGCCTATCATGTTAATGATCCGGAAAGATATGGAGTTGTTGAATTTAATGAAGATATGAAAGCTATTTCCATAGAAGAAAAGCCATTGAATCCAAAATCTAATTATGCAGTTCCGGGATTATATTTTTATGATAATAAAGTAGTAGAAATAGCTAAAAAATTAAAGCCATCAGCCAGAGGAGAGTATGAGATAACAGATGTGAATAAGATGTATTTAGAAAATGGAGAGTTAGAAGTGGGCGTAATGGATAGAGGTACCGCCTGGTTGGATACGGGAACTTTTGATTCTTTGCATGATGCCACTGAATATATTCGAGTGATAGAAAAAAGACAAGGTATTAAAATCGGATGTATAGAGGAAACCGCTTACAAAAGGGGGTTTATTTCAAGAGAAAAATTATATGAAATTGCAAACAAATATGGAAAAAGTGGATACGGAGAGTATCTTAAAAACATAACTTATTATAAACGTTAGTATTTTTTAGTTAAATGGAAAAAATGCAAAAATGGACAGAAGAAATAAGCGCAAATCATTCCCTGTTTGATTTTAAATTAGGAGAGGTTTGGAAATACAGGGATTTATTAGCTCTTATGATAAGAAGAAACTTTGTTGCAAATTATAAACAAACAGTTTTAGGTCCGCTTTGGTTTTTTATAAATCCAATTTTTACTTCTTTAATGTTTAATGTAGTTTTTGGTAATATAGCAGGAATATCAACTGATGGAATACCAGGAATATTATTTTATTTATCAGGATTAACATTATGGAATTATTTTCAAGACTGTTTAACAGGAACATCTTATGTTTTTAGAGATAATGCGAGTATTTTTGGAAAAGTTTATTTCCCTAGATTAGTTATGCCTTTATCTATTATTATAGGAAATTTGCTTAGATTTGGAATTCAATTTTTATTGTTCATAATTTTTTTAATTTATTTTTTAATAAAGGGTGTTCAGATAAATATCAATGTTTATGCTTTATTACTTCCATTTCTATTAATATTAATGGCTGGTTTAAGTTTAGGCTTTGGTCTAATTATTTGCTCTATGACTACAAAATATAGAGATTTATCTTATTTATTATCTTTTGGTGTTTCATTACTTATGTATGCAACTCCAATTATCTATCCCATATCTATAATATATAAAAAGCTTCCTGAAAAATTTCACTTTTTAGCAATGATTAATCCTATTTCACCTATCATTGAAGCTTTTAAGCATGGTTTTTTAGGAGAAGGAATCTTGAGTTGGGGTGGTTTATTATATAGTACCATATTTACATTTTTTAGCATATTTATTGGAATAATAATATTTAATAAGGTGGAAAGGAGTTTTATGGATACTGTTTAGTATTAATATCTCTAAAATAAGTCTATTTATTATTATTTAGAATAACTTCTGTGAATAACAATAAAAGACTCTAGTTTGAAAACATGTTTTTATTAAAATATTTATCTAAGAAACGATGTAAATAAACCTATTATTTATCTATCGTTTACGTAATACTATAAATGTCTACTATACTAAAACTGTTAATTTTATATATAAATTAAATAAAGAGAAAATGTATATAAGAATTGGATCTATGTGCATTGTTTAAATTGTTTACTACAAAAAAAAGACTAAAAAAATTGTAATAGGATATTATTAAGTAATTAAAAAAATATTTGTCAATATAAATATGGATTTAGCGATCAAAATTGAAAATATATCAAAACTATATAGATTGGGTCAAGTGGGTACTGGATCTTTACAACAAGATATCAAAAAATGGTGGTGGAAAACAATGGGAAAAGGAGATCCTTTTTTTAAAGTAGGTGAAGTTAATGATAGAACATCTAAAGGGAAGTCAGATTATGTATGGGCTTTAAAAGATATAAATTTTGATGTAAAACAAGGCGAAGTACTAGGAATAATAGGAAGAAATGGAGCTGGAAAATCGACCTTATTAAAAATATTATCTAAAACGACATCACCTACTTCAGGTATAATTAAAGTAAATGGTAGAATTGCATCCTTACTTGAAGTGGGAACAGGATTTCATCCTGAATTAACCGGTAAAGAAAATATTTTTTTGAATGGAGCGATATTAGGTATGACTAAGAAAGAAATACGCTCAAAATTTGATGAAATAGTAAATTTTTCAGGAGTTGAAAGATATATTGATACACCAGTTAAAAGATATTCTTCTGGAATGTATGTTCGTTTAGCATTCGCTGTAGCAGCACACCTGGAGCCTGATATTTTGATAGTAGATGAGGTATTGGCAGTAGGAGATGCAGAATTTCAAAAAAAATGTTTAGGTAAAATGAAAGATGTAAGTGTAAACGACGGTCGAACAGTATTGTTTGTAAGCCATAATATTGCAGCAATTAAAACTCTTTGCACTCAAGGTGTTGTTTTACAAAACGGTACTGTTTCATATTCTGGAAATACCTTAGATGCAGTTGAATATTATCAGAAGTTAACAAATATTATATCAAGTATAGATCATAAGGGAGATATAGAATCAGCACCAGGAAATCAAAATATTAAAATATTAAAATTTAACACTCAACCTATTAAAGGTAATTATTTAACGATTTCATCTGGTGTAGAATTTGAATTAACATTTTATAACTATAAAACAGAAATTAATTTGGATGTAATATTTGAATTAAAAAATTCAGATGAAATAACAATATTTCATACAGGAGAATTAGTAACAACAAATAAAAATTCTAGAAGAGGTATCTATAAAGTTAAAGGACAAATCGAAGAAAACTTACTTAATGCTGGAACATATACATTTAATTTAATTTTCTCTGAAAACCAAAGATATAAGCTTTATAGTCAAAATGAAGTAATACAATTTGAAATTTTAAATGAAACTATAGGATCAAATAGTAATACATTACCGGGTATTATAAGGCCGAATCTAAATTTTTCAAATAAATTTTTTGATTAGTATAATTTAAAGTAACACTATTAAAATAGATAATGAATAAACTTGTTTTTTTATAAATAAGTTTAATATAAATATATAAAAACTCAACTACTTATCTAACTACACATATGTCATTTTTGCCTTTAGTAACCATTATTGTGCCTACTTATAATGTAGCTGATTACATAGAGAATGCAATAAATAGTTTATTATATCAAACTTATACTAAGTTAGAAATAATTATTATTGATGATTGCTCTACAGACGATACTTTAAAAATTATAAAAAACAAATATTCGAAAAATAATAAGATTAAAATATTTGAAAATAAAAAGAATTTAGGTTCAGCTTTTACTCGTAATATAGGCATACAACAAGCTAAAGGACAATATATTGCTTTGTTAGATGCCGATGATTATTATGTCAAAGATAAAATTGAAAAACAGGTTCACTTGATGGAAGCAAATCCAGAAATAGGTGTCTGTTCTTCTTTTTTGCAATGTTTTGGTTTGCAAAATAATATAATTGAATTTAGTATAAATCATTCAGATATAAAAGATAATCAATTATTGGGCTGCCCTGTAGCTCAACCCGCAACTATGTTTCGAACTTCAATTCTAAAAAAATATGATTTATATTACAATGAAAATTTTAGGTTGGCACAAGATTATGAATTATTTGTAAGAATGTTGGAATTAAATATACAATTCATTACTATTCCTGAACCATTAGTATATTATAGAATTTCTGGAAATCAAGCTTCTTTTATTATGGATAAGGGAAAAATGATAAGAAACAAGGAGCAATGGGAAGTTTCAAAAAAAATCCACTATAAAGTATTAAATAAGTTAATAAATGAAAAGTCTGAACTATACAATATAAAATGGGTTGATGCTTTATTGGCTCATCAAGTCTTACGTGAGTTTGCAGATTTAAAGCCATTTATAAATTGGGCAAAAAGACTTATAGAATATAATGAAAAAAAAGGGAGTCCATTTAGTTCGAAATTTTTAGAGAAAACTTATAAAAAAAGTGTGGCCGGTTATTTTCTTGCTCAAAAAGAGTTGTCTTGGAAAATTCTTTATCAGTATCTGACGGTTTATCCTGATATTGAAAGCACTAAAATGAATTTTTTATATCAACTTAAATATATAACAAAGTGCTTATTTTTTTTAAAACACTAAATTATAATTTGGTTTATTTTTTATTTTCTTTCATATCGCCATTTAAATAATTTATACCCATAATTTACAGGTAAATTTTGAAAAATATTTTTTTTCTTTACATCTATAGTAAACAAAGAAGAAAAATAATCATGAAATTTTAAACTTGGTGCTTTTTTTAAACGTGAGTAATTATGTTTCCAATAGTCTACATCTTTTCTCATTACTTTATATTGCATAGTAAGAGCTAATTCTTTAAATTTAATAATATGGTTTAATATATATTTCTTTCTTAAAGAAGATTCTTTGTAATACTCTTCAGCCATACGTTCTAGAATCGTATGAATGTTTTCAAAGTATACCTTTTTCTTATTGAAAATAATAGAATCTTTGTGAAGATAATATTTATAAGTAATTTTATTAACAAATGCTGTACTATCCAATTTAAGAGCTATATGAAAAGACCATAATTCATCTTCTGCATATAAACCTTTAGTAAAGTAAATATTATTTTGTTTCAAAAAATTTAATTTAAGAAGTTTATTCCAAGGAGAAACCGCCCATTCCCCATTACAAAAATATTCTAAAATAATATCATTATTATAGAGGAACGTCAGATTATCATTGAATTTGAAAATTGGATATTCAGAATTAGAAAAAGTATCAATAGCAGTTATTTGTCCAATGGTCATAGTTGCATTTGTTTCATAGGCTTTTAAATATAATATTTCAATGCAATCGGTCGTAATTTCATCATCTCCATCCATAAAAAAAATATATTCTCCTTTAGCATTGTCAATACACGTATTTCTGGCAGCTGCAGCACCGCTATTCTCATTATGCTCAATAATTCGTATCTTATCAGGAAAGACATTTTGAATGTTCTTAATAATTTGTATGCTATTATCTTTCCCTCTATCATCGACTATCAAAATTTCAATATTAGGATATGTTTGATTAAGTACAGAATTAATGCAACGTTCTATATATTTTTCGCAATTATAAACTGGGATAGAAACAGTAATTAAAGGATTTTTCATAGTAAAAATTTTTAAAAGACGATTACCAACCATATCTTTATCAAAG
>NZ_WINV01000004.1:134481-183142 GCF_009827835.1 Apibacter sp. B2912
ACAGTAATTAAAGGATTTTTCATAGTAAAAATTTTTAAAAGACGATTACCAACCATATCTTTATCAAAGAATGATTTACAATCATAAAGGATAAATTTTTTAAATATATACTGGGACAGAAAAGTAATTAAAGGATTTTTCATAGTACAAATTTTTAAAGACGTTTATCAACCATTTCTTTGTCAAAGAATGATTTACAATCATAAATGAAGGAATTTTTTTTCAAATATTTTTTTAAATTAAATTTTTTAAAAATATTATGAGAAACAGCTAAAATAATTCCATCATATACTTGATCTGGTATGGTGTTTATGTTTTTTAACCCAAATTCTTTTTCAACGTTCTCCGAAATAGCAATTGGATCATAAACCCAAACGGAAATACCGTATTCATTAAGTTGATAAACAATATCTATAATTTTACTATTCCTAATATCGTTACAATTTTCTTTAAAAGTTATTCCTAAAATTAATACTTTAGAATTGTTTATTGTAATATTCTTTTTAGCCATTAACTTAATAACTTCAGAAGCAATATAATGAGGCATGGAATCATTTAATTTTCTCCCTGCAAGTATAATTTCTGGATGATAACCTATTTTCAGAGCCTTTTGGGCTAAATAGTAAGAATCTACTCCTATGCAATGGCCTCCGACTAGCCCTGGTTTAAATGGTATAAAATTCCATTTAGTTCCGGCTGCTTCTAAAACTTCTGTAGTATCTATTTCTAATAAATTAAATATTTTTGCCAGCTCATTAACAAAAGCGATATTTATATCTCGTTGAGCATTTTCAATTATCTTAGCAGACTCTGCCACTATAATACTACTTGTTTTATACGTGTCAGCGGTAATAATTGATGCATACAAGTTATTTACTATGTCAGCAATATATGGAGTTGAACCAGATGTAATTTTTTTTATTTTAGATAAAGTATTAATTTTATCTCCAGGATTAATTCTTTCCGGAGAATATCCTGCGAAAAAATCTAAATTATATTTTAATCCAGATATTTTTTCAATAATAGGAATACATTCTTCTTCGGTACATCCTGGATAAAATGTAGATTCATAGATAACTATATTTCCTTTTTCAATTACCTTACCTATAGTTATATTTGCTGAATTTAAAAAGCTCAAATCTGGCTTGTTAGATGAATCGACTGGCGTAGGTACTGTAACGATATATATGTTGGAATCACTTATGTCTTGTAAATTGGTTGTAGGATAAAAACCGATATTATTTTTAAAGCTGTTTGTAGAATTTACTAATACTTTTGATATTTCTTCTGATGCTATTTCTAATGTTATATCCTCAAAATTCATTAATTGAGAAATTCTTTCAGATGATATATCATAACCTATAACCTTATATTTTTTAGCAAATTCAATAGCCAAAGGTAGCCCAACATATCCAAGACCGATTATACATATCTTAATATCTTTAAAGTAAGACAGCATGATTTTTTCAATTATATAGAATAATAATTTCTATACCATGTAATAAAATTTTTAATTCCATCATTGACGGAAACCTCAGGTTTATAATCTAATGTTTCAATTAGGTCAGTAACATCAGCATATGTAGATGGAACATCACCGGGTTGTATAGGGAGTAGATTTATGATAGCTTTTTTATTTAATTTATCTTCAATAGTTTTAACAAAAGTCATGAGTTCTACAGGCTTACTATTACCTATATTATAGATTTTATATGGAGCTTGAGAAGAAGATGGATCAGGATCCATAGTGTTCCAATTTTTATTTTCTTTAGGCGGATTGTCATTTACTTTTACGATACCTTGAATAATATCAGATATATAAGTAAAGTCCCGCTTCATGTTACCATAATTATAAATATTAATTGGTTTATTTTCTAAAATGGCCTTGGTAAAAATAAAAAACGCCATATCAGGTCTCCCCCAAGGACCATATACAGTAAAAAAACGTAATCCAGTTGTAGGAATACCAAATAGATGGCTATAGGTATGGGCCATTAACTCATTACTTTTCTTACTAGCAGCATATAAACTTACAGGATGATCAACATTATCTTTAGTAGAAAAAGGTTGTTTGGAATTTAATCCATATACACTTGAACTACTGGCGAAAGTCAAATGTTTTACGGGATAATTTCGACAGCATTCTAAAATATTAATAAAACCAACTATATTAGAATCAATATAAGCATTTGGATTTATTAATGAATACCTAACTCCTGCTTGAGCTGCTAAATTAATAACATAATCAAATTTTTTTTCAGCAAATAAATGTTCTAATTTAATTTTGTCTTCTAAATTGAGTTTTATAAAAGAAAGATTGGGATGTTTAGCGCTTACAATGATTTCATTATATTCAAATTCCGAATTGTTAAAACCTAATTCAACAAGTCTTCCATATTTTAAATTAACATCATAATAATCATTAATACTATCAATTCCAATTATCTCATCTCCTCTTGTGGCTAAATACTCAGCTAAATGGTACCCAATAAACCCTGCTATTCCAGTTATAAGGATTTTCATCTACTTAAGATAATTATAATCTTTACAAATATAAATAATATTGATTTAATTAAAATTAATTAAAAATTGTATGTTGAAATGAATATTCTCTATAAAGTGATTTATTCTATGATAAACATAGTAAATATTAAAAGTTCCTTATATTATGTAGTGTAATATAGTAAATTATATTATAGACAAAAAAATGTTTTAAAAATTTTTTAAATAAAAAATCTTACATAATGTATTTTGTATATTTTAAATACATAAATACAAAATTATTTATACCAATGTTTTAGTTGGTTCAAAAATTTAACTATATTTGGTGAGAAGATAAAATTTTTTGAAATTATATTTAAAATATGATACAAATAATATTGTTCATTTTACCTGCTTTTATATCTGCATCCTTTCTTGAATATTTATTAAATAAATCAACTAATTTTTATATATACATTAAAAGAGCTATTATTTTTATTAACGTAATAAATTTTATGGTTATTGGAAGCTTTTATTTTTTAACCAATATAGATTTGTCTTTAGAAGATAAAAGTTTGTATACAATAGGTTTTTGTATAAAATATTTATTATTAGCATTAATATTTGCTTTATTAAATTCAATTGTAGCTTACGTAATAATTAAAAAAGTTAAGACAATTTTAGTTTTTAGAGGAAAATAATGTTTCAAACATTTAAAAAGCTAGTACAAATATTTTCATATATCACTATATTTATTTCTATACTTATATTTTGTACAGCAAATTGGATTATTAATAATTTTAATGGGGTTGTTTTTGAACAACTATGGTTTCATATAAATGTCCGTGATTATAATCCCAATCATGAATATATATTAAAATTAATTACAAAGTCTTTAATTTTTTCATCAATTGTAGTTATATTATTAATAATTCTATCTACAAATTTTTATAAACCTAATAAATTATTTTTATATATAAGAATTTTTAAATTGAAAAATAAGTTTCAATTATATCCTATTGTTTTTTTAAAAAACTATAGGAATATATCTATTTTTTCTTTTATAACACTAACGATATCTATATGGTTTTTTGCTACACATATAAAGGTAAATAACATTTATAATTATTTTTTTAAAGAAACAGATTTTTATAATGAAGAATACATTAATCCTAAAAATGTAGATATTAAAATTCCTAAAAATTCCAATAATTTAATCCTTATTTATTTAGAATCAATCGAATCAACAATGCAATCAAAAAAAGAAGGCGGTTGTTTTGATACAAATTTAATACCCGAATTAACCAAGTTGGCTAACGAAAACTTAAATTTTAGTGCAATAGAAAACGTTGGGGGAGGTATTCAAGTTAGTTTTACTGGATGGACTATAGCCGCTATGGTTTCATCAAATTCAGGTCTCCCTTTAAAAATTCCATTGAAGGGCAATGATATATCTACATATGAATCTTTTTTGCCAGGAGTAATTACCTTAGGAGATATACTTGAAAAGAATGGATATACTCAATTATTAATTCAAGGATCAGATTCGAATTATTCAGGCATGAAAAAATTTTTTCAATTTCATGGAAATTTTAAAATAGTAGACTATATCTATTTTAAAGAAAAACAAATGATTCCGAAAGATTATTTTGTATGGTGGGGAATAGAAGATTCAAAATTATTTGAGTTCTCAAAACATGAAATAAATCGATTATCTCAGAAAAAAAAGCCATTTAGTGTTATTATTAACACCCTAAACACCCATTTTTCAAATGGGTATTTAGAGTCAGAAGCTAAGATTTTATATAAAGAACAATATGCCAATGTAATATCTTATTCAAGCAAACAAATATATGATTTTATAAAGTGGATTCAAGCACAGCCCTTTTATGAAAATACCACTATAGTCTTGTTAGGAGACCACTTGTCTATGGATGAAAAATTTTTTAATAAAATTAAATGTCCAAGATATCCCTATAATTGTATTATTAATTCGAGAAAAAAACCTATTCAATCTAAGAATAGAAAATTTACAACCTATGATTGGTTTCCAACAATTATTGAAAGTATAGGAGGAGAAATAAAAGCTAAAGGTCTAGGGTTTGGAAGATCACTTTATAATGATCAGAAAACTCTAATAGAAATAATGGGGAAAGATAGCTTAGAAGCAGAATTAAATAAAAATTCAAATTTATATGAATCCTTTTGGTCTAAAAATAATTTCTATTAAAAAATTGTGCATCTAATGGATTTTATATAATTTTAAATCAATAGATTATAATATTATGAAATTAATTTGTAAGGTGATTTTTTTAAATTTCCTTTTGTTGTTATTGATACATTGTAAAACAAATAAGGTAAAAGAGGTATACCAAATACATCTTAATAAAAAAATTACTGATTCAATTAAATCAGATTCACAAATTATAAATTTCATTTATCCATATAAAAAACAATTAGATTCAATAATGAATCAACCCATTAGTTATGCCAATGTAGACTTCACCAAAGCAGGATACTCCAGCAACGAAGGTAATCTATTAGCAGACTTAGTATTGGAATATGCTAAAAAATATACTAAAACAAACAATAAACCTGAACCCGATTTTTGTTTGTTAAACAGCGGAGGAATCAGAACTATAATCCCTAGAGGAGTTGTTACTGTTGAAAACATATTTGAAGTATCGCCCTTTGAAAATGAGATGGTCCTTTTACAATTGGAGGGATCTCGAATGAAAGAAATGTTTGATTATTTAAGAATTGAAAAAAAAGGGCATCCGTTGGCAGGAATAAAATTAGTATATAAGAAAGATAAATTAATTTCTGCACAAATTGAAGGTAAAAATTTTGATCCAACAAAAAAATATTGGGTTGTTACCATAGATTATCTAATGAATGGCGGAGATAGAATGAATTTTTTCATGAAATCGGATGCCCAAGAAATCACTCATTTAAAATTACGAGATATTCTATTAGAACAGGTAAAAAATTACAAAGTATTGCCGGACATTAAAGATCAAAGATTAGTCTTTGAAGATTAAAAAAAATTCAAATGAAAAGAAGAGATTTTATCAAAACAGCTGCTTTAGCAGGAGGAGCTTTAAGTTTTCCCTCCCTATCATTTGCTTCCCAAATATTACATTCAGACAAAAAAATAACCATAGTACATACCAATGATCAACATAGTAGAATAGACCCTTTTCCGGCGACTTATACCAAAAATCCCAATCAAGGAGGTTTTGCCAGAAGAGCAACTTTAATAGATGCTATACGAAAACAAGAATCACAGGTATTATTATTAGATTCGGGTGATGTTTTTCAAGGAACTCCTTATTTCAATTTTTTCGGAGGTGAACTGGAGTTTAAATTAATGTCAACCATGGGATATGAAGCTTCAACTATGGGAAATCATGAATTTGATAATGGATTGGAGGGATTTAAAAAACAACTGCCACATGCTAAATTTGATTTTCTTTGTTCCAACTATGATTTTAGCAATACGCTGTTGGAAGGATTAACCAAAGATTATAAAATCATAAAAAAGGGAGGCATTAAAATAGGATTATTTGGGTTAGGCGTTGAATTAGCCGGATTGGTAGAAAAAAAGAATTATTTAGAAACTAAATATCTGGATCCTATAGAAATTGCACAAGATCGAGCAAGAATGTTAAAAAAAGAAAAAAAGTGCGATCTAGTAATTTGCCTTTCCCATATAGGATATAAATATCCTAATTTTCCCGATAAAATTTGCGATGTGAAATTGTGTCAGCAAACATCGAATATAGATTTAATACTCGGAGGCCATACACATACCTTTTTTAAAGAACCGGAAAAATTTCTAAACAAAGAAGGCAAAGTAGTATTGCTCAATCAAGTGGGATGGGCCGGTTTATTATTAGGCAGAATTGATTTTCTCTTTACCCAAGACAATACGTTAAAAGAAATAGCTTATCAAACAATTCCCGTAAAAAATTACACCGTATAATTTCGCTTTCCAAATAATTTAGATCCAATTCTAACCATATTACTTCCGCACTTTATGGCAATTAGATAATCATCAGACATGCCCATGGATAAAATCGATAGATTAAATTCATTTTGATGGGTTATATAAAAATCGTGAAGAGAAGAAAATTCTTTTTCAATTTGAGAAGTATTATCAGTAAATGAAGCCATACCCATAAGACCAAGAATAGTAACATGTGGAAACATTCCATCCTTTTTAAGCTTAAGTATTTCAAGAGCCGAATCGAAAGTTAATCCATATTTAGAATCTTCTTGAGCTATTTTTATTTGTAATAAAACAGAAATCGGGCGATTATTTTTTACCGCCTCTTTTTCAATAGTATCAAGCAATTCCAAACGATCAACAGAATGTATCAAATAAACAAAAGGAGCAATATATTTTACTTTATTCTTTTGTAAATGCCCAATTTGATGCCAGCGAATATTTTTAGGCAATTGATTATATTTTTCAACTAATTCTTGAACTTTATTCTCACCGAAATCGATCTGTCCACATTGATACATTTCTTCAATTTCCTTTGCAGGATGAGTTTTTGAAACGGCTATTAATTGAACATTAGAGGGTAGAGTTTCTAAAGTTGTTTGTAATGAATCTGCTATAGACATGGATTGAAAATATATTTTTACGAAGGTTAAAAGTACTAATAAATTTTTTGATAAAATAATGGTAGAAACATAGTATATAAAAAAGAGCGGAAAATATTTTATTTTCCGCTCTGTTAAATTAATATGACTTTAAAAATGATGGATTATGATTTATCTATTAGATTTTAAATCTTGAAAATTAAGATCATTATTTAACACATTGTTTACTTTTTCAACAATTAACTTATTTGGTAATGAAAAATTAGATACTTGCTTAGTGTTAGTAAGAGATGAGTTAAACTCAATTTTATAGATTCCAGCATCGGCAATCCATGCGGAAGCCAAAGGATTAAAAGAAGCTAAGTCTTTGGGTTGAAGTTCGAAAAATACCACTTGAGTTTCTCCCGGTTTCAATACTCTGGTCTTAACAAATCCCTTTAATTCTTTTGATGGTTTATCTATATTCCCTTTAGGAGTTGAAAGATACAATTGAACAACTTCTTTACCTGCAACACTTCCTGTATTTTTAACTTTAAGAGAGATCAAAAGTTTTTGATTAAATTCAGCGGAACTCAATACAGGTTCAGAATAGTCGAACTTTGTATAAGAAAGGCCGTACCCAAATTCATAAGATGGAATAACATTAAATGTGTTAAAATATCTGTATCCCACATAAATGCCTTCCTTATAAGATACGTCAGTTGGTTTTTCTGCCGGAACTCCGTCAAAATTAGAAGAAGAAGAAACATCTGTATATTTAACAGGTAGGGTTTGAGTTAATTTTCCGGATGGATTCACAGCTCCTGAAAGTACATCGGTTATAGCATAACCACCTTCCTGACCGGGAAGACTTGCCCAAACTATAGCATCTACTTTATCTTTCCAACTGGAAGTTTCAATAGCGCTTCCTGAATTTATAATCACAACCACTTTTTTATTTTGTTGATGAAATGCTTTTGATACTTCAGAAATTAAATTTTGTTCTTTTTCGGAAAGATCAAAATCATCAGGAATTTTTCTGTCTCCGGATTCACCCGCTTCTCTTCCAATAGTAATGATTGCAATATCATTTTCTTTAGCACTGTTTTGGATCGCTTTTTCCTTAATGGTCGGCTGAGTTAAAGTTGGTAAGATAGCGAGTAATTTTTTCTTTAATTCCTCAGTTTTAGCTAATTCCTCCTTAACAAATTGAGAATAGGTTTGATTTAAATTTTTATCAATCACATAACCGTTATCTTCCAATCCTTTAGGTAAAGAAATTACATATGCTTTATTTACATTTCCACTTCCTGTTCCTCCTGCTATAATATTATATGAACCACTTCCAAATAAGGCTATTTTACTTCCTTTATTTAAAGGTAAAGCCCCTTGCTCATTTTTTAATAAAACCATACCTTCTGAAGCTGCTTTTCTGCTTAAAAGTGCATGGGATTTCAAATCCGGATTATTAGTTGGTACATAACCGGCTACCCGTGGAGATTTATAGATCATTTCCAATACATTTCTCAAGCAATTATTTACATCTTCTATAGAAAGACGTTTAGTTTCAATGTATTTTTTAAGGGTTTCAAATTGTACTTGTGTACCCGGCATTAACAAATCATTTCCTGCATGTAATTGCTTTGCAAATATGTTTTCATCATAAGAATCTTTACTTATTCCATCATGGCTGGTATCACTTATAGCTGATACATTGGCATATCCGCCAAACCAGTCTGTAATTACTGCTCCTTTGAAGCCCCATTCGTGACGTAAAATGGTAGTTAATAAGTCATAACTTGCCGAAGTGTAAGTCCCGTTAATTTTATTGTAAGAAGACATAATGGTTGCCGGATTAGATTCTTTAACAGCAATTTCAAATCCGCGTAGGTAAATTTCTCGTAACGCTCTTTGAGATAGATGAACATCTAAGTCCATTCGATTGTTTTCACTATTGTTTGCGGCAAAATGTTTTAAAGAAACACCCACACCGTTTTTTTGAATTCCTTGTGTGATCGCTGAAGCGAATTTACCGGCTATTAAAGGATCTTCTGAGAAATACTCGAAATTACGCCCACACAAAGGGTTGCGAATGATGTTTAATGCCGGAGCCAATTGAATATCCGAGCCATATTTTAAGGCTTCATCTCCAATAGCATTTCCAACTTCTTTTGCTAATTCTGTATCCCAAGTGGTCGAAATAAGGGCCCCTACAGGAAAACCTGTGGCATAATAAGTTCTTGTTTCTCCTTTTCTTTTATAAGAAATGCGGACACCTGCAGGACCATCGGTAAATATTACTGCAGGAACGCCCCATTTGTCAATGGGTGTAGTTGAACCTGCTGACCCGGGAATAAGATAGCTTGGTATTGTGACTCCTTTAGGGTCTATAGCTTCAAACCCTTTCAACATTTCAAATCCAACCATTCCCGTACCCAAGAGTAAATGTATTTTATCATCAACAGATAAACGAGAAATTAAATCATTAATTCTTTCATAATCCGACAGTCGAGTATCTTCATAAGGTTGTAGTTTTCCATCTTTGTTCCAATCAGAAAATCTTTGATTATTTACAACGATTTGAGGATAGGTTTGCGCCTTACTGAGGTTAAATGCGCAAAAACCGGCTAATGCATATAATACAAATCTTTTTTTCATCATATTATTTTTTTTTCTCATAAGGTACAAATTATTTATTATATATTAACATAGACATGATATAAATTAGGTGTTAAGTGCCTTGCTATTGCTATATAATATTTAATAATTGATATACAATAAGACATATATTCTGATTTTATATAATAAAAAAAGATGAAATTGAACTAAAGATGTATTCACATACAGTAGTATCTAAATAAAAAGATAATACGAACCATTTATGTAAATGCAAAAATTATCTTGATAAATGATTATTTTTGTACGAGTAAAGGTAAGCAAATGAATAAAAAAAAGGTAGAAAAATATTTTAATTTAGCTTGTTATGCAGAATGCATAAGTTGTTTCTTACTTTTTTTAGTAGCCATGCCCTTAAAATATTTTTTTCATTATACCTTATTTATGATTCCGACGGGTATGATACACGGTTTATTTTTTACCGCATATATTATATTGGCGATTTTAGTTAGAAAGCATTATAAATGGGATGATGAAGATTTTGTATTTGTATTAATGTCAGCCTTTTTCCCGTTCGCAACGCTATGGGTCGAAAAAAAATTAGCTAAGATCAATCGAACATAAATTAACCAATTTTAGATTTCCGGTTGTAAAAATCAACTAATAATTTAAAATTGTTTAAGTTATTGCTTAATGATTTAACAGGAATACGATAGATATAAAAAAAATAAAAAGCTTCTTATAAGCATAAGAAACTTTCTATTTTTTATATATGTGAAAAATTCTAATTTACAGCGTTTTGCAATTCTTCAGTAATTTCCATATTATGAAATACTTGTTGAACATCATCATCGTCTTCAAATTTTTCAAGCATTTTCAAAATAGTTTGTGCCTGTTCTAACGGAAGAGCTTTTGTATTGTTAGGCAACCTTTGTAATTCTGCACTCTTAGGCTCTATACCCAATTCTTCAAATTTATGGTTTATAGAACCAAAATCTTCAAAAGAAGAGGTTATAATCACTTCATTTTCATCTTCTTCAATTTCTTCGGCTCCTGCGTCAATCATTTCCAATTCAAAACTGTCCCAATCCATAGTAAGATTTGACTTATCTAAAGTAAAAATCCCCTTTCGATCAAAAATAAATGTAAGTTCTCCATTTTTGCCCAGATTTCCTTCAAATTTGTTAAATATAGCACGAACATTGGCTACAGTTCGGGTAGGATTATTAGTAGTACATTCTAAAAAAATGGCAATTCCTCCCGGTCCATATCCTTCATAGGTTATTTCATCGTATTGTTCTGCATCTGCCCCTGAAGCCTTTTTAATCGCTCTTTCTACATTGTCTTTAGGCATATTTACACCTTTCGCATTAAGTAAACAACGACGAAGTGCAGGGTTAGATTCAGGGTTATGGCCACCGGCTTTTACAGCAATTGCAATTTCTTTACCAATACGGCTGAACTGTTTTGCCATTTTGTCCCATCTGGCTAATTTTGAAGCTTTTCTATATTCAAATGCGCGTCCCATAATCAAGTTTAATTTCTAAAACAAAAATAATAATTGAATGAGTTATAGAAAAATAAATTATTAATTTTTAAATCTTTTTTACAAATAATATATAGATAAACTAAGAACAATTAATATATTATAATAACCATGTAGTTAAACAGTATCCTTAACAAAGGTTAATCAAGTAATTCTTTAGGAATTTTACAAACCGGAATAGGATTAATTTTATGTTGAGCAAGTCTGTTTAATCGATCATAAATTTCGAAAACTTCACGTTCTCTTCCTGTAAAATCAGAAGCCTTATGATTTTCATGAACATTCATTGCCCATTCCAGTTCCGGATAGGAAGCTCCAATTTGGTCTTCATCAGATCGGTCATCGGACCAAAGACCATCGGTAGGTTTCGCTTTCTGAATAGATTCGGAAACATGTAATTCTTTGGCTATTTCAAAAACCTGACTTTTTAAGAGGTCGGCAATAGGGCTGATATCAACTCCTCCATCTCCATATTTAGTAAAAAAGCCGATACCAAAATCCTCTATTTTATTACCTGTTCCACAAACCAAGAAATTGTTGAGTCCTGCATAATAATATAAGGCAGTCATACGAAGACGAGACCGAGTATTGGCTAAAGATAAATTGTTTTTTTCATGAGATTCATCCGCTTCTAAATCAGATTTTAAAGCCTCAAAAGTGTTGGTTAAATTTATAGTTTTTCCGGTAACATTTGTATAGTGTTCAGTAAGATATTTTATATGTTCTCTGGCTCGAGTAACTTGGTCTTCTGGTTGATGAATAGGCATCTCTAAAACTAAAACGGGTTTACCTGTTTCAGCAGCTAATGTAGAAACTACAGCGGAATCTATTCCTCCGGATACTCCTACAACAAATCCTTTTGCTCTACTATTTTTGAGATAATCGTTTAACCAATTAACAATATAGGAAATTACTCTGGTTGTTTTCATAATATTGTATCTTTGCGCGTAATATTATATATTTAAAAATCAAGTGTAAAGATAATGAAGATTATTAAATATCTTACAGTATTGTTATTAGTAATAAGCTGCACTCATAAAAACAATAAAGAAGATTTGAATAAGAGGTGGAAAGTAGAGGTTAGCGAGATACAAGAACCTATTGAAATTCATGATATAGCAAAAGATTTTTACAATTTAGATATTTCAATACCGAATTTCAGAAAAAAATATCCTTTTTATTTGAGTCAGAATACCCCGGATTCCCGATTTGAAAAAGATCGAAGGGATAGTACAGAACTCAATATTTATTCTGAAATAAAGAAAAAAGTTTCTAACGATAGAATTAAAGCTGAATTAGAGAATCTTTTTCAGCATATCAAGTATTATTATCCGGAATTTAAATCTCCCGCAGTATATTTATATTCATCATTTACCTCAGATTATTTGAATCCGATTACATATATTCCACAAAATAATTATTTACTTATTGCTACAGATTGCTTTTTAGGTTTTGATAATAAATACTATAATATGATGAATATAGATAAATATATCCAGAGAACAATGAGCATGGAATATTTTTCATCAAAAACGGCAAAAGAAATAATTAAAGGAATGGCAATAGTTCCGCGAGAGACGAACAGCCAATCTTTTGTTTCACAAATGATTTATCAAGGCAAAATTTTAGTTTTGGAAGATGCCTTTTTGCCGGAAGTAAAAGATTGTTATAAAATAGGATATACCCAAGACCAGATAAATTGGGCGAAAACTAACGAATATGAAATATGGAATTTCTTTATTGAAAGTAATTATGTGTTTAGTGACGATATTTCTTTATCTGATCGGTTTTTATCGTTAGCGCCTTTTTCTAAATTTTATACGGAGGTAGACTCTCAAAGTCCGGGGAGAATAGGTTGTTGGACCGGATGGCAAATTTGTAGAAAATACTTACTTGAAAATCCTCAAATAAGCCTTCAAGACTTTATTAAAAATCCTAACCATGAGCAAATATTTGCCAAGTCCAAATATAAGCCCCATCCTGAGGTAGAGACACACTAATATTTAAAGATATAAAACAACGTAATATTTTAATAGGAGCTAATGAAAGAAACTGAAATAAATTTTAATGTACAATTGGATGAAAACCATATACCCGAAAAAATTGTATGGGCAGCCCCGGACGGAGGAGTAATTGGAGCAGAAAGTAAAGCCATTTTATTATCCGTTTGGGATGATAAAGTTAAAGAAGCTTTAAGGATTGATTTATGGACCAAAGAAATGCCTGTTGATGATATGAAGCGGTTCTTTCATCAAGTATTGCATTCTTTAGGAGATTCTTATCAGAGAGCCACAGATGAGGAAGAAATAGCAGAAGAAATAAGAAAATTTGCAGAATATTTTGCAGATAGGAGTGGTATAAAAATGTAATATTATTTTTAAACTGAATAAGATTTTATTTATCTTATGGGTTTTTACCAAATTCTTTTAAATTATACCTTTTAAGGTCAACTATTAACACGAAATAACAAAAAATGATACTATATAATAGAAATAGAAGATTAAGATCAACTCAAGCCGTAAGAGATTTAGTAAGAGAAACGATTTTAACTACCGATGATTTTATCATGCCGATATTTATTGCAGAAGGAGAAAATATAAAAGAAGAAATTTCTTCTATGCCGGGAATATATCGACAATCATTGGATTTAACAATTAAAGAGGTTAAAGAATTATGGTCTTTAGGAGTTAAAGCGGTGAATATTTATGTAAAAATCAATGAAAATTTAAAAGATAATACAGGCAAAGAAGCATGGAATAAAAACGGCTTAATGCAAAAATCAATCAAAGCTATTAAAGATGCTGTACCCGAAATGGTAATTATGCCGGACGTCGCTCTTGATCCTTATTCAATTTACGGACATGACGGAATTGTTGAAAACGGTAAAATTGTAAATGATGCAACCGTGGATGCTTTGGTAAAAATGAGTTTAAGCCATGCAGAAGCAGGAGCAGATTTTATTGCGCCAAGCGATATGATGGATGGAAGAGTTGCTGCAATTAGAGAAGCATTAGAAGAAAATGGATTTAATGAAGTAGGTATTATGAGTTATGCAGCCAAATATGCCAGTTCGTATTACGGTCCTTTTAGAGATGCTCTGGACAGTGCTCCCGGTTTTGGAGATAAAAAAACCTACCAAATGGATTACGGTAACAGTAAAGAAGCCATCAATGAAGCATTGAAAGATATTGAAGAAGGCGCAGATATTGTTATGGTAAAGCCGGGCCTTCCTTATTTAGATATAGTCTCTAAATTAAATGAAATAGTAGATGTGCCTATTTCGGTATTTCAGGTTAGTGGTGAATATGCCATGATTAAAGCGGCTGCAAAAAATGGATGGTTAGATAATGATAAAATTATTATTGAAAGCTTAACATGTATAAAAAGAGCAGGCGCCAGTCTTATTTCTACCTATTTTGCCAAAGAAGCTGCTAAACTATTGAATCGATAAATTGTAAGTAATAAATATTATATAAGAAGCCTCTTTTATTTCAATAAGAGAGGTTTTTTTATTTAAATTACTAAAATAAGTAGCTCTAAAATTGTTTGAAAATAGTATCACTAAAAACAAAAAAGCATACTTAATTATAAGTATGCTTTTTTTAAAATTTATTGTCTAAATTATTTTTGTTGTTGATTTAACAAGATACCTCTATAATCGGTAATATCTGACTCTTGAACTAATGATCTTAAAAGCAAAGAAGGCATTTGTTGAGCATATTGACTCATTAAAGAAGTTTTAAGCTGTTTTTTGTCTCCAACTTGTCCTTTAGTAATCGATTTAGTTACAATTACATAAACTCCGCTTTTTCCTTCAATTGCTTTTGAGGTAATTCCTTGTTTTAATCCAAATGCTGCACCCCCCACCTTAGGCTCAAATTCTCCGTTTACTGATGGATTATCAAAACTTATTGAAGCATTGCTTTTTGTAGTTTTAAATTCAGTTGCTAAGTTGTCAAGTGATTTGTTTCCTGAATTTACTTTTTCAGCAATTATCTTACCCAGCTTTTCATTCCTTACCTCAGTTTCAATTTCATCTCTAACTAAAGAAGGATCTGCCAACCCTTTACAAAATAAAGATGAAACTCTGGCTACAATATAACTTTGGTCACCGGTAGTGAATACTTCAGTATCACCAAGTTTTCTTTTAGAATCAAACGCCCAAGCAATAATATCAGAATCTTTATCTGTATGTAATCCGTTCAACATAGAACCAAAACGTAATATGCCACGTTGCTGTTGAGGTTTATAGTTAGATTTTTTAGCGAAATCAATAAATTCTCTAGATGACTTTCCTTGAATGGATTGTATGAAATTGGTTGATTGTTTACGGGCAGTCTCGATAGTTTCCTCAGAAGGTTTAATTTCTTTCGCAAGATCTGCTAGTTTATAAACAATTTCATCCGGTTTCCTTTGAGATATCATTAATACCAAATATCCCTGAGGAGTTTCAATAACTTCTGCTTTATTTGTAGGAGAAGTTTCTAAAAAACGTTGTAATTTTTTATAAGGAGCAGGAAAATCTTGAGCTGTTGTTAACTTCATTTCACCATTATTCGAGGATGCCGTCGGATCGTCTGAATATTGAGAAGCTAATTTTGCAAAATCACTAGGATTTGCATTTAATTTTGCAGCTAGTTCATCCGCTTGTTTTTTTGCCTGATCCTTGTTTCTGGCAGTTTTAGGCTGTATTTGCTGAGCTCCGGTGTAACTTATTAATATATTTTTAGCAGTTACAGAATCCGTATTTTTTTTAGCTATTAATTTAGATAATACATAGTAACCATTATCTTTATAAGCATTAGAAATTTGTCCGATAGAAGCATTTTTTACCCAATTTTGAATATTTTGAGGCAATTGCTTTTCGCTTCTGTATTGAGAGATAAAAGGTTTATCTGCAATTTGTGCGGTATTTAATTCGCTGATATATAGTGAATCATTTTTAACCGAACCAAATGCTTGAATGGTATCCCCTTCAATAATGGATTGAGATAATAAGGCATTTAATGAATGTAATGTGTTATTTTCATCGGAAGGAGTAGGTTTTGCAGAAAAATATACAAAATCTAACGTTCTGTTTTCGTCTATTTTAAATAATGATTTATGTTTTTCAATATAAGCTTTTAAATCTTCGTCTGTGACCTTAACAGGGTTTGATTTCTGATATGTATTATAATCGATTTTAACGTATTCAATATCTGCAATATTGGATTGATTTTGTGCTAAAAGTTCAATTTCCTTGTTATTGGTTAACATTCCGGAACCATAAGTCCCTAAATATTGTTTACCCATTGCCTGATAACCAAAATTCTTTTTTAAAGTCATCATAGTTTGAAAATATTCTCTGTATTGCGGAGAAGCATTTTGGCTTTCTTCCATTTTTTGGAATTCATCCTGAATCAATTTGGTATTAATATTTCCGCTTTTATCTTTGAATTGAGGATTGTTAAATAAAGGAGAGGATTTGGCTATATTCCAAATCATTTTATCAGTTAAAATTAATCCTGAGGCATTAAATTTTTGCTCAATTAATTTTTGTTCAATTAACGAATTCCAAACTTGTCCTTCAAGTAAATTTTCCGGATATTGCCCTTGGTACTGAGAAGAAAGAAGACTAAGTTGACTATAATATTCCTGGCGAGAGATCGCTTCTTTGTTTACTTTTCCCAAAACATTGGGATCTTTCTTGCCAATTCTGCTCCAATCAATTCCACCTAATAAAAATAATAATAATGCTACAGCAACAAAACCTATTAATAACCCGTTTCTTTTTCTTATTTGTCCAAGAATAGCCATTTATTCGTAATTTAATTTATTTTAATTTACGAAATTACGGTTTCGACATGAAATATGAAAATAATATTTACCTTAATAGTTCATTTTTAAAAATAAAAAAAACCTCGCAAGAAAAATCTTGCAAGGCTTTTAAAAATTAAATTTAAAAGTATAGACTATTTATCTATTGACCCGAGGACACGTTTCATAAATGCATTTAAAGCATTTTTTTCATCCATACCCTCTCTCATTAGCTTATTAACTTCAATAGCTCCGTACATATTAGAAAGCACTTCTCCTAAAACATCTAATTCTTCATCTTTCAAACCCGGAGCTTCCGTTAAGTTCTCTAAGGTTTCAATTGTTTCATTGATATAATCTTCATCATTATTTTCAATGAATTGAGTTAAATGTTTAATTATGGGTAACTTCATTTACTAATTCTTGTAAAGGTTCTATTTTATTTGTTTGTATTTGATTAACCAGCTTTCCGTCTTTAAAAGAAGCAAAAGTCGGTAAGTTAGTCACATTTGCTAATTTTCTGGATTCAGGAAATTTTTCCGCATCGACAATTAAAAAAGGAATGGTGCTGTTTTCTTCGCCAATTTTTTTAAATTTCGGCTTCATAATTTTACAGTTTCCGCACCATGAAGCAGCATACTGAACGAGAACGATCGGAGATTCTTTGATAATTTCACTTAAATTATCTTCTTGTAATTCTTGTACCATTTTTTTGTATTTTAAATTATAGTTATTAATGAGAAGATAAATAATCCGATACTCCTTTACGATTGGCATTCATCGCATCTTTTCCTTCTTCCCAGTTAGCCGGACATACTTCACCGAATTTTTGAACATGAGTATAGGCATCTATAAGGCGTAAATATTCTTGAACATTTCTTCCTAATGGCATGTCATTAATACTTTCATGGAAAACTTTTCCCTCTTCATCAATTAAAAAGGTTGCTCTGTATGCAACATTGGATCCTTTCAATATCACAGTTTCATAATCTTCATCATATTCGGAAGATTCAATATCTAAAATTCCTAAAATATTAGAAAGATTACGTGTTGTATCTGCTAAGATTGGATAAGTAACTCCTTCTATACCGCCATTGTCTTTAGGTGTATTTAACCAGGCAAAATGTACTTCGTTAGTATCACATGAAGCCCCTATAACTATAGTATTTCTTTTTTCAAATTCAGGTAGTGCTTGTTGAAAAGCATGAAGTTCGGTAGGACAAACGAAAGTAAAATCTTTAGGATACCAAAATAATAAAACCTTTTTATTTTTTTTAGTTGCCTCCTCAAAAATATTGATCTTTAAATCATCCCCCATGTGATCCATGGCATCTATTGAAATGTTTGGAAATTTTTTACCTACTATTGACATAATTTTATTGTTTTGTTTATCAAAATATTATTTCATTTTTTATATTTCAAAATTAGTCAATAAAACAAAGTCCCTATGTTTTGTAAGCATAATTCTTTTTTATTGAAGAATAAAAAAAAACTATATACATAAAAAAATTTCACGATAACTTCCCGGATTTTTTATTAAGATAGTAAAAATAAATAATTTATCCTATTAAATGATATAAACACAAAAGGATGAATTAATTAAAAAATATTGAAATCTGATAGTAATCGGTTATAAAGACATGATTCGGCTAATTCTAATAAAGATTAAAGGCATTAAAAACTAAAAAATGTAGTGTAGAAGGGGGAAAGGAAATAGGATTAGACTTTATCAATTGCTGTTATTAGGGAATGTTTAAATATTTATGAGTTTGTAAAGAAACTTGCCATTTAGGGTTTTTCATCACATAATCAATGATTTTTGGAGTAACTTTATTCCTATTACTCCATTCAGGTTGTAAATATAAAATGGCATTATCATTTACTTTAGAAGCCTGTTCTTCCGCAAAAATAAAGTCATGATTATTATAAACAATTACTTTTAATTCATTTGCTTTTGCATACACACTTTCGAGAGGAAGGGCTGTTTTTTTAGGAGACAGACAAATCCAATCAATATGTCCCGATAGAGGATAAGCTCCCGAAGTTTCGATATGTATTCTGCAGCCCAAATTTTTTAGTCTGGACGTTAAGGGCTCTAAATTCCACATTAAAGGTTCCCCTCCGGTTAAAACAATGGTTTTCGATTGGGAAGCAGCCGTTTCGGCAATTTTATCTACCGAACTAACCGGATGAATAGAAGGATTCCAACTCTCTTTTACATCGCACCAATGACATCCTACATCACAACCGCCTATTCTTATAAAATATGCAGCCGTACCGGTATATCTACCTTCTCCTTGAATGGTGTAAAAATGCTCCATAATAGGTAATGATAGACCGGATTCTAAATCCATAGTTATACTATCTTCCATTTACTTATAATTTTTTAGCAAAAAACAACTTGCAAAATTACAAAAAAGTAATTATTTATAAAGATTGCTTCCATCAATATAATTGAAGACTTCCGGAGGAAGCATGGGACGAACATTTTTATGTTCTTTAATCATGGAGCGTATTAAGGTAGAAGAAATTTCAATGATGGGAGCGGAAATTTTATGAATATGTGGATGGTCCATAGTTTGTTCCTTCTGAATACTGTTAATTCGAGGATAAACAAATAATGAATGATATTTTAAAATTTGATCATAATTTTTCCATTTATGAAATGAATTCAAATTATCTTCTCCCATTAGTAAAACAAAATCATAGGATGGATATTTTTCTTTTAGTACAACCAACGTATCAATGGTATAGGAAGGTTTGGGTAAAGCAAATTCAACTGAAGAAGATCTGAAATGCGGGTATTTTTCAATGGCAAGGTTTACCATTTCCAATCTGTGATGATCTTTTAACAGAGTAGATTTATTTTTGAAAGGGTTTTGCGGAGTTACAACAAACCAGATTTGGGTAAGGTCTGAATTTTCAATGATATAATTTGCAATAATTAAATGTCCTATATGAATAGGATTGAATGATCCGAAAAATAAACCAACTTTCATTCAACAAAGTTACAAATCCTCATAAAATTTAACATCTTTAATTTGCAGTTGATAAAAAGTTTTGCCTTGCCAATAATTTTCATATAAAGTGAAAACCATATCAAAAGGATATTTTTCAAATTTAGGCAAAAGATGACCCATTTTAAAGGCGATAGCTTCAAATGAATTTTTAATGGAATCTTGGAAAACAATAATTTTTAAATGGGAACGATCCTTACCCATAAGCGTATAATCGCCTCCAAAATAAACATTTCTAGCTAAAAATACCGGGCGCAAATTAGACGGGCCAAATGGAGCAAAATAACTGATAAGTTTGAAAAAACGTTTATTTATTACGGATAGAGATATTTCTTCGTCTATTTCAATAGTAGGCGTTCTTTGGCTTTCCTTAATCGTTTCTTTAACAACAGATTCAAATTTTTCTTTAAAGGGTAAAAAATTCTCTTTTTTAATCGAGAGTCCTGCAGCATACATATGACCTCCAAATTGTTCCAAATACTCAGAGGTTTTTTCCAAAGTTTTATAAATATCAAAACCGGTAACACTTCGAGCAGAAGCAACCAGGTCTTTATTTTTTCCTTCTGTAAAGACTAAAGTAGGCCTGTAATATTCTTCAATTAATCGGGAAGCTACAATTCCAATGACCCCTTTGTGCCATTTGCGATTAAAAACAATGGTGGAATAAGTACTGGTTTGACCTGTTTTTATAATTTCTTGAATGGCTTCGGAAGTGATATTGGCATCAAGCTCTCGACGTTCGTTATTAAGCTCATTAATTTGAGTATAGATCTTTCGAGCTTCAATGTCATTAGTTGTAATAAGTAGCTTTACAGCATTGCTTGCATGGCTGATTCTTCCTGCAGCATTTATTTTAGGAGCTATTCCAAATACAATATTATTAATTGAAAAAGCTTCACGGGTTTCTTTGGGTAAAAAAACCTTTAAACCTACTCTGGGTTTTTCCAACAATTGTTTCAAACCAAATGCAGCTAAAATTCGATTTTCACCGGTTATCGGTACAATATCGGCAGCGATACTGATAGCTACTAAGTCTAAGTAGGGAAATATATCTTCCTGTGGAATTTGTTTTTGGGAGGACAAAGCTTGAATAAGCTTAAAGCCAACCCCACATCCGCTTAAAAATTTATAGGGATACTTGCAATCTGATCTTTGCGGGTCTAAAATAGCAACCGCTTCCGGAAGAACTTCATCCGGCAAATGATGATCGCATACGATAAAATCAATGTTTTTATCTTTTGCATAAGAAATCTTATCTTTTTCTTTAATTCCGCAATCTAATGCAATTATTAAGGAAAAACCATTAGCAGCGGCAAAATCGATGCCCTGGTAAGAGATGCCATACCCTTCTTCATATCTATCCGGTATATAATAATCGATATGCTTATAAAAAGAATTTAGAAAAAGATACATCATTGCCACAGAAGTAGTACCATCCACATCGTAATCTCCATAAATAAGTATTTTTTCATTAGTATTTATGGCTTTTTCGATTCTTTCTACAGCAATGTTCATGTCCTTTAGAAGAAAAGGGTCATGAAGTTGATCAAGCGAAGGTTTAAAAAAAGTTTTAGTTTCATCAAATGTAGAAACACCTCGTTTTAAAAGAAGGCTGGTAATTTCCACAGGGAATCCCAGTTCTTCAGCTAGTTTTTGGGCTTTATTTGGATCAGGTTGAGGTAAAATTAACCAACGATTTCGCATAGTTTACAAATGTATATAATTTTAGTAAATATGAGTACTTTGATTTTATCTTTTATAATTATAGAAGATTGGCTAAAAAAAGATTGAATGTTTTTATATATTTGATTAAAAATAAAATATAATGGAAAAATTAAGAATTTTATTCTTTTATGTATGGCTGTTTAGCTTATACTCTTGTAATCCGGGACCCGGAAAATTTAATGACAATTTAATGGAAAATTTAAATAGAGCAGACAGGGAATATACCACCTTTTATGCTTTGGTTGAACAGCACCCTGATACCGGTGACTTTGTTTCCGTCACCAAAAAAGGAAAAGTTGCTTCTGAAGAATTAGAAAAATTGATCAACAAAATTAATGGCTATGAAGTACCCAAAGATGGGGAAGATTTAAAAAACTTATGTGAAGAGTATATCCATAATATGATTACGTCGATAAAAGGATTTACTTCAAAAGAAAAATTAACAAAAGATCAATTTGAAAAAGCTCTGGAAGACATGGATGTAAATGAAGTTAAATTAAATGAAATTGACGGTAAAATTGTAGAAGCCCAAAAATCATTTGCCAACAAAAGAGGGTTTGAGTTAAAGGATTCATCATCAAATAAAAGATAAATATGGATAAATTTTATTATTGTTACCAAAATGTTAAATAGTTAAGGAATTTAATTTCTCTTAGTTTTTTACAAACACTTAAATTTATTAATTTATTACCTTTGCTTAAATCAAAAGAAAGATGATTAACAAAGAAAAATTTTTACTCAAATCTTATGAACTGGGAATAATAAAATTTGGTGAATTCACTTTAAAAAGTGGGATTCTTTCTCCTTTTTACGTTGATTTACGACCATTAGCCTCCAGTCCGGAATTACTAAGCGAATTGTCACAACTTTTATTGGCTATGCTAAAAGATTGTAGGCACGAACTTATTTGCGGTGTTCCCTATGCAGCTTTACCTATGGCTACGGCGATGTCTTTAGAATCTAAAGTGCCATTAATTATAAAAAGAAAAGAGAGTAAAAATTACGGGACGAAAAAAATGTTGGAAGGGATCTTTAAAGAAGGACAACGTTGCGTATTGGTGGAAGATGTAATAACAAGTGGGAAAAGTTTGCTTGAAACAATAGAAGAGGTAGAAAAAGAAGGACTAAAAGTAAAAGATATTGTTGTAGTATTAGATAGGCAACAAGGGGGTAAAGAATTATTGGAAAGCAAAGGATATCATGTTCACACTTTATTCAGTATTGAAAATGTAATTGATATTCTGTACAATCATGAATTTTTAAATCAATCACAAGTTGTTAAAATTAAAGACTTTCTTAAAGAAAAACCAACGGTACAATTAAGTGCTCCTCGATTAACCTATGAGGAAAAATTAAAGTTACAGAATCATTCGGTTTCTAAGAAGCTGATCGAAATTGCATTATCAAAAAAAACCAATTTAATAGCTTCCTTAGATACCCATAAATCTGCAGAAATTTTAAAATTAGCCCATCAAATAGGGGATTCCATTGTGGCTGTTAAATTGCATTCAGATATAATTTCAGACTTTACTGAAAATTTTATACACGAATTGAAAGAGATTGCTGCAGCTAAAAACTTTTTATTATTCGAGGATAGAAAATTTGGAGATATTGGTAATACACAACATATGCAGTTTACCGGAGGAATTTATAAAATTTCAGAATGGGCAGATTTAATAACCTCTCATGTTATAGCCGGAGAAGAAAGCTTACAAGTATTTGGTGAAAAAACCGGAGTAGTGACTATTGCAGAAATGTCGTCAAAAGGAACTTTAACAGATGAAAACTATAAGTCGAAAGTTATCGAAATTTCAAGTAAAGTATCCAATGTAATAGGATGTGTTGCCCAATCCAAACTACCTTCTGCTTTATTGTTATTCACTCCGGGGGTGAATTTAACTGAATCAGGAGATTCCAAAGGTCAGCAATTCAATACTCCTGAAAAAGTATTCTCCGACTATCATACAGATTTTATTATTGTCGGCAGAGGCATTTACGGAGCTAAGAATCCGGAAGAAGCTGCCAAGAAATATAAAGAAGAAGGCTGGAAAGCATATTTAAAGAATTGTTAAGATTACATTATTAAAACATTTTGACGGAAAGAATTATAATAGGAATCGATCCCGGAACGAATGTTATGGGATATGGGATTATTAGTGTAGTGGGTAATAAAATGAAGCTTTTGTGCATTGATGAGCTAATTCTTAAAAAGGTTGAATCCCATGCATTAAAGCTTAAAAAAATATTTGATAAAACCTTGTCGCTGATTGATACCTATCATCCGGATGAATTGGCAATTGAAGAACCCTTTTACGCTAAAAATGTTCAGTCTATGTTAAAATTAGGCAGAGCGCAAGGTGTGGCTATGGCTGCCGGCTTACTAAGAGAAATTCCTATTACAGAATATTTTCCAAAAAAAGTTAAAATGTCAATAACAGGAAACGGTAATGCATCCAAAGAACAAGTTGCAGGAATGTTAAAAACTTTATTGAATTTAAAAGATTTTCCTACTCAATATTTGGATGCTTCCGATGGACTGGCTCTGGCAGTATGCCACTTTTTAAACAGTAGAGCTCCCTCATCGGCAAATACTTCAAAATCATATTCGGGGTGGGATTCCTTTGTAAAAAATAATCCAAAAAGAGTGGGCAGTTGATAAGGCCGTGAAATGAAAAAATCGATTGAAAGGTTTTTAATCAATACTCAATTGTGGGTTTCTTTCATGATTTCTTTATTATGTCTATTTTTTGGAAGTTTAAACCACTCCGTAAATTACAACAGAATTGCAATAATTTTTTTTTCTGCCTTAGCTGCTTATAATTTTATTTGCTTTCAAAATACTTGGTCGCGAAATATCTTAAAAAAACTTTCTTTTCATATTTCAATCATCAGTTTAATACTTGTGGCTTTTATAGTATGTAAGGAAAAAGATTTACTACAATTTTTTCATATTGCATTTATTGGAAGTATTGTAATCATGTATAATTCGGACTTTATAAAGATTCCATTTAGAAACATTCCTTTATTAAAAATTTTTATTATATCATTTGCATGGGCCTATGCGATTCTATATATAGGAAATACAGGTAATCGTAATACTCTCTCAGAATTTTTAATTCTGTATACTTTTATCATAGGGATAACTCTGCCTTTTGATATTTGCGACATGAAAGAAGATGTTATTTGTACAATACCCAACTATTTAGGGATACGAAAAAGCAAAGGTATAGCTTGTATATGTTTATTTCTATCTGCACTAGTTTTTGCTTTGACTTTTTATAAGCAAGGCGATTTAATCTATGTGACAGCATGGGAAGTGGTGTGTATAATCAGTATGGGTATGGTAGTATTTATGGGAAAAACACATCAATTTTTTTACACCCGTTTTTGGATGGAAGCTTGTTCTGCTTTACCCATAATTATTATATGGTTGCAAAAAATAAGAGTCGTTTTATTTTATAAAACGACTCTTGCACTCATTAAAAGTTGTTATGAGTTTTAACGGAATCTATCTACAGATTTTATGAGCTTTTCATCCTTATTGATGTACTTATTTGCCATGGCAAGCAGAATAATCAGCAGGACCGGGACGAGTAGCTCAACACCTTTCTCAGGAAGTGTAGTACTTCCTCCAGATGAATTTAGCAAATCATAAACCATAAAACCGATCAACAATACGTTTATAATTATATTTATATAATTAATTTTTCTTTGAACATTTCTGCTTTTAAAGCAGAATAGGGAAATAAAAGCTAACAATCCGATGAGGAACAAAAGGAACATATCTGTTAAATCATTAGGAATGAAATCAGTTATATAACCGACAGCAAATCCCAGTATACCGGCTAATGATAGATAAATACTTTGAATTCTTTGGATCAAAATTTCGCTTTTTTGAACAGCAAATGTATAAAAAATTAGCGTTTTAATAAAATATTTTGTAATATTGCTGAATAATCTACTAAAGATTAGTGCATTATTTTTCATAAAGTTACCACTTTATTCTTTTATAAAATAATCAAAATCAATATTTTACGTAATTTTCGAGTAATTTTAAAATCATACTAAACATAACTTATGTTTGAGGAACAAAAGCTTAAAGCAATGAAAGTGGCTGATTTGCAGTCTATTGCTAATGAATTAAAAATTAAAAGTTCAGGATTAAAAAAATCAGAATTAATTGAATTAATTTTAGCTCATCAAAACAAACAAACACACCATAATGAGTCGGAAAAATCAACCGATGAAGAGCCTATAATAACGGAAAAAAGACAAAGAAAAAGAATACCTGCTAAACAACAGCAGAGAGATACTTTATTTTCTAAAGAGGAAGTGGTTGAAAATAAAAGTTCCCAAGATGATGACTCACTAATAGATGATGACGTTCAAAAAGAAGTTTCGGAAAATGATGAAGATTTTAAAATTGATATTCCGGTTTACAGAAAGCCGCAAGTTATATTAAGAAAAAGTGCAGACAGCACTCATTTTCAAAAAACTACAGTTTCTAAGGATGATAAAAAGCTTTTTGATGAAGAGCCTAAAACCAATTATCAAAGCCCGAAGAAAAACAATACTAAGGAATATGCTAACAGACCGCATACCAATGGTAATAAATATCGTTCCTCCGATTATGAATTTGAGGGTATTATAAAAACAGAAGGAGTTTTAGAGATCACTCAGGACGGATATGGTTTTTTACGTTCTTCTGATTTTAATTACCTTTCATCTCCCGATGATGTATATGTTTCTCCTTCCCAAATTAAGCTTTTCGGACTTAAGACCGGAGATACTGTTACCGGAGAAGTTCGTCCGCCGAAAGAAGGTGAAAAATTTTTCCCTTTAGTTAAGATTATCGAAATAAACGGAAGAGATCCTTTATTTGTTAGAGATCGAGTATCATTCGAGCATTTAACTCCCTTATTTCCTGAAGAAAAATTTAAATTAGCAGGTAAAGGAGCTACTTTGTCAACTCGTGTGGTAGATTTATTCTCACCTATTGGAAAAGGACAAAGAGGGATGATCGTTGCTCAGCCTAAAACAGGTAAAACAATTTTACTGAAAGATATTGCCAATGTAATTTCCATAAATCATCCGGAAGTTTACATGATTGTATTATTGATTGACGAGCGTCCGGAAGAGGTAACCGACATGCAAAGAAGCGTCAAAGGAGAAGTAATTGCTTCAACTTTTGATGAATCTGCTGAAAAACATGTAAAAGTTGCCAATATTGTTCTGTCTAAAGCACAAAGAATGGTGGAATGTGGACACGATGTAGTAATATTGTTAGATTCCATTACCCGTTTGGCTCGTGCTTATAATACGGTTTCTCCGGCATCCGGTAAAGTACTTTCCGGAGGGGTGGATGCCAATGCACTTCATAAACCGAAACGTTTCTTTGGAGCAGCAAGAAATATTGAAGGAGGAGGTTCTCTTACCATTATTGCAACGGCATTAATAGATACCGGATCTAAAATGGATGAGGTAATTTTTGAAGAATTTAAAGGTACCGGTAATATGGAGCTTCAACTGGATAGAAAAATTGCTAATAAACGTATTTATCCGGCTATTGATTTGGTTTCGTCTTCTACCCGTCGTGACGATTTATTATTAGATCCGGTTTCTCAACAAAGAATGTGGATATTAAGGAATCATTTAGCAGATATGAACCCATTGGAAGCTATGGAGTTCTTAAAAATGAGATTAGACCGATCTCTTTCCAATGAAGAATTCTTATTAACGATGAATCAATAAAAATAGCTAATAAAAAATATAAAATATAGAAGATAAAAAGGCTGTTAATTTAACAGCCTTTTTTATTAATAAAAATCTAAAACTAGGATAGTTATATTTGAAATTTGAAAAAGTTTTTTATATAACAAATATAAGCTAAAATTAATTATTTCATAAATTTAGAACGACTTCTCATTTGAGGGTTGATCATATTGCTTCTCGAAACATTTACTCTTTTCATTTGTTCTTTCATCATTTTAATTTGATCTCCCAGCATGTTGGAAGTATCTAATTTTTTAGCTTCACTTAAAAAACGTTCTGCCTCATTTTTATTGCCTCTCATCATAGCTCCTGCCGCCAAATTTAGTGTAGCCAATGCGCGATCGTGTTTAAAGCTTAAACCGTAATCTAAAGCTGTTTTCATATACGATTCGGCCTTAGCAGCATTGCCTTGAGCCTCAGTAATCCCCATAAGATAGTTATAATATCCGTATTGTTTTCTTACTAATTGACTTTTCACATTAGTAATTTTGTCCAACCAGGAACGAGCACCTACAAGATCTTGTTTTCTCAGTTTCCAAAAAGCCAATAAAATATATTCGTTTCTGAAAAATAATAAAATAGGCACGGCAGAAAGAATAACCAATAGAATTCCTAATCCTATTTGACGATTAAACATCAGATAAATGCCCAATCCGATTATGAGGGCTGCAATAACAAGTTTTATATATTTATTCATGGTAAAGTCTTCAAATTTCGACAAAGGTAACAATAAGTGTTGAAAAAATAAGGATTAATAAGAAGGTGAAAAGTACTTTTAATGAAAATAGCACAAAAAAATAAGTTAACCTATCAACCAGTTATTTAATCTTATTTATTTGTATATCCGAAATTTTTTAAATCCCGATCATTGGATCTCCAATCTTTTTTTACTTTGACATAAAGGTTGAGGAAAATCTTTTTATTAAAAAATTTTTCTAAGTCTAGCCGAGCTTCCGTCCCTACCTTTTGAATTTTTTGTCCTTTATGACCGATAAGAATGCCTTTTTGTGTATTTCTTTCTACATAAATAGTCGATTCAATACGGATAATATGATCTTCTTCTTTAAAGCTTTCGGTAACGACTTCTACAGAATAAGGAATCTCTTTTTGATAATTGAGCAATATTTTTTCCCGAACGGTCTCATTCACAAAAAAACGTTCCGATAAGGTGGTAAATTGTTCTTTATCATAATAAGGAGGCATTTCCGGCAATAAGCTTTTAATTTTTGGAAGAATTAATTCGGTATTGAGAGTATGTAAGGCAGATATAGGAAGAATTTCTGCATTTGGTAATTGGTTATGCCAAAATGCAACGCTTTCTGAAATAGTTGAAGCATCTTTAGCTTTATCAACTTTATTTAGTAATACTATAACAGGTATTTTTACCGAATTTAATTTTTTAACTAAAAATTCTGAAGGATTTTTTTCTTCGCCAAATTCTGTGATAAATAAAATCAAATCAGCATCTTCAAAAGACTCTTTTACAAAATCATTCATTTTTTCCTGCAACTCATAAGCAGGATTTTGTATGATTCCGGGGGTATCGGAAAATATAATTTGTGTATTTTCATCGTTCCAAATTCCATATACTCGATGACGAGTAGTTTGTACTTTTGGAGTTACAATGGATAGCTTTTCTCCTATTAATTGATTTATCAAAGTGGATTTTCCTACATTGGGTTTACCTACAATGCTGACAAATCCTGAGTGGTGTGACATGAAATTAATTTTTTGATAAAATTATAAAGTTATTTAGTATTGGAACGATATTTTTTATTCAAGGCTTGTAAAATAGCCCAAGTTTCAGCATCTACATTGCCGTCAGCCTTTTCAGGTCTGAAATGCCATTGAAATGCACGGATTGTTAGATATGTATTTTTGTCCCATTCTCCGGTTAAATCTATTTTATAACCGTATTTTTTAAGTGCTTTCTGAAATTCCAACGGAGAACTGTAAGGATAGGTATCCGGAATATATTGCGTCAAATAATACTCTTTGTCATACTCCTCATACCAAGCTCCAATTCCGTACTGAGTATATAACTCTTTCCAAGGAAACATAGGTCCGGGATCTTGTTTTCTTAACGGGGCTATATCACTGTGCCCCACAACATTCACAGGGTCAATCTCGTAACGATTAATAATGTTTTTGGATAAAGTCGCAACTTTCTTAATCTGATATTTTGGAAAATAAGTAAATACCAAAGAATCTTTTATTTTGGTATATCCTTTATTTACTATTTCAATACCTATGGAAGTATCATTTAAATTTTCTGTACCGTTCCATGAGCTCACTCCCGCATGCCAGGCTCTTTTGTCCTCACTAACTAAGATATCAATGGTATCGTTCGGCTGGTCGGTGATTAAATAATGAGCGCTTACTTGCCCTTTTTTAGCCAATATCTTAACAGAGGTTGGATAATCTGAAACTGTATAGTGTAAGACTAAAAATTTAATTCTTTCATTAAATGCAACGGAAGGGAAATTTTTTTGAGAAATAACATATTCCGGAATGTTGGCTTGGGTAATAATATGGTATTTAGGATTAGCATGGGTTATATATACAGTATCTCTAATAACCTTGCTATCAACGATAATCTTTTTTTGTGATCCACAGCTAACTAAGAGGAAAAGTGTACAACACAAAATGTTGAATTTTATTATTTGTATCATTTATTTTATTATATAATAACAAAGTTAAAAAACAGTAAAATAATTATAAGTCAAAAATTTTAAAAAAATACTTGCATATGTAAAATCTTACATTTACTTTTGCACTCCAAATTAGTTGGAATTCAGACTAAATTTGGAGAGTTGCCGGAGTGGTTAACGGAGCAGTTTGCTAAACTGTCGACAGGAAACTGTCGCGTGGGTTCGAATCCCACACTCTCCGCATTAACACACAAGGTATATTCGGGGTGTAGCGCAGGTGGTAGCGCATCTGGTTTGGGACCAGAGGGTCGCAGGTTCGAGTCCTGTCACCCCGACTTGATAAATCAGAAAGGGGTCGCGTAGCTCAGCTGGATAGAGCATCTGCCTTCTAAGCAGACGGTCAAAGGTTCGAATCCTTTCGCGATCACAATCTTTAAGAGTAGTTTATTACTCTAAAAATATTATTAGGCCTCTGTAAATATTATTTATAGGGGTTTTTTATTCGTAAAGGTTAAATCCAATTCCCCATTTTTTGCTATTTTATACTGAATTTGTTTTTCTTAGAATCCTAAGCCTACGGATTAACTTGAATCGGAATATCAATATTAAGCCTTTAAATCTTTGATTATATGGGTTTATTTTCGGTTTAAGTTGGGTAGCTGAAAGTGGATTAAATGAGACTGTACTTAAGTTAAATAATGAGACAAAATTTATATATTTGAACTAAACGAATAAAAACATAAATCTATGAATACTAACGATTTTGAATTTATACACAGAAGTTCCTTAAAATAAATCAACCTATGGAAGGGGAAACGCCATGTCGTTATTCGATGATGGCGCTATTATTAAGAAATGCAAGAAAACTTGCTGGAAGAAATATTGAGACTGGAGTTTATGAAATGAATGAGGTGAATGAGAATAATTTTGTTGAACAAACTTATTATTCAATGCAATATACTTCTCTTATTAATTATCTTATCCTCCTTGAGCAAATCGGAAGTATATTTAAACCTAAGGAAATAGATAAAATTGAGAAAACTAATGGTATATACTGTACTTTAAAATATTTTTCCCCACTAAATCAAGAAAAAATAGATGCAATCAAAGCTTTAAGAAATAGTTTAGTTCATAAGTTTGGGTTAGCTACAGAAAAAAAAGATAAAGGTGCAGGAAGTTTTAAATTTTTGTTATCTATTAAAAAAAATAATGAAATTGTTATTCCTAAATATTGGTCGGGGGATTTTTCTGATAAAAGTGATAATACTTTGACAACAATTTTCATTCCTAGTTTTGAAGATTTGGTAGAAGGAATTTATTCAAATATCGTTCAAGATTGGGAATTGAGTAAATTAGAGATATTACCAGAAGTTACTATTAATGAAATTAAAGCTAGATATACAATTGTAGAGGACTAGCTTAATCCTAAACATTAAACTTATCCCTTTATTATGAAAATGACTGAAACTAAAAAAATTATAGATTTCATAGAGGAGAATTCTGATGAAATTGTTGAAAATATTGAATTTGAAAGTATTGTGACATATAATTTCTTGAAAAAGCAATTTGCTGATTTTGATGTAAGGAAGAATTACTTGTTTCAATTTGTATATAGAAGTTTTTATAGATTAGATAATGCAGGATTAACCTCTGAATTTAAAAATGAATATTTTATTATTCTGGAAGAGTATAGAAATCAAAATTTTTTTAACTTTTCTGATGTATTACAACGTTTGTATGAAATTCCTAGCAGAAGAGGGCTAAACACTTTTCAATTTTCTTTTACTACTAAAATGCTAAATATGATAGATGAACAAATGCCTATTTACGATAGTGGAGTAGCTAGAATGTTTAGTTTTGTTAGACCTTATGTTTCTCCGTTCGATGAAAAGTTGAAAATCTATATGAAGCAGTATGAAGAAATAAAAAATGTCTACAAAGAAATTTTGAATAAACATTTGTTGCCTAAGATTAATGTATATTTTGATGAAAGATTTAAAGAATACAAAATCAATGAAATAAAAAAAATGGACTTTGTATTCTGGTCTGCTGGGAAATTGAAGAATTAGTAAAACTAATTATTATAAATAGTTAAAAATGTTTTAATTACAATTTAAATTTGTTAAACTAAATAAAAATATGACTTAAAATTAGATATTATTTATTATATATATTTATATTTAATTCCATAAAAAGAGTAATTAATGAATATTTTTGCTAATCAATTATTTTTTACTTTTGCATAAATATTATAATGAGAGATTTAGCTGTAATAGATAATTGGACAAGAAGTTTTGGATTACTTCCAATCCATCTTAATCCTAATATTGGTGATATGAAGTTTCTCATGTTAAATGGAGGATATGCTGATTTTTGTTTGGAAATTTCTTCAAAGGAGGATATAATAGAGTCTTATTTTGAAAAATCGTGGTCAACAAATACTAAAAATTTTGTTGTAATTAATAACGATAATATAAAAGTTTATAATTGGTTAAGTGAAGAAGTAGAAACCATTCCTAAACAACAGGTAGAGAATTATTCAGATAGATTTTATAAATATCTGTTATCTAAATCATATAAGACAGAAAGTGATGTGGTACCCTTTGTCTTAGATATTTTTAGAAGACTACGGAATGTCACTCTTGAAAGAGAAAAACCATCAGATGCTTTAAATTTACTTTTTAAATTATTAATAAGTTTAGAAGAGGATTATTCAAATATAGATTATGAAAAATGGGGAATTAGGGATAGTGAGATTCCCAGTCAATTTGATTATTTTGTTGAATTGATGAAGCTGGGTGTTAAATCTATTAACCCAAGACTTGATTTGATTTTACGTCATGTTTCTGGAACTTTATTTCAAGAAGCTCATCGGGAAGTGATTTATTTTAATCCTCAACGAGATTTATTTGGAGGTATTTCTAATCAATTATTCATGAAGGAAGATATGTATTCAAGTATACATTATACTCCTCAATTTTTAGCTCGTTCAATAGTTGAAAATTGTTTAAAATATTTAGATTTTTCGGTAAAAAAAATAAAAATTTTTGATCCTGCTTGTGGTTCGTCTGAATTTTTAATAGAAGTATTAAAACAACTTAAGAATTTAGGTTATTCTGGGGAAATAGATGTAAAAGGTTGGGATATTTCAGAAAGTGCTGTAAATACATCTAAATTTTTATTACAATATGAAAAGAGGACACAATGGAATGACGATAATATGACTTTTGAAGTGAGGCAAGTAAATAACTCGCTTGAAGAAAAATGGGATGATGATTTTGACCTAATATTAATGAATCCTCCATTTCTGTCTTGGGAGTTATTGAAAAATAAGAAAGAAAGAGATGTCGTATTAGAAACATTAGGGGGTGAAGTGAGAAAAGGAAAACCAAATTTAGCGAGTGCTTTTTTTTATAAATCGGTAAAGTCTCTGAATAATCAAGGAATATTAGGGTGTATTTTACCATCTTCTATTTTTACATATGCTTCATATAATAATTTACGAAATGAAATTAATGAAGATCTGACAATAAAAATAATTGCTAAACTTGGAAATTTTGTTTTTGAGGATGCATTAACTGATGTCAGTTTTTTTATTGGGCAAAAACCGAAAACACGTGATTTACCCAAATTAATATGGAGTAAAAATGAAAAAGGAATAGTTCAAAATGTTTTAAGAGATTTAAGAAGAATGGATATTAATAATCAACAAGCAGTTGAGGAAAAAAATTATAGTATTTATACTTCTACAGAATTTCCTATTATTTCTGATAATTGGAAAATAATTTCATTAGCAGAAACTAAATTCAAAAAAAATATTGAGCGTTTTGTGCAAGATGGATTATTAACAAGAGTCTCAAATCTTTTTTCCGTTAAACAAGGTATTAGAACAGGGAGTAAAATGTTTATTATTAAGCTATCCCAATTTGAAGACATACCTATTTCAGAAAAAAGATTTTATCGAAAAATGATTAATAATGAATCAATAAAAAATGGGAAGATAGAAATAAAAAATTATGTTTGGTATCCCTATGATGAGAAAGGTTTAATAATAAAAAACGAAGAGACTTTTAGGGAAATTGCTCCATATTCTTATGAAAAGTTAAGTTCTTTCAAAGAACAGTTGTCTAATAGGGCTAGAAAAGATGAGAACTCTTGGTGGATTTTAAGTGAACATAGAGCATGGCTAATTAATAAAGAGAAAAGGTTATATTCGACGGAGTTTGGTAATGCAAATTCTTTTGGTTTAGATAAATTAGGGGAGTATGTTATTGAAAGAGGAAATGGTTGGATTCCAAAAAAAGAATTTACTTTTGACGACTATTATTTTTATTTAGCATTCTTTTCAAGTAATATTTTTAATAGATTATTATCAATTTATTCTAAACAACTTGCTGGTGGAGAATGGTATGATCTTGGGAAAAAAAATACAAGTAATATACCTATTCCAGAGGCTCATTTAACATTCGAAAAAAATCCAGATGTATATTTTAGATTGATAGAATTAGGAAAAGAATTAGAATCAGGCAATGTCTATGTTAAACAAGTAATAGATGATATTTTAAGGAGTTTTTTCTATCTTAATGTGTGAAATAATTAATAATATTGTTCATGATAGAGCCTCAAAAATTAATAGATTCCATTAATATAAATTGTAAAAACCTATTTATTAATCCTTTTAGGTTAAAATCATATACAAGGAGTCATACTAGTATTTTTTATAGAATAGAGGGTTCTTCTAAGGCTTTGAATAGATTTGATTATCCCTCTGAGTCGGTAGATGTTTTAAAATGGTTTAGAGATTTCTGGATATTTTTAGAAATAAAATTTATTATCATAACAGAGAAATTACCTAATAAAAATAATAATATATTTCATACATATATTTCTTTATCTGTCTTTCAAGGTGAAGATAGTGATTATAGAAAATATCAATTATTTAGAGCAGAGTGGGATGATAATTACAATCCTAATGAAAATCATTCTCAACCTCATTGGCATATTACTGCAAATCAAGCAATTGAAAGAACGTTTGAGGAATATTCAAAAACTTTTGATAAAGATGATTTTTTATTAATATTGGAGGACGAAAAACAGAAAGTTATTGATGTTAATAAAATTCATTTTGCTATGAATGGTAATTGGCAAAGTAGCCAAGGACATGTTCATAAAATTGATGATGAAGATAAAATTGTTAAATGGTTGCAAGGAATCATAGCACATCTAAGGGTAGAGCTTGAATATGTAATTTTGTAAAATAATTCCCCCTATACATCCCCCTGTCAGAATTTGAAAATTGTTATATGTTGGAAAATAAACAGGTTACAAGTCTGGGTTTCTATTCTTTCGCGATCACAATATAATTATAAAGACTTTCAATTTTTTGAAAGTCTTTTTTATTTTCTACAAAAAAACTTAATGAAACTCTCTTTTATAGCTTGTTTTTTGTTTTTTGCTTTTCAATTATTATATAGTCAGAAGATAGATGATATAATTGTTGATTTCGTTAAAATAAAGTTATATAAAACTTTATACATAATAAAGTGTATTATACGCTTATATCAAATCTAATATAGATACAGATAAGACGATTTTATTCTTACAAGGTTCGGGTACAGTTCTTTTATTTATTAAAGAAGAATCGGGAAACTTTTTCTTTACAATACCTTTGAATGTTATTAATTTTTTAAATTAATATAATCTTTTATTTATTTCTCCACCCAGAATTGATATAATATATGATATTAATAAATTATTCTTAACTATATTTTTAAAATATATTTGGTAAGTGTATTATTAATTATAAGGTTGCTAGTGAAATTAAAATAATTCATGATTATTTTAGTGCTAGTATTAGACAAACTGAATTGTTTAATATTTTTTAAATGGAATACTATAGCTGTTTTATCGGAAATAGATTGATAATAAAAAAATGAAGATTATCTTTTAGTTAATCTTTATTTAAATGATAAACAATTTTTTATAAAGTTTACCATTTAATTCTTAATTTTTGGAAATAGATACTCCACTTTCAAATTTTACTTAATGAAATAATTTTCAATTAGTGAAAAATTAACAGTAGGAATATTATTTAACTTATGATCAAAAAATATTAAACGTTTCTTAGGACTATTTTATTATTTTTATTGAATATTATGCTCCTTTAATGTGATTTTTATTGTCCTTTCGCGATCACAATCTTCAAGAGTAGTTTATTACTCTAAAAATATTATTAGGCCTCTTTAAATATTATATTTATAGGGGTTTTTTTATTTATTATAAAATAATAGTTCATTATTTATGTTCTTAAAATGGTTGAAATAAATAATTGTTACTAAAGATTTTATTAAAAATAAATCTAATGAAATCGTTAAAATATAGAATTTGAAATAGCTACCTATAATTTTCTGAATAATGAGAAGAATTATTTTTTTAGTTTGTATATCGGATTTAATTTTGATCTAAATACTATTAAATAATTATGTAGAACAGGTTAGATAATATAATAAAAAAATGATATAATTAGAAAAATAGATATTTTTTAATCTATAAAGCCTGTTTTATTAAACTCATAATATATTCTAAGTTATGCGTATCCTCAACAATAAGTTCATAATCTCCATTTCCCCAATGTCCAACTTTAGATACATCTCTCGTCAATTTTTTAGGATCATCCAATTCTCCACTTTTCTTATTTATAAAAATTTTCAACCCTTTTTTTAATAGTACAATATCTGCAATATTTTTATCTTTTTTGAAAGCAATATATAGTTTTTTAGGCTCTGTTTCAATATTAGCAGGAAGGTTTAAAATCGCATTTTTATACATTTCGTATAATTCTTTAACCTCTTCAGATTTGTGATCCAAATGATCCTCTTCTGTAAATACTTTTATAGCGTTAGTTACTTTTGATATTTTAGAGTTTCTGTCACTTTGTATCTGTTTAATACTAGGAGCTGATTTCGATTTTTTTATCGGATTTATTATGAGACTATCATTTTCATAACGTTTAATTTCCCATAATTCTATTGCTAAATCCTTAAAATTGGAAGACTGTTTCTGAAATTCGGTAAAGAAAGGGGAAACAAAAATTATTCGGCTCTGCGACCAATCCACCTCATTCCTTTTAATGGAATGCTTTTGGGTTTCATTATATTCGACAATAAAATCGGCTTTATACTCAAGCATCAGATTAAGATAAGAAACGCCCTGGTCTATAATACTGTAATTCCGTTCTCTTTTATACTCAATGATAACAAAGGCTTTACTTTCCATGTCAAAAGCAAGGGTATCAATCCGGCTATTTTTAATTGTAAATTCTGATTTAATATACTTTAATCCTGTTAAGATTTCCATATTATTTTCAAATAATAATTGAATTTCCTTTTCCAATTTAAAAGGCTTTTCTTTTAGTTCAGACAATTGGTTTTTATTTTGAGAAAGTACGAACATATAAATCAGTTTTAATAGTTAAGGGATAGATATTTACATATGTTTCTGAAATACGATAAGGTATTTTTTGCATTTTTTATTCCCATATTTATATATTGTTGGAGTACAAAACCTTTTATAGTCGGGCTTGACTTCTTAAGTTTTAAGAATGCTTATTTATTTTATTGAAATTCATCTTTGATAATTGATTTGTAGATTTTTCCTTTTAAATCGGATAAATATTTGAGAAATAAGTCTAAGAAATATTGTTTCACATCAACAAGCTCTTTCCCGCATCCGTCGTCCTTACGAAATATATTATCTCTATTATTAAAGATCTATTCAAACATGTAATGTAATTTACGACAAATTTAGTTTTTAAAATTTAAAAATTCATGTATACTTTATCGTATTTTTTGTAATTATCTTCAAGAGTAAGAAACAGAATCCAGAAAAGTAATTTTGGATTGCTTTTCTTTATTTTTTAAATTTTTTGGTTTTAAGGTTAATATTCTATTATTAATCAAATATGCGGAGAATGATATCTTGAAAACATCTGTCAAAATTTATAATAGATAATTTTATTTTAATGTTCAAATCGATTTCAGATTTATGGAAATAAAAATTTCAGGATATTCAGTCATGATAATAGGATAACTGTGATAAGGTTTTTCCCTTAGATACATATTAATGATTTCTGGAAATAATAAACATAACGGACATAAAATTGAAAGATAATTTGACTTAATAAAGAAATACAATTAAATACATTCAAAATGTTTATATTGTTAGCTATTATGCTGTTTTTAAAAGATCTTATTATTCTTTTTTTAAAAATTTTAATCATGTATCAATCATTATACAAATAATTCATATTCTTATTGAAATGATTACTTTTTTATTTAATTAATTAAATATTTTATCAGATTTTTCAATTAAATTTTTATAAACAATCCCAAACAATAACCATCTAAAATCTTTGACTAGAATTATATTAAGATCAAATTATATTAACATATTATACGTACAATTAAAATAAATGATTAAAAATTTTATATGTTTGCAAAAAACTTAAAAAGATATTATAAGATGTCTAATCATTTAATTACTTATGTAGATAGAGCTGTACAAAAGTTAAATAAAATCGGTATTTTAATAAAACCTCAATCTGATGCGCCGATTTTAAAATTATTAGATCATGTTGCTGAAATTGACAAAAATCGAATTATAGCTATAGCTCGCACTTTACAACAACAAAGTGCATTTAATGAAGTAGTTCGAGAGCAAATTGATGGTGTTCACGCTTCCGATCGTTATACAAAAATTGTTGTATATTTTGATAGCATTCGTGCCGATATGGAAAAAATGTTAAATTGGCTAGATGATGGTAAATTAGATTTTTTAGAAAAAATCAAAATGGGTTGGATGACCTTTATACGAGGTTCGATTCCAGATCGTTTTAACTTGATTAAGAAAACCTATTTAGATGTTGCTAAAGAAACAGGAAATCAGATTGAACGAGAACGTGTAATATTGAATGCTTATCAAGACTTTCGATTTGGTTTAAAACAAGCTCAAATCTTAGCAGAAGAAGTATTAGAGATTGCTACTGCCCGCCTTGAAGAGTGTAAACAAAAGTTATCATTAGCAATTGCAGAAGTTGATAATTTTACTGATAATGATAATTTAGCTCGTGCACGGTTAGAGCTATTGCGAGATGAAGCGCTACGCAATTTGCAAAAAGAAGATAGCCGATATCAAATAGTTTTAGATTTATCTAATAATTTAATGGTTTCTTACAATTCAGCGGAAGCCGTATTTGCCAGATTACAGCAAACAACGTCTGTAAAAGAACGTGTTTATCAACAAAGCGTGAGTTTTTTTTCGACCAATGAAGTTGTATTCACAGCTTTAAGTGCCTCTATCACTTCATTAAATGGCTTAAGTGAAAGTACCAAGACATTAGAAGCGATGAAAGATGGTATGAATAAAGGAATAGAAAGTATTGCTAAAATAGGAAATAAGCAACTAGAAGAAGGTTTGAGAGCTGGATATGGTTCAACTATAAAAGCTGATTCATTAAGAGCTTTGGTTGAAGCAATTGTTAATTATCAAGAATCAAGTAATCAATTAATTGCTGAACTAAGAAATGAGTCAATTGATAATGCGAAAGAAATTGATCGTATTGTTGAGGATGGTAAACAACGCTTTAATAATATTTTATTGAAAGTAAATGATTAATGGATGAAATAAAAGTTAGTGACCAATTAGGTGCAATGGCAATAATTGATGAATTACATCAAAAACAGCAATTATTAAATGAGCATCTTGATCGTGATAAATTACGCAATAATTTAGAGCATGGCATCAAAAATTATTATCAATCCCAGGGTCTGGATGTAGATAATGAGACTATTGAAATGGGAATTGATCAGTGGTTTGATAATCGTTTACATTTTATAGAATCGAAAAGATCAAGGTTTCAGCATTTTCTTGCCTTTTGTTATATAAAGCGTGGAGTTTTCTGTAAATGGTTTAGGTATGCTTTATTAACTCCAGTTATGATATTTATTTGGTTTTGTATAATATCATTAAATTTTCTAATATGTTATCATATTGTAACAAATTACATTTTTAAATATATTGATCAACTTAAATAGCATGCTAATAACATTGAAAAATCCATTTATTTACGCTAAAATTTCAGCAAATAAATTGAAACTTTAATTGCTATTTTGGTTGCACAAAATATTGATCTGAAAGTTTCTAAAATACTTATTACGTTAACTTTTGTTACTCAAAAAGTAAAAGAAGATTTATCAATATTTATACAAACTAAATATATAATTCAATTTACATTGTCCAAATTTAATTAAAGCAGGTTGAATTTTAGAATAAAAAAATGGATACAGAAAAAATCGAAAATAGAATAGCCAAGAAAGGGTTGGAAATTAAAGCTTCTATTGAAATCACGAAAAAAGAAATTGATGTTACTCATGAAAAAATTTCGAAATTAAAAAATGAACAGGTAAAAATATTCCAAAAGATAGCTACTATTTATTTACTGGAATCGCCCAAAAATGAAGATTCTCAAATACAAACAGCGATTAAGAATTTACAAGAATTGAATAGTAATTTGAAACGTAAATCTGATAAATTAGATATTCTAATCAATGATTATCAACAAAAAATAGATAATATTCTTATCAGATTAGATGATTTTTATAAGCTAAAGCTTGTACGTTTAGACAATGATTCAGAGTATATATCTCTTTTAAATCGATATAATGTTTCTAAGGAAAAATTAAATCTAGATAAAAAAAAAATTGAAACCTCAAACCAACAGTTTTCAACTAAAATAGAAAAGTACAATCAAAATCGATATTATAATTATTTGATTGATCGTGATTATGGAGAAAGTAGTTATAAAGGTTCTGGTATTATTCGTAATTTAGATAATTGGATTGCTAGATTTATAAATTTTTCTGAAAATTATAATAACCATAAAATATTAATTGCTTTAGTTGAAGAGTCTAAAATATGCTATGAATCTGAAAAAAATTTATGCCTATCTTTATTAGAGCAGAAAGATCAAAAAGAATATGATGTTGAAAAAAACTTAAAGTTGCCTAAACTCAAATTAGAATTGAAACAAACTGAGGAGTATTTGGCTTATTATAAAAAACAGAAACAGGATATAGAAAATGAATTAATTGAAACTCGATCGGGTGAAAGTAATGAATTTAGAAAAATATCTAATCGATTGGCTAAAATGCTACAAAGTCAATCTCAACAACGACTTCATGATATAACATTACAAACTAGATCAACAGAAGATGATATATTGTTGGAAAAGATAGCTGAATTAGATCAGAAAATAAACCAATTTGAAATTAGTTTTGAATCGATACAACAAAAGATAACGATTCTTGAAAAAACTTACAATCGTTTTGAACAAACCCTTTACCTTTTTAAAAAAAATAATATACCTAAATTATATTATGATTATCAGATTTCATCCTATGATCTTGACGAATTATTGAATAATATATACGATGAAGATATTTTTCCTGAATCCATTATTCATGCCCTTATTTCTTGTAGAATTCTTAAATGATAAATTAATTATCATCTTTATATTTTGTTAATAATTTTATAATCAGAGTTTTATTTTGTGAAAGTAAATTAATAACAACGTAAAGATTTAAATAAATTTTTCTTATTTTAAAATAAGTGTATAAAAGCTTACTACTATCTTCTTCAACGGAAATAAGCCGGAATTTATAAGTAGTTCCCAATATACAATTGGCTAATTATGGTACGAGATAATTTATGATTTTTATAAACCTGATGAAAAAAATACATTTCTATCTTTTAATGTTAAAATTTAAGTTAGATTAATTAGGGGAGACAGATATTTAATGAAATAAACTCGACGAGTTTAAAAAATTGGAATCCAAAAATATTTCATTCTTTTCTACAATGACATATATAAAATTTAAACCCTTATAAATTTATGATCATTTTTTTAAAGTAAGATAAAGTAAACTTTTTGACTTATAAGAGATTATTTATTTTTAAACATTTGTATGGGGTTAATAATAAAAATATCAATATCCCGGCTTCTATTGACAGAAAATAATTTGATCTTTTTTAATATAAATAAACATATATAGTTACTAAAAAACTTCTATTTTTCAAGTTAGTAATTTAAATAATCTAAAAATCTATATATAGTTTGTAAATTAAATTTAATTAATTGATCAAGCAGTGACAAAACTAAGTTTCAACCATAAAATATAGTAATAAATTTGTATATAGAAAGTTAAAGCAATAATAAGCCATTTTATTTTTGTGTTGTTAACAGCATTACCAACTATTATATAAAGTGGAAATAATGTACAACTGTATCTTGGAATAGAACCAAAAGTTCCGGTTGAAATAGGAAGTAATAGATTCAAAATAATCATTAGAGTAAAACTTAATTGATTTTTTTTAACATTTAAAAAATAAACAAACAAAAATAAAGATAGTAACGCTAAAGGAATTCTAAAAATAATAAAGTCATGAGGAATTCCGCCTGTTCTCCCCCAAGCCTTCTGTACTGTTGAAAAAGCAAAAAAATCTCCGGTCATATAATATTGATATAAGCAATAGCATAGAAATACTAATACAGGAGGAACGAAAAATAATGACTTAATAACAAGTTCTTTTTTAATTGAAAAATTAAATCTAAAATATCCAGAAATGATTCCTTTATTTTCTAAAAAAAATAAAAAAAGGATAAATACCGATAACATTCCATTAGCTCTAACAAGAACAAGCAAAGAAGATAGAATTGAGAAGATAAAATATTTTTTCTTATAAATACTAATAAATGAAAATATTAATAAAAGTAAAAAAGTACTTTCAGTTAAAAAAGCTGAAAAGTAGTAACTAAATGGGAGAAATAAAAAAAGTATAGTTATAAATAATGATTTCTTAGTATTGTTAAAATAAATGTTACAAAACCAGTAAATTCCAAGAAAAGCAGCTAAAGAAGATACAAGAGACCAAAAAAATGCAGCTGTGTTAAAACTTAAAGAAAATACTTTCATTAAAACAGAAATAATTCCGGGATATAGCGGAAAAAAAGCCCAAATATGATCTTTTTCAGCTAAAATATCCGGTGATGAATGTGGGTATCCATTTATTATTAAAGAATAGTATTTATGGGAGTCCCATCTATAAAAAATATCACCAATAAAAGTGTTAAAATTAGAATAATCTATAGCGTTCTTTAAAATAAAGACTGCTGTAAAAATATATACTATTTTAATGATAATTGCAACCAAGAAAATGTATACTATATTTTTATATTTCATTATTAAATTATTGCAAATGGTTAAACATAATATAAAAAAATCAATTAATATAATAAAAAAATAAAATTAATTCACATTATCTCAATTGAAAATTGATCAATAAAAATAGTAAAAAAATTAAGATAATGATATGGTTATTTTAATTATAAATCATTTTTTAAATGATTAGTATTCGACAAATACAAGTTCTTTTAATTTAAATTTATTTAATATCTTAAAAATAAAATATATGATAAGGTATAAAATAATTATTTATTAAAATTTTCCTAAATCAAATATTAATGTAAATTTACCTTCTTAATAAATAATACTGTGAGTTAATTTTTTTACATTAAATTATTAATATGAATAAAAAATTATATAAACCCCTTGTAAAATTTTTAGGAGCTTTAACAATTGTTTGTACTATAACAAGTTGTGAATGTGCCAGAGATAAAAAAGAAGAACTTGAAAAACAACAGGCAGAAAAAGAAAAATTAGAAAAAGAACAATCGGTTGAAGTAGATAAAATTGGTACAGTCATTCAAGGTACCTTAGATACTGCAACAGGAAATTTTATATATGAAACCGGGGATATATTTACCATAAAACTTCCGAACGGAGAAGAAATTTTCGAAGTAGGAAACAATTCAACCGAGGCTAAATTGTTTAATTTTCTAAAAGATTCAACTCTAAATGTAAGTGAAGACAAAACCAAAGGCTGGATTACATTAGATCGAGTATATTTTGATACAGGTAAAACCACTTTAACTACAGAATCAGGAAAACAAATAAAAAATTTAGCTCAAATTTTAAAAGCATTTCCTAAAGCTAAAGTTAAAATTGGAGGATATACTGATACTACCGGATCAGAAGAAACTAATAAAAAAGTTTCAGAAGATAGAGCAAAAATCGTTCAAGAAGAATTAATCAAATCAGGAGTACAAACAGAAAGAATATCATCTGAAGGATATGGATCACAGCATCCGGTTTGTGAAGCTAATGATACACCTGAATGTAAGGCACAAAACAGAAGAGTAGATATACGCGTACTTGAAAAATAGAATTTAATTACTCACAGTATTGTTTATTTATATGCCCAAATCGCTTCGTACAAATTTAATTTCGTCGTAAGAAACCTCATCTCCCAATGATTCCTTAATAAGTTTTAATTCTTTAGTATTTAACTCAGCTAATTTTTTTTCAATCAAAACATACTTTTCCTCAGAGATAAAATCATATACAGATACTTTATTTTTAGAAATCAATTTAGCCACATGATTGCTAATAGTAGAAACCGTCAAATTTCTAACTTTGGCTACCTCTATAAGATTTTTTCCTTCCTGCAAAAGCTGTAAAGTTAAATCAACCGTGTCTTCCTTTTTATTGGCTTTTGAAAAAGTTTCACAATCAGAAGTAAAAACATATTCTTTATATGTAATCCGTTGATCAATAAGATTCGTGGAAAGTATATATTTTATTTTCACTTTACTATCATTTTCAAATTCACAAATGAATTTTAGATATTGAGAAATTCTTGATTTATTTTTATAATCAAGATAATGAGTTTGCAAAGGTTTCCAAACTCTAAGAAAAAGCTCATCAGCAAAATATTCAACAGCGTCTTTAGCTCTCATTTCGATAGTTCGCCATATTTCCTCTTTATTGGTAATAGTTGATGAATTAAAACGAGAAAGAATATTTCGTTGAAATTTTTGATTGATTAACAAAAGAGAATGTAAGCACTCATCAATAGAAGTAATTAAATCCAAAACCTGTTGTTTTTCAGGAATAGATTTTTCAATAGTCATTTTGCGCCAATCCTGAATCCTATGAGTTAAAGAAAGAACCGATAAAGATTTAAAAAGAGTTTCAAGTCCAAAATTATATTTCTCTTCATTAAGAGTATTTTCTAACTCATGCACATTCCACATTTGATTTTGAAATTCATTTATCTTAGAATCTTGAATAATATTATGATTTCTTATAATAGATTTTAAAATAATTCCTTCCAAAGTTCGGCACCTGCTTAAGGCAACATAAACCTGGCCGGAAGCAAAAGATTTTCCTGCATCAACAATAACTTTATCAAAAGTTAGCCCTTGACTTTTATGGATGGTTACAGCCCAAGCAAGTCGAATGGGAAATTGAGAAAACGATCCCAAAACTTCTTCAGTAATCTTGCCCGTTTCAGGATCAATACTATATTTTATATTTTTCCAAACTTCATGTTCCAATAAAAAGGATTCTTTTTGATTTTCAAATCGAACATAAATTTCAAAATCCTCAATTTTTTCAATAATACCGATTTTTCCGTTGAAATACCTTCTGTTGCCGGAGCTGTCATTTCGAATGAACATGATTTGAGTGCCCTCTTTTAATACCAATTCCATATCAGTGGGATATGAGGTTTCAGGAAAAACACCATCTACAATAGCCTCAAAAAACTTAACAGGTTTATTGAGTTTTCTTAATTCATTCTCATTAATGGAAGTAGCAATAGAATTATGAGTTGTCAAAGTTATATAACCGGGTTCCTTCGGAATAAAATCAGGATCATATCTTTCATGAAGTAATTCAAAATCAATAGAATCAAAATCCTGGTATCGAATAGCATTCAATAAATTTATAAAAACAGGATCATCTTGCCTGTATACTTTTTTGAATTCAATACATACCGGAGGATAATTTTGCAAAACTAATGCATCAAAGAAAAAAAGGCTTTTATAATAATTCTTTAAAAGATTCCATTGTTCTTCTTTTATTACAGGAGGTAATTGATACATGTCTCCAATCATAAGTATTTGTACACCTCCAAAAGGAGCTGCATTTTTTCTTGTGTATTGCAAAGACCAGTTAATAGCATCAAGAATATCCGCACGCAACATGGAAACTTCATCGATAATTAATAATTCAACCTCCGAAAATAATTTTCTCTTATCTTTATTATACCTAAAATGTTGATGAAGTTCTAATTTAGTGATAGCAATATTCCGATCAATCCATCCGTCATTAACAGGAATAAAACTTGTAAGAGGAAATCCGAATAAAGAATGTATAGTAACCCCACCCGCATTAATAGCTGCTACTCCCGTGGGAGCAACGATAATAGTGTTTTTTCTAGTAGAATTTTTCAATTCCTTTAAAAAAGTGGTTTTACCCGTACCCGCCTTTCCGGTTATAAAAATGTTTTTGTTAGTATAGTTGGCTAAATCAAAAGCTAATTTCTGTTCAATATTGACTGCAGTGGATGGGTTTTCCATTTACTTTTAGGTTTTAATACAAATATATACTAAAAGTTTAAAAAAATAAATATAAAAAAGTAAACAAAATAGAGGATTTTAATTCTAAAATTAAAAAATAATTTAAAAAGAGTAAAATGTATAAAAAAATATTCAAAAAAATATAATTTGATTACTTATACTATATATAAAAGATTGTTCATCTAAGAATGTTACTAAACTATACTATTAAAAAAACAAAATGTCATGAACAATAAATGTAAATAATTACGATATAAAATTATAAATTTTACTTTTGTTAAAGACTTAATCAAGTAATAAGATGAAAAGTAAAATTATTGAAGGGTTTTCTAAACTAAATAAAGAACAAAAAATTAACTGGCTAAACCAACAATACGGAGGAGGTTCAGGAGATTTAAAAAATATATTAGAACAGTATTGGAATCACAACGATGATTTGCAAAAACTACATGATGAATTTACAGAAAACACTATAAGCAATTTTTACCTTCCCTATGGGATAGCTCCCAATTTTTTAATAAATGATGAAATATATGCCTTGCCCATGGCTATAGAAGAAAGCTCAGTAGTAGCGGCTGCCTCCAAATCGGCTAAATTTTGGTTAGATAAAGGAGGTTTTAAAACGAAACTTTTAGGAAACACTAAATTAGGACATATACACTTCATATATAAAGGAGAAGGGAGTAAATTATTACAATGGTTTAACACCCATTTAAAAGAAGAACTCATTAAACAATCGAAGGATCTCACTAAGAATATGCAGATGAGAGGAGGAGGAATTGTGAATATAGAGTTAATAGATAAATCCAAAGAGCTTGAAAACTACTATCAGATAAAAGGTTCTTTTAATACACAAGATAGTATGGGAGCAAATTTTATAAATTCATGCCTCGAACAATTTTCAAAAACATTTAAAACAGAATTTCAAAAATCCAATATATTTAATAAAGAAGAAAAGAACAGCCTGCAGATTATTATGTCTATACTTTCCAATTATACACCCGATTGTATGGCGAGAGCTGAAGTAAGCTGTAAAATAAAAGACTTAAAGGACGACAGCGGAATGCCTCCGGAGGAATTTGCCTGGAAGTTTAAACAAGCAGTTGAAATAGCAGAAGTAGAACCTTATAGAGCAGCTACTCACAATAAAGGAATTATGAATGGAGTTGATTCTGTAGTAATAGCCACAGGAAATGATTTTAGAGCAGTTGAGGCATGTTCACATACCTATGCCTCACATAAAGGGAAATACACCAGTTTAACTCATTGTGAAATTAAAAACGATCAATTTCGTTTTTGGCTTGATCTGCCTATATCCTTAGGAATAGTTGGAGGCTTAACGAAGCTTCATCCATTAGTAATAGCATCCTTACAAATATTAAATAATCCCTCAGCAGAAAAACTTATGCAAATTATAGCAGTTGCTGGACTGGCTCAAAATTTTGCTGCAATACGATCATTAATTACAACAGGAATTCAAAAAGGACATATGAAAATGCATCTTACCAATATAATAAATCAATTAGGAGCAACGGAAAAAGAAAAGAAGGAGATACTCAATATATTTAAAGAAAAAACAATATCACATCATTTAGTAGCTGCAGAACTGGAAAGACTCCGTAAAGAACAATAATGTTAAATAAAAGATACAATAAAAAGTATTAATAGTAAAGAGTACTATCAACCTATATATATAAAAAAAGTACTTGAATAAAAACATTAGAGGAAAGGAATTCAAAACTATCAATTAGAGAATACAACCTATAAAGATAATAAAATAGAAAAGAATAAGAACGAGCCAATAAGCACCAATACGAATGATCAGGAGAGAAGCAGGAATAAATAAAAAAAAATTAAAAATTTTTTTTGAGGTTAAGTGGTTCGTATTCAGTATATTAGTAATAAATTAGCAAAAAAGATTAAAAAAAGA
>NZ_WINV01000005.1:0-160413 GCF_009827835.1 Apibacter sp. B2912
TCTTTTTTTAATCTTTTTTGCTAATTTATTACTAATATACTGAATACGAACCACTTAACCTCAAAAAAAATTTTTAATTTTTTTTAATTCTTTTTTAATCCTCCAGATACTTGTTATTATATAGTCATTAACAAAGATTATTATAGACTATCTTTGTACTAACTAATAAATGTAAATAACTATATATATATTAAATATGGCTAAGGCTAAAACTACTTTTTTTTGTCAAAATTGCGGAACTCAATATTCTCAATGGCTGGGTCAATGCAAAGTATGCGGAGAATGGAACACTATTGTTGAAGAAGTTATTGAAAAAAGTTCTGCAAATTCTATTTCTTCCCTTAATTCCTCTTCTTCTAGAAATAAAATATATAAGATTCACGAAATTGAAACTACGGATGAATATCGTATTCTTTCTAATGACTCTGAACTGGATCATTTATTAGGTGGCGGTATTGTTCCCGGTAGTGTTATTTTGATTGGAGGCGAACCCGGCATCGGTAAATCTACTTTGTTGTTGCAAATTTCTTTACAAATACCCAGAAAAGTATTATATGTTTCGGGAGAGGAAAGCAGTAATCAAATTAAAATGAGATCTGACCGTTTGGATATTTCTAATTCTGAATGCTATATTTTAACGGAAACTTCAACTCAAAAGATTTTGAAGAAAGCTCATGAACTTCAACCGGAGTTGTTAGTGATTGATTCCATTCAAACTCTACATTCTTCTTATATAGAATCTTCTCCGGGAAGTATATCTCAAATTAGAGAATGCGCTTCCGAATTAATTAAATATGCTAAGGAAACTTCTACTCCTGTATTTTTAATTGGACATATTACTAAGGAGGGTTCTATAGCCGGTCCTAAAATTTTGGAGCATATGGTAGATGTCGTTCTTCAGTTTGAAGGGGACAGAAATTATGTTTACCGACTTTTACGTGCAAATAAAAATAGATATGGATCTACTTCCGAACTTGGAATTTATGAAATGTTCTCTTCCGGATTGAAACAGGTAAAAAATCCGTCTGAAATTTTAGTATCTAAAAAAGATGAAAGTTTATCGGGAAATGCTATTGCGGTTACTTTGGAAGGATTACGCCCTATGTTGGTTGAAATTCAAGCATTGGTATCAACGGCTGTTTATGGAACACCTCAACGGGTGACAACGGGTTTTGACGTCAAACGATTAAATATGTTATTAGCTGTTTTGGAAAAGCGTGCGGGTTTTCATTTGGGAACTAAGGATGTGTTTTTAAATGTTACCGGAGGTATTCGTGTTGATGATCCTGCTATTGACTTAGCTGTTATTTGTGCTATTTTGTCTTCTAATGAGGATATTTCTTTACCGGATAATTGTTTATTCGCCGGTGAAATTGGTTTAAGTGGTGAAATCAGGCCTGTAAATCGTATTGAACAGCGAATCATTGAGGCTGAAAAATTAGGTTATGATGTCATTTTCATTTCTAAGTATAATAAAATTGATCGCAAGAAATATAATATAAGGGTTGAAATGGTTTCTAAGGTTGAAGATGTCTATAAGTTATTATTCTAATTAATTGTATGTAAATTTCTCTTTCTTCGTATGATGTAAACTTTTGCAGTCAATATATTTTTATTATACTAATAAGTGATATTTGGCATTTACTATTTATTACACATTGTATTTTTATTTTTTTATATTAACGAAAATTGTGGACAGTTTTGTGCTTACAAATAATGTCTAAATTTTTGCTAATTTATTGTTAAACGTAATGTTTAAATTATACTTTTAGTTTTAATTTTTTTATATTTGTTCCACTACCTTCAGAATATTATACTATGAAAAATAACAAATCTAAATATTCCACTATAATTATTACTGATAAAAATTCACTGGAAACAAAAATTTTTTCTGTTAAGAATAAGCATATAAGAAATATTTTTCTGTACAAAAAGATTTTACTTTTATCATTTTTTACTATATTTTGTTTAGTTGCGGGATTGCTTAGTTATATAAGTTATGTGTATTACCAAAAACAAGATTTACATGTTAAGATTGCCGATCTTGAAAGCAAGTTGGATACTAAAAAATTAAATGATATGATTATCAATCTTAATGAAGCTGAAAAATCTTTATTAAAGATTGAGAGATACCTTAAAGATCGTCAAGTTAAAACCCTCCCTACTAACTCCACTAATTATAATGTTGATAATGTGGGGGGAGAGTATTATCCTGTTAATGATTCTAACTTAAATTTAATTGAAAATAAAAAAAAGAGAATTTCCGATATATATAAAAAGATTCAATTCATTCCTATCGGCTTACCTCACGTTGGAAGGATTACTTCTAATTTTGGTGTGAGAGGAAATCCGATGAAAAAAGGTAAAGGATCCGAGTTTCATCCGGGTTTGGATATAGCGGGAACTATAGGTGATCCTATTCATGCAACTGCGAATGGTGTTGTTACCTTTGCCAGTGTTAGAGGTGGATATGGCAATTGTGTAATGATAAAGCACCATTTCGGTTATGAAACATTATACGGTCACATGTCTAAAATATTGGTTAAAGAAGGACAGGTTGTCAATGCCGGAGATGTTATTGGTGAATTAGGAAGTACCGGCCGTTCTACCGGACCTCATGTTCATTATGAAATTATTTTAAATAAAGAAAAAGAAAATCCAAATAATTATTTGCATGTAAACTAAATATGAAATAAATTTAACTACTATATAAAATAAACTAACTATGTTCAATAAAAAAAAAGGAGCTGCTCTTAATTTATCTACAGAAAACATTACTACTATTATTGCGGAGGATTGTAAAATCGAAGGAAATATAGAATGTAAAGAATTTATTAGAATTGATGGTCAAACATTAGGAAATGTCAATAGCACTTGTGGGCTTGTTGTTGGTCAGAAAGGAAGTGTTAAAGGAGATATAAGGACTAAAGAACTTATTGTATATGGCCAAATTGACGGCGATATTTTTGTTGATAATCTTAGTTTGAAAAACTCGGGGTCTATTATAGGAAATATGCAGGTAAAAAGTTTTCAAGTTGAAAATGGTGCCTTATATAAAGGCACCGTTAGTATGGATCAAAATAATTCTACTCCTGTTAATAAAAAAGAAAATAATTCTCAAATTGTAGTGTAAATTCTATTACTGAAATTTATACAATATTTTAGATATTCAGGGTCTTGGATCTCCAATTTTATAAGCACTTCCTAAGGAAGAATTTTTAGATATGTATATGGTTAACCAACGATATAAAGTATTTAATCTATTACCTATGGAAACTAAAGAAATTAAGTGGATGGACGACCAAATAATCCATGCCGGTAATCCTTTTAAAAATAAGGTAGGATGAATCAGATCGGCTACGGCTTTATTTCTTCCGATAACTGCCATAGACCCTCTATCTTTATAACTGAATGGTACAGGTTGATAGTTGTCTTGGGTAAGTTGTTTTTTTAAATTATTTGCCAAATTTTTTCCTTGTTGTATTGCTACTTGGGCTAATTGCGGATGTCCTGCAGGAAAATTAGGATCGGTAGTCATTATACAGGTATCTCCTATTGCATATATATTTGAAAATCCTTGAATTTTATTATACGCGTCAACTTGCATACGTCTACCTCTTCCATACACTTCTTTGGGTATTCCTTCAAAAATTCTTGAAGTAACTCCCGCTGTCCAGATTATAGTTTTTGTTTCAATTTTATCTCCGTTTGAAAAATATATGGTGTTTTCATCACAATCTTTTACTTGTGTATTTACGAGTATTTTAACTCCTAATTTATCTAAGGCGTGATAAGCTTCTTTGTGAGATTTTTCGCTCATAGGTCCCAATAATACAGGGCTTCCTTCTACCAAATAGACTTGAATTTGGTCTTTTAAATCTTTATAATCAACATTTTCAATATAATTGATAATTTCGCGAATAACTCCGGCTATTTCAACTCCGGCAGGTCCTCCTCCGGTGATGACGATGGATAATAATCTTTTCTTTTCTACTAAATCAGTTTCTCTACTGGCGGCTTCTAACCTTTCTAAAAGTATATTTCTAAGTAACAAAGCATCATTTAAGGTTTTCATTGGAAAGGCATATTTCTCTAAATTTTCCATTCCGAAATAGTTACTTTGCGTTCCCGTTGCTAAAATCAAAATATCATAATCTAATTCTCCATTAGATAAGACTACTTTGTTTTCATCGGATTTGATTTCAATTAATTCTCCTAATCTGAATTTAACATTTTTTTTATGTCTTATAAATCTACGGAAAGGATAGCTGATAGCTGCGGGATCTAAAATACTTGAACTTACTTGATATATTAATGGTGGAAAAAAATTATAGTTGTTTTTGTCGACTAAGGTAATTTCAAAATTAGGATCATTGGACAATCTGGTGATTATATTAATCCCAGCAAAACCTCCACCTATTAATACGATTTTTTTCATAATTTGCACTAAAAAATTAATTTAACATATTGATGCAAACACATTTATTTCTTAAGAACACAAAAATGTATAGCATACATTTTATCAAAGTTACTGTTTTTTTGTAAAGTTATATAAACTTTTAATAAAAATTTAATGCTATCTTTGAATTTATTTTCAAAAATCATGATTCAAATAGAAGATACAATAATTTCTTTAGATGTATTACAGAAACAATTTGTTTGTAATCTTAGTAAATGCAAAGGGATATGTTGTGTGGAAGGAGATTCGGGAGCTCCACTCGATGAAGAAGAATTACCGATTCTTGAAGACATATATGAGCAGGTATCGCCTTATCTTAGAGAGGAAGGAAGAAGGGCTATTGAATTGGAAGGTAAATATACAACCGACCTTGATGATGATTATGTTACTCCGTTAATAGAGGGTAGAGAATGTGCTTATGTAATCTATGATGAAAATCAAGCTGCGAAATGCGCCATTGAAAAGGCTTACGAAGACGGTAAAATTGATTTTAAAAAACCTATTTCCTGTCATCTGTATCCGGTTCGTCTTCAAAAATTACGAAAATATGTTGCGGTAAATTATGATGAATGGTATATATGCAAGGATGCGTGTACTTTAGGTAAAGAACTTAATGTTAAAGTTTTCGAATTTTTAAAAGAACCTTTAATTAGAAAATTCGGTGAAAATTGGTACCATCAGCTGATAGAAGCTGAGAAACTTTTAGAAATAAGTAAATAATTTAGCTTTATTTTTCCTGCAATGCATCTATGGTTTTTTGTATTTCTGTGTCATTTGCCGTAATTGCATAATAGTAAGCAATTTTTCCTTGTTGATCTATTACCATATAGCGTGGAATCCAATTTAATTCAATATATTCTGTAAAAGGATTTTTCCAACCAGTTGAAATCCAATAATTATCACCCGTATTTAATTCATACTTAGTGATACCGTTTTTCCAAGAATCGTAATTTTTGTCTAATGACAGATAGATAAAATCTACATTGTTATTTTTTTGCTTAAGAGCCCGTGAATCGGACATTCCCACTATGCAATCTTTACACCAAGATGCCCAAAATTTCAGGATGGTAACTTTACCTTTGTGTTTTTATTTAGTACGGATTGCATCGTTGTTTCTTTATTATCCGTATCAACTACAAGTTGCTTTAAGGCTTCTTCGGAAAATTCAGTTTTGGAAATTAATGGAACTTGTTGACTATAACTTAATGTAGCTATTAAAGTGATATATAGTCCTGTTAAAATTTTTTTCATTATTATATTTTTTCAAATCTGAAATTTTCTCCTAAATATACTTGACGAACTATCGGATCATTTGCTAATTCTTCGGGATATCCTTCCTTTAATATATTTCCTTCGAACATAACATAAGTTCTATGAGTGATAGCCAGAGTTTGCTGAACGTTATGGTCTGTTATTAAAATTCCTATGTTTTTATTTACCAAAGAACGCACGACTTTTTGAATATCTTCAACGGCAATAGGGTCAACTCCTGCAAAGGGTTCATCCAGTAAAATAAATTTAGGATCGGTAGCCAGACATCGGGCAATTTCGCAACGACGTCTTTCTCCTCCCGACAATAAATCTCCTCGGTTCTTACGAACGTGTTCTAAACCAAATTCTTCTATTAAAGAATCTGCTTTTATTTTTCTTTCTTTCTTCGAAAGTTTAGTCATCTCCAACACTCCCACAATATTATCCTCAACTGATAATTTCCTGAATATGGAAGCTTCTTGAGCCAAATACCCGATTCCTTTTTGTGCTCTTTTATACATAGCATCTTTGGTTATGTTAATCTTATCCAAAAATACATTTCCTTGAGTAGGCTTGATTAAGCCTACAATCATATAAAAAGAAGTGGTTTTTCCGGCTCCATTAGGCCCTAACAATCCTACTATTTCTCCTTGTTTTACATTTAATGAAACATCTTTAACTACTCGTTTGTTTCCGTATGTTTTTATTAAATGTTCTCCTCGTAATATCATAATATCAAAAGTAATTAAATTACTACGTTTTTTTCTATTACTCAATAAAATTTTTACAAATTATTTTTTTAAAGTTATTCTAAAAGTAGTCCCTTTATTAATTTCGGTATTTTGAACGAAAATTTTACCGTAATGATAATCTTCAATAATTCGCCTGGCCAGAGACAAGCCTAGCCCCCATCCTCTTTTTTTAGTTGTAAATCCGGGTTTGAATATTTTTTTCACATTTTTTGATTCAATGCCTGATCCTTCATCGGAAATATCTATAAAAATATTTTTTTTGTTATCGTGGATTTGCAATTTTATTTTTCCTTCTCCTTTCATGGCATCTGCCGAATTTTTAATGAGATTTTCGATAACCCAACTATATAAGATGTTATTTAAGGAAACATATACAGGATACTCCGGTGCTTGAAATTCAAACCCGATTTGTTTGGACATTCTTCTTTTCAAATACATAAATGCTTGTTCCGATATTTCCACGATATCTTCTTTTTTTAGTGAAGGAGTTGATCCTATTTTAGAAAATCTGTCGGTAATATTTTGCAGTCTGTGTACATCTTTTTCAATATTTATTATCGGTTTCTGATCAATTTCTTCTGTTTTTAATATTTCCAGCCATCCCATGATGGATGAAAGCGGCGTACCGATTTGATGTGCGGTTTCCTTAGCCATTCCAGCCCATAGTAAACTTTGCTCTGTTTTTTTTACGGTTTTAAAATACCAATAGGTAAACCAGACAAACAATGTTACTAGTATAATTAGCACAAAGGGATAATAACCTAATTGTGTCAGTAGAACCGAGTTTTTATAATATACGTATTGATTTCCAAAAGGAAGTTTAATAAGAATGGGATAGTAGGATTCTGCCATTTCGTGCAATTCTTCCTTTAATTTTAAAGAATCTGAAATAATTTTTTTACTTACATTTTTAGAATCAATGTAATTTCCTTTTTCATCTACTAAAATTACGGGTATGGTAGTGTTTTGCTCGATAAGCTGCACTAAAAAAAATTGAGTTTTAGGAGGAATGTCTGTTTCCGTGTTTAATAATTCCAACGTTTTGGCATAATTTGAAATTTTTACGGATTCTTCTTCTTTTAATTCTTCAACTTTACTGTTAGAAAAGATTATAATAAAAAGAGCTACTATAAGCGCCAATATATACCCAAACCAATTCCGTAATCTAACATTTTTAAAAAAGCTCATTTTCCGAATTTTATGAATTCATATATCAACGTATTTATGCAAACAAAAATTATTTGATTAAAACGGATAGTCGATAGCAAAATTAACTTGAGGTTTCAACAGATTGATATATTTAAAATACCATCGGTCATTTTCATCTCTTCTTGGATCATGAAATCGATAAGCAAAATCAAAGCGAATGATAAAGTTACTTATATCCCAACGGATCCCCCATCCCCCTCCAATTCCCAGTTCTTTATAGAAGGAATTAAATTCAAATTTATTCAGTGAATTATTATTAATTCCCCAAACATTTCCTGCATCTACAAATAAAGCTCCTTCAAACCCTTTACTTGGTAAAGGAAACCTGTATTCTACCTGAGTCAACAATTTAAAATTATCGATCGCTATTAGTTCATAGCCGTCTTTTCCTCCTAATTTTGATGATCCCGGACCAAAACCAAAGGATTTCCAGGCTCGAACATCACTCGGTCCACCCACAGAGTAGCTTCGGTCAAAAGGCATACTAAAGGAATTTCCATAAGGTATTCCTATTCCGGTAAAAAGTCTCGCATTAAACGATTTTTTTCCGGAAAAAATCCAAAATTTCCTTAGATCTAAATCGAATTTCACATATTGTGAATAGGGAACTCCAAATATTTGTTTTATAGTTTTATTATTGGAAGTTGTAAAATCTTTGAGTGTTTTGTTAAATAAAGATTCCAGATTACCTGCTAATTCCACTTGTGCTTTTAAATAAAAAGGATGTTTACCCGGAAAATATCCTAATCGTTGATCGTAGGTAAAATCATATTTAAAAGAGGAGATTAATACATTCTGTGTGAAACGATAACGACGAAATTCCATTAAGTCGTAATCGTTAGCTAAACTTAAATGCGTAGTTCTTAAATAATCTTGAAAGTCTATATTATTCTGAATTTGAAACAGCAAATCATTATCGTTATGGTTTTTGTCGTACTCCTCTTTGGCGGAAGGATACTGTTGAAAATATAAATCGTAAACACTATTTCTTACTTTACTGTCTTGTGTATATATGTTGAAATAATTATTAGGATTTAAAAACTGCGTATATTGTAGATTCCATAATGTAATTTGGTGAACGGTAGTTCGGGTGGGATTGAAATTATAAAGTAATCCGGCATTATAACTTCTTTTATCCAAACCTATGTTATATTGTGCATTATATCCTAAAGAAATTGCCGATGAAGGCCCCCAGGCTTTAGGAATAATTCTTTTTGCGTTGAAAGGCAAAATAAGCTTAGGAAAGGATAAACTGGCCTGCGCTGATAGTTCCGATGCATTAAAAATTTTACTGTTATTTTTTTTGGTTTTAATATTTCCTAAGGATCCTCCAAAACTGACACTTAAATTTTCTGCTCCTCCAAAAAGATTTTTTACCGTAAAAGTAAGGTTGGGAGTTATTCCGAAATTGACAACACCTGAATTAAACGCTTCAAATCCTAATTCATAAGAATATTTATCCATGGGAGAAAGAATGATATTGGATATTAAGGTAGAATCTGAGTCTTTTTCAGGAACTGTATTAAACCCGAGGATGTTAAAATTATTTACTTTATATATATTCCTTCGAGTACGAGTCTCAGAGCTTAAATTATATGAATGCCCTTTTTCAATGGCTAACATATCTGCCAATACTCTGTTTTTATATTTATTTCCTAAATGGTTAACAATGAAAGCTATGGTATCGTTAACCATGATTTTTGTTTTCTTTCCGTCAACCCGTCTTACTATTTTTTTGGTAGTTACATAGAAACTTGAGTCTATAGTATTTTTACTTGTATCTCTATTTTCGTTATCTAAAAGTGAAATGTTTATTTTATTGTATTTAAATCTTTTGAATTTATGTACTAAAGTATCTTTCTTAAGAGTATCCGATCTAGTAGAATCGGTAACAGCTGCGGTAGTGGTAGAACCTCCTATTTGGCTTTTCTTGATTGATAATCTGACCGAAACATCATATACATTATTAGCCGTATCTACATAGTAAATAACTTCATCTTTAAGATCATTAAAACGATAATATCCCATATTTTTAAAACGGTTTTCCAAACGGGATATCTCATTCTCAATTACATAAGCATCTAATCGATCTCCTTTTTTAACATAGGAACCTCTACTGAATAGGTTGTATATAAATTCGTCTTTTGAAAGTTCATAAGTTTGAGACTTTTTTTTCTTCGCCTGTCTTGTTCGTTTTAAATAATGAGCATATAAATCATCTTTTATTTCATCGGCAATATCATACGTAATTGTATCCATAATCATAGGACGCCCTAATTTTATGGAATATTGCACATGAGCTTTTTTACCGGAAGTAATTACACTGTCTCTTACAATGGACTTACGCCACCCTCTATTTTTAAAATATTGTTGTATGTTTTTTGAAGAAGTTTTAGATAGTAAGGTATCAACTAATACAGGGGCTTCTCCATTATTATAAAAAAAGCGATCGAACCATCTGGATTTGCCAACATAATTTTTTAAGTTATATTTTACATATAGAGAATCCAGTAATTTTTGATTTCTTTGTTTTTGACTTACTGAATAGTATTCTGCGTAGACGGAATCGAATGTAGGATTTGAGAAATCATACAGCCACAACCCTAATGGAATTATGAATAGTATTTTTTTATTAGATTTTTGCTTTACATAACTGTCCAATTCATCCTCAAATGGTTTCTTGTATTCGTTGATAATTTCTTTGCCTTTTTTATTCAAAAAGGGATTACCGTATGCATCCAAATAGGGTTTTCCTTTTTTATCTACATATTTATATTTATTATCAATAAATAAATGTCCATTTTTAGGTACTTTATTTGTTCTACATGAAAAAATGAGAAACAGTTGAACAAAAATCAATATTTTTACTATAATATTGTATCCTAATTTCATTTTATGTTGTCTGCAAGTAAAATTAAACTTATTCAGTCGCTTTCAAAAAAAAAGTATAGACAAAAATATAACTTATTTGTTGTTGAGGGTATAAAAAGCATTAAAGAATTCAGCTTTTCGCAGTTTTCTGTAAAAAACATTTACAGTACGGTTCCCATTTCTTTTTTGGATGAAAATCAATATCAGATGATCAGTTCCGAAGAATTAAAAAAGATTAGTTTTTTAACCACCCCTCACGATGCATTAGCAGTATTGGAAATACCTCAAAACTCAAATAATTCATATAGTGGAATACAATTAGTATTGGATGAAATACAAGATCCGGGAAATCTGGGAACTATAATACGTCTTGCAGACTGGTATGGGATTAAACAGATTTTGTGCAGTAAAGGAACTACTGATGCCTATAATCCCAAAGCTGTTCAATCTGCAATGGGATCGTTAAGCAGAGTTAACGTTGTATATACAGACATCGCTGAAATATTGACAAATTCCAACATACCGGTTATGGGTACAGATATGAAAGGTGAAAATTTATATACAACGGATTTACCCGAAAATTTTTATGTGGTTATGGGTAATGAAGGAAATGGCGTTTCAGATGAAATAAAATCTCTGTGTACACATACTCTAACAATCCCCAGATTCGGCTTAGAACAAAAAACAGAAAGTTTAAATGTCGCCATGTCTACCGGAATAATTTTAAGTGAATTCTACTCGAGAGCTGCAAAATTAAAAGGGAATATAAAATGAAATGGAATTCGTATATATCTAAAAAATATCGTAACAATACGGACATATTAAATGAAATAATCGAAAATTTTGATTCTTTAGGTGAGATTATATTTCAAGAACGGAACACTTTACGTAAAATACCTCATCCTGTACTGGGAAACGTAGCGGTAAAATCTTTTAAAAAGCCTCATCTTCTCAATCAACTTGTTTATGCTAATTTTAGAAAATCTAAAGCCCATCGTTCTTATTTTCATGCTGAAATTTTAACTTCTAAGGGTATAAACACACCGGAACCGATTGGTTTTTTTGAAGAGATTCATAATTTTAAAATTAAAAGATCTTTTTATTTTTCAAAGTATTCTGAGTATGATTTTACTTTTAGGGAACTCATTGAAAAAAGAAATAGTTTTGATGATTGGGAATTAATACTGAAAGAATTTGTTTCATTTGTTTTTTCTATTCATGAAAATCATATCTTATTTAAAGACCTTTCACCGGGAAATGTACTCATAAAAAATGATCACGAAAAAAACGCATATTCTTTTTCATTAATCGATTTAAATCGGATGAGTTTTAAATCTTTATCTTTAGATCAAAGGCTTCAAAATTTTATTAGATTATCCTTAACGGATGAAATGATCCCTATCATTGCAAAAGAATATGCCAAATACAGCCATGAAAATGTTAATTTTATCAGGGAACAATTGCATAAAAAAAATAATAAATTCATAGAAAAGAAGGAAAGAAAGAAAAAGATAAAGAAACTGTTGGGTAAAAATGTTTAGCATCTTTTAGTCCCGTTTTTATTTAAATTAACTTTACTATTAAAAATTTCAAAGATTCAATTTTTAAATTTTTTCATATTTACAAGTAACAAAAAGATATTTTAATGAAAATATATACGAAAAGAGGTGATGACGGAACTACGGGTTTGTATGGCGGAAAACGTGTATCTAAGAATTCCATTCGCGTTCAATCCTATGGCGAAATAGATGAATTAAATTCTTATATCGGTTTGCTAAGAAGCTATGGTTCTCTTAAAAATATTGATGAACAATTAAAAATTATACAAAATTTACTATTTACTATCGGTGCTGAATTAGCTACTCCTTCAGATAAAATATATTCTCCAAATGGAAAACCTAAAATATCTTGTTTACTTTCTGAAGAAAAAATAATTTTATTGGAGCAATGGATTGATGAAATAAGCGAAACCCTCCCTCCTTTAAAGCAATTTATTCTTCCGGCAGGAAATGTATCTTCTTCTACTGCACATGTTGCAAGAACCGTATGCAGAAGATCAGAAAGAACTATAGTCACCTTAGGTGAAATTGAAGATATAAGACCCATTATTCAAAAATTTATAAATCGTTTGTCTGATTATTTGTTTGTTCTTGCGCGATATTTTGCACATTTAGCAAATGAAATTGAAGAACCTTGGAATCCCAATGAATAAAGCATTACTTTTTTTAAACGGAAAAAAACCTACAATTTTACCTGAAAATTTAGATTCATATTCCATTATTACGTGTACAGACGGAGCGTACAGCAGATATGTAAAAAATTTACCTTTTACAATTAATTATATTTCAGGAGATCTGGATAGTGTACAAGTATCGACTATCCCGACGTCTATTCCAATTATTGAAACACCGGATCAAAACAAAACTGATTTTCATAAGGCTTTAGAATTATTGCTGGATAAAGGTATACATAATGTGGATGTTTACGGTGGCAGCGGAAGAGAAAGCGATCATTTCATTGGAAACTTATCTACAGCACTATTTTTTAAAAATAAACTCCGCATTACATTTTACGATGATTATTCAAAATTCTTTTTCTCGGGTAAATCAACGAAAATTAATGACGCAAAAGGTAAAACCATTTCCTTAATCCCTTTTTATGAGGCAAAAAATATTTGTACGAAAGGTTTACAATATCCCTTATCTAATGAAAGTCTTATATTTCCGCAACGATTAGGTACGCGTAATGTGGCTGTAGAAAATGAAGTTGTTGTAACCTACGGTGAGGGCGAACTGTTGATCTATATCAGCCGATAAACTTTTTTTAGCTAATAGAATTAGTTAAGTCTTGAGGTTTTTAACGATATAGACGCTAGAAATAACATCTAATAACTAAATAGTTCACGATTAACTAGTTAACGATTATAATCGTTATTAATGATTCTTTAAAAAGTTTGCCTTTTATTTAAATAATAGGGATATCTAATTTAAAAAGGCTTTCCTCCCGACATTTGTTTTGCCATTGCTTGCATCATCATCCTTCCTTGCGGTGTTTGCATCATCTTCATCATTTTGCTCATCTGTTCAAATTGTTTTAACAGCTGATTGATATCCTGTATGGATCTACCGCTTCCTTTAGCTATTCTATTCTTTCGAGATGTAGTTATAATAGCCGGATTTCTTCTTTCTTCAGGAGTCATGGAATAAATTAAAGCTTCAATATGCTTGAAAGCATCGTCATCAATATTAATATCTTTTAATGCTTTACCTGCACCCGGTATCATTCCAAGCAAATCTTTCATATTTCCCATTTTCTTAATCTGCTTAATTTGATTAAGGAAATCGTCAAATCCGAACTGATTTTTCGCTATCTTTTTCTGTAATTTACGAGCTTCTTCTTCGTCAAATTGTTCTTGGGCTCTTTCTACTAGTGATACCACATCTCCCATTCCTAAGATACGATCAGCCATACGCGAAGGATAGAAAATATCCAGCGCTTCCATTTTTTCTCCGGTGGAAATAAATTTAATTGGTTTTTCAACCACAGTACGTATAGTTAAAGCAGCACCTCCTCGGGTATCGCCGTCTAATTTGGTTAATACTACCCCATCATAATTCAAAACATCATTAAAAGCTTTGGCTGTATTAACCGCATCTTGTCCGGTCATGGAATCCACTACAAACAAAGTTTCATTTGGACTGACTTTTTGATGAACGTTTCTGATTTCATTCATCATACTTACATCAATCGCCAAACGTCCTGCAGTATCAATTATAACAACATTAAATTTATTTTGTTTAGCATATTCTATGGCATGACTGGAAATATCAACCGGATTTTTACTTTCCGGTTCTGTGTATACTTCTACTCCAATTTGATCTCCTAAAACTTTTAATTGATCAATTGCTGCCGGACGATATACGTCACAGGCAACTAACAGAACTTTTTTTTGTTTTTTAGTTTTAAGATAATTAGCTAATTTTCCCGAAAAGGTAGTTTTACCGGAACCTTGTAAACCCGCAATTAAGATAACGGTAGGATTCCCCGATAAATTTACTCCGACATTTTCTCCTCCCATCAGATCGGCCAACTCATCATGTACAATCTTCACCATTAACTGACCCGGCGTAACGGAAGTAAGCACATTTTGACCTAAGGCTTTCTCCTGAATCCTTTTAGTCAAATCTTTGGCTACTTTATAACTAACGTCTGCATCCACTAAAGCTCTTCTAATTTCTTTAACGGTTTCAGCAACATTAATCTCCGTGATCTTTCCTCTCCCGCTGATGTTATGTAATGCCTTATCTAATTTATCTTGTAAATTCTGAAACATATTCGGTACTTATATACTATTATACTATTTATACTAACTGCAAAAATAGTAAAGTTTTACTTAATTTAAAAATATGTATTTCAGTAATTAGAAAGCGCCTTTCTTTGCTAAAAAAGTTTAAAAATGTATATTTGCTTTTATATTAAATTAAATAAAAAAGACATCGTGTTTTTATACATGATTAAAAAATTTTCAAATTTTAGCTAACATGAATAAAATTTTAATTACAGGGCATCAAAATCCTGATACGGATACCATTACCTCTGCTATTTCATTTTCTTACTTACAAAATGCCTTAGGTAAAAATACAGAGGCAGTCGCTTTAGGTACTCCTAATGAAGAAACCCAATTTGCCCTGAATTATTTTAAGATACAAGCGCCTAGAGTTATTTCTAGAGCTTCCGATGAAACGAAAGAAATTATTTTGGTAGATCACAATGAATTCCAACAATCGGTTGCAGATATTGAAGAATTGAATATTTTAGCTGTAATAGATCACCATCGTATCGCTAATTTTCATACTTCTGTTCCTCTCTATTATCGCGCTGAACCTGTGGGATGTACTCAAACTATTATTTCAAAAATTTATAAAGAAAATTCCATTGAAATCCCCGCTGCTATCGCAGGTCTTATGGTATCAGGGATTATTTCCGATACGTTATTATTTAAATCTCCTACTTGCACACAAGAAGATGTACATGCAGCTCATGAATTAGCAAAAATTGCTGGTATTGAGGTTGAAAAATACGGATTTGATCTTCTTAAAGCAGGAACCAATCTTTCCAACAAATCTGCCGAAGAATTACTATCTCTGGATGCCAAATCTTTCGAAGTAAACGGAAAAAAGGTACGGGTTGCTCAAGTTAACACAATTGATTATGATGATGTATTTTCTAATAAATCCAATATAGAGGCTGCTATAACCGACCAAATTAATAAAGAAGGTTATGATCTTTTTTTACTTGTAGTGACTAATGTGTTGGATAGTGATTCAAAAATTTTAGCTATGGGTAATGCTGCTCAAGCTTCAGAAAAGGCTTTTGGAATACGACTTGAAAACGGCGAAGCTTTCCTTAAAGGGGTGGTTTCCCGTAAAAAACAGATTATTCCCCAAATAACTGAAGCATTATCCTAGATTCATCCATATTCTTAATTTTTTAGAAACCAAGCACTTTATTTAAAAGTGCTTGGTTTTTTTATTTTACAATTAACACTAAAGGCTGTTAACTTATTTAAAAAAAATATTTTACACTAATTTTTTCATACTTGACACAATTCCGTAGTGTAATGCTTCATGGGTATTGTTAAAATTTATCGCATCTTCAACGGAAGAAATCACAATGCCCATTTTTGTTTCAAATTCAGTATAAGATTCAAATTTTTTTTCATTAAAATCTTCTTCCAATTGTTCAGCGGTGATAATTAGCTTACTTTTTAAGTAGTCAATTTCATCTTCTGTAATTACAAATCTGGGAAAAGTACCATTTTGATAGTTTTCAATCCAGTCATTAGTTATCAGCGGATTTAAACCTGACATTTTATAATGAAGAATTTGTTGAGAAACCAACGTATGGGCAACATTCCAAAAAATATTATTTTTAAATCCTTCAGGAATTTTCTGTAATTGCTCTATACTTAAATCGTCAATCTCTTGTACTAAGGATTTACGGTATATTTTAAAAATTTCAAATTGTTTTTTCACCTCAAAAAGAATTTTAACAAAAGTATTAAAGTTATTTAACTAAACCAATGGCCCTAATCGTATCGGAATCTAAATTAGAAAAATCATTTATTATTTGATCCGCTGTAGACAAATCTTGATCACCGGAGGCTTCACTTTTATAACCTATACAAAATATACCGGCCCTATTGGCGGCAATAACGCCATTAGTCGAATCTTCAATGACAATACAGTTTTCTTTTGGTTGTCCTGATAATTTTACAGCTTCTAAAAATATAGCAGGATTGGGTTTTGATTTTGGAAAATCTTCTCCACTCACAATATGTTTAAAATAAGGAAACAATCCAAAACGATCAAAAATTTTAGTTAAGGTTACACGAGCCGAAGAAGTAGCCAAAAGTAATTGAAAATTATCTTTATATAAGCTTTCGATAAGAGTTCTTACACCCGGCAATAAATCTAGATCTTCATCTTCTTGAAAAATTTTATTAAAAATATTTCTTTTTTGTTGAACCAATTCCTCAACCTCTTGTTTCAAACCATATTTTTGTTTCAAATTTTGATATAAATTACGGGTAGATAATCCTCTGAACGTATCATATTCTTCCTGAGATATATCCAATCCTATAGAATGAAAATGTTTTTTAAATGACAATTCATGAATAGGCTCAGTATCTACTATTACCCCATCCATATCAAAGATAACTGTGTTTATCATAAGTTTATTTTATCTACAATTGCAGTGTAGGTTTTAATTCTGATATTTTTTAATTATTCTCAATAAAATTTGATTTATTTAAAAAATTGTGAATTTAAAGGCTCAAATTTAAGAAATATTGTGTCTACTATGCAGCCGTTACTAATATTCTAAATTTGGGATGAGCATCTACTTTATATAAATTAATTGTAAAATTTTACACTATTTCTGAAATTTCATTTTTTTAAAATTTTTAACTCATGAAATTAACACAAATATCCTGTATAATTATCTAAATTTGATATTTAAATTTATATATATGAAAGCGTGTATTATCGTTATTGGAGATGAAATTCTTTCCGGAAGAACTCTGGATACCAATTCTAATTTCATTGCTAAAAAACTAGATCTTACAGGGGTTTCGGTCACAGAAATTTCGACAATCTCCGACAACCCCGATTCTATAGTGACTAAATTAAAAGAAGCCTTCGCATCTGACACTAATTTTATAATAACAACCGGGGGACTGGGACCTACTAAAGATGATAAAACCAAACAAACTTTAGCAGAATTCTTATCTGATCAATTAGTTATTAATCAACCTGCTTTGGATTACATCACTCAGTTGTACTGTACAAATGGTCGAACGATGAATGATTTAACCCGCAAACAAGCTCTTGTACCATCACATTCGGAAGTTATAATTAATAGATATGGTACAGCTCCTATCTTGTGGACAAAAAAATCAAATAAGATTTTAATCAACCTTCCGGGTGTTCCCTATGAGACCCAAGCTATGTTTGAAGAATTTATTATTCCGAAAATAAAAAAAGAATTTAACCTTCCCTTTATTGTAAGGCGTTCTGTTATTGTTGTAGATTATCTTGAAAGCGAGTTAGCCACAACGTTAACGGATTGGGAAAACAATCTTCCTGATTTTGTGTCTTTGTCTTACTTGCCTTCGGGGTCTAGGATTGAACTTAGATTGAGTGCAAAGGGAACTGATAAAAAACTACTTGAAGAAACAATTACTAAAGAAATAAAAAAACTATCTCAAATTTTACACGAGAAATTACTCTCAACTACTACTACCAATATAATTGAAATTATTGCCGATTTTTTCTCAAAAAATAAGCTCACTTTATCAATCGCTGAAAGTATTACCGGTGGAAACATATCTCATAAAATCACTTCCTTAGCGGGAAGTTCTGTTTATTATAAAGGAGGAATTACGGCTTATAGCTCATTAATTAAAGAGAGCGTTTTAAAAATACCCGAACCTTTTATTCATACTCATAAAGTTGTTAGTGAAGAAGTAGTTAAAGAAATGGCAATCCGGTGTGCAAAGTTATTTAATTCAGATGTTGCAATATCTACTACAGGCGTTGCCGGTCCAAGTTCTGATGAATTTAACGATCCGGTAGGTTTAGCTTATATAGGTTTATATGTTCATGGAAATACCTATGTAAAAAAATATTATTATCCTCATGTAACGAGAGATGAAATGATTACTCGAATAACCAATAAAGCATTGGAATTTATTTATTTTGAAATGATTGAAAACAAATAAAAGTTGACCCACGTATTTGGTATAATTTTAGATTTTACGTAGAGATAACAAATCATCAGATTATGAAAAAAAGAAAATTAGGTCCGACTGATCTTGAGGTTTATCCATTTGCTTTTGGGGGCAATGTATTTGGTTGGACTGCCAATGAAAACACTTCTTTTGAATTATTAGATCAATATACCGAATTAGGATTTAACTTTATTGATACTGCAGATGTATATTCTGCATGGGTTCCCGGCAATAAAGGCGGAGAATCAGAAACCATCATTGGAAAATGGATGCATCAAAAAGGATCTAGAGATAAACTTGTTATTGCAACTAAAGTAGGGGCAGAAATTGACAGTACACATAAAGGGTTGAAAAAATCATATATTCTTTCAGAAGTTGAGGAATCACTAAAACGTCTTCAAACCGATTATATAGATTTATATTTTACTCATTTTGATGATCCCGATACTCCCATAGAAGAAGTATTGGATGCTTATCAGCAATTAATAAAAGAGGGTAAAATACGTTACATAGGGGTTTCCAATATGTCTCCTGAGAGAATAGTAAAATCATTGGAAATAAGTAAATCTAATAATCTACCTTCTTATTCCGTCTTACAGCCTGAATATAATCTGTATGATCGACAACCGTATGAAAAGGATTACGAGCCGATTGCCGAAAAATACCAATTAGGTGTCATGACTTACTATTCTTTGGCAAGTGGTTTTCTAACCGGTAAATATCATTCGGAAGCGGATTTAAATAAAAGTAAAAGAGGTGACAGCTTAAAGAAATATTTAAACGACAGAGGCTTACGAATTATAAAAACTTTAGAGGATGTTGCCGCACGAAATACAGCTACCCCGGCTCAGGTTGCTATCGCATGGATCATTCAAAGACCGAGTATTACTACTCCTATAGCCAGTGCTTCTAAATTGGGACAATTGGATATATTAAAAGCGGTAGACCTAAATTTATCTCAAGATGATATTAATGATTTAGACAATGCCAGTAAGGTAACTTCATAACGACAAGCGCTCAAATAATATAAAAAAAAGTATTCATCACCTTGAATACTTTTTTTCCTTTTATAAGATAATTTAATTAATATAATCTGTTTTTATAATATAAATATAAAATTTTTCTGTCTTTTAAGCAGGTGATGAAATTTGATTTTATTTTTTCTCTGATATTATTTATTATCTTTGCAAAAAATTTTATTCAATTTCATGGAATTATACTACTCATTTTCAATCCTTATTATTTTAGCTGCTATTTTTTCATACATTAATGTAAGGTTTTTAAAATTCCCTTCTACCATCGGAATAATGATCATTGCGTTAATTATGTCAATTATTTTAGTTCTTTTAGGTAGTTTAACCTCTAAACCTTTAAATGATATTGCCTCATTAATTAAAGAATTTGATTTTACCGAAATTTTGATGGGGTGTATGTTGAATTTCCTGCTATTTGCCGGAGCTATACATATCAATATGTCGGATCTAAAGGAACAAAGGCTTCCCGTAATAATATTTTCTACTTTAGGAGTTATAATATCTGCCATCGTTGTGGGCGTAGGCCTTTATTATACATCCAATTATCTTCTTCCTCTAATAAATGTACATACTGAAATTCCTTTAATATATTGTTTACTTTTTGGTGCTTTAATTTCTCCGACAGATCCGATTGCGGTATTGAGTATATTAAAACAAGCCAATGTTTCTAAGTCTTTAGAAACAAAAATTGCCGGTGAATCTCTTCTTAATGACGGAGTAGCTGTGGTATTGTTTGCCGTATTAGCTAATCTTGCTTATAATCCCGTTGTAGTTGCCACCGGACGAATGGATTTATCATTTGCCCATATTTTTGATTTATTTCTTAGAGAAGCGGTAGGCGGACTGTTATTAGGGGCGGCTCTTGGATATCTTGCCGCTTATGCAATACGAACTTCACATGATTATAAAGTTTCGGTTTTAATTACCCTAGCGGTAGTTATGGGAGGATATCTTATTGCAAGTTCTTTGCATACGTCTGCTCCTCTTGCTATGGTGGGTGCGGGATTGATAATAGGGGAATCCAGACGAAGATTGGGTACTAGTAAAAAAAGCAGTGTGGGTACTTTCTGGGAATTAATCGATGAGGTTATGAATGCAATTTTATTCCTTTTTATGGGATTCCAACTTTTACTTATCGATGACCTAATTCATTACTGGCTACTAGGTATTATATGCATTATAATTGTTTTATTCGCCAGATTTATATCTATTAAAATTCCAACAATGATTATTCCTTTTAAGGAAAAATTCAGCAAAGGAACTATTGCCGTTTTAGTATGGGGTGGCTTACGCGGCGGGGTCTCCATCGCATTGGCTCTTTCAGTTCCTGAAAGTGACTATAAAGAAACTATTATAGCCGTTACTTATGTGGTGGTGGTTTTTTCAATCTTAGTTCAAGGATTGACTGTTGGAAAAGTAGCAAAAGACATTCAGTAAATTACTGCATCGTAACTATTTTCAAATAGTATTAAAAATAATGATAGTATCTGCAATAATCAATACATGCAGATACTATTTTCGTTTTAATACCGATTTAATTTCTATTGGTACTTCAATTTTGTTCAATTTATAAATTGCTGCAACTTCACTGTTTATACTTATTTTTAACATACGCCAATTTAAATGGAGTATATTAAAATACAACTATGGTTTACTTATTAAATGATAAGGTAATGGCATATTTATTGTTTAAAACATAAAGAACTACAAGATTATTACACTTCCTTCGAAATTGAAATAATAGTAAACTCTAAAAAATTTTATAAATGGAAGGAATGGGTATTTTATGGTCTATAATTATTGGAATTATAGCCGGTTTTATTGCAGGTAGAATTATGCGAGGCAGTGGATTTGGAATGTTAGTTAATTTGCTTGTTGGATTAGTAGGAAGTATATTGGGGGGTTGGATCTATAGTTTGTTGGGCTTTTCCAGTGGAGGTAAATTAGGAATGTTACTAATGTCTGTAATTGGTTCTGTGGTCCTTCTATGGATAATATCATTATTTAGAACAAAAAAACCTTATTAAATTATAATATGTTATGAAAAAAGTATTATTGGGTACAATCTTGGGTGCTGCTCTAGGTTATGTTGCCAGAAAAATGCAAGAAGATGGATTTCTAGATCAAGTTTCTGATGAGATAAGTAAATTTACATCCAAAACCAAAAAAAATTTTAGCAATATAGTGGATGTTGGTAAAAATGAGGCTGAGTATTTAAAAGATCGAGCGAAAAAATACGGAGAAAAAGGAGAAAGCTTTATACACGAAGAGTAATAAGAGTAAGCATTAATAAGTAAGTAATAAATTGAATACATGTAAATAGCAGCTAATTAGCTGCTATTTTGTTTACCTGTCGAAATATTCTATATTTACATTTTAAATAGTATACTATTAATTTTACTACCTTTATATTGTATGCTTTTTTACTTCATTTTAGATTTAAAATATTCTTAATTAAGATAAATAAAATATGAAAGTAACAGGTACACCTATTGAATTAGGTACTGAAAATATTGGAAAACTTTTAAAACAATATGCTATTCCTGCTATTATAGCCATGATCGCATCCTCTCTCTATAATATTACGGACAGCATTTTTATAGGACATGGTGTAGGACCTTTAGCTATTTCCGGATTAGCCATTACTTTTCCGCTTATGAACCTCGCTGCAGCTTTTGGCTCGTTAGTTGGTGCGGGTGCTGCCACCTTACTTTCCGTTCGTTTAGGACAAAAAGATTATACCACAGCCAACAGCATTTTAGGAAATGTGTTCATCATGAACTTATTTATTGGTATTTCGTTTACCATTATTTCCTTATTGTTTTTAGATCCGATATTATATTTTTTCGGTGCGAGTGAAAAAACCCTTCCTTATGCTCATGATTTTATGGTTATTATACTTTCAGGTAATGTAATCACTCATATGTATCTTGGATTAAACTCCATGTTACGTTCTTCCGGAAAACCAAGACAGTCCATGTATGCGACCATATTTACCGTACTTATAAATTTAGTTTTAAATCCTTTATTCATTTTCGTTTTTAATTGGGGTATTCGTGGGAGCGCCATTGCTACGGTAATTTCTCAAACTTCAGTATTAATTTGGCAGATTTATCTCTTTTGCGACAAAAATAATTTTATCCATATACAGAAAGGAATTTTTAAATTAAACAAATATATCGTTAAAGATTCTCTATCTATTGGTATGTCGCCGTTTTTAATGAACGCAGCTGCCTCGGTGATTGTTATAATTATTAACCAGGGACTTTTAAAATATGGTGGAGATCTTGCCGTAGGTGCTTACGGAATTGTAAATAGGATTGCGTTTTTATTTGTAACCATAGTATTGGGATTAAATCAAGGTATGCAACCTATAGCCGGTTATAATTTCGGAGCAAAACTTTATCCCAGAGTAACACAGGTTTTGAAAAAAACAATTTTAGGAGCTACTCTGGTCATGTGTACCGGCTTCCTTGTGGTTGAATCTGTGCCTCATGCGGTTGCTTCTATTTTTACAACCGATAAAGAGTTAATTGATATTGCATCCTTAGGATTGCGCATGGTATTTATTTGTTATCCGATTGTAGGTTTTCAAATTGTTACTTCTACCTTTTTCCAAAGTATCGGAATGGCTCAAAAAGCTATAATTTTATCTCTCACTCGTCAAATACTATTTTTAATTCCTTTTTTACTAATTCTACCTAAATTTTTCGGCATTGCAGGAATATGGTTGAGTATGCCTTTAGCTGATTTTTTTGCTACTATTTTGGCTGCCATTATGCTTTATAAGCAATACAAAGAATTTAATAGATATAATCCTGAAAACTAATATAAGTACGTTATGAAAGATAAATATTTTATTACCATTGGTCGACAGTTAGGAAGCGGTGGCAGACAAATCGGGAGAAAATTGGCTGATTTATTGGACATTTCATATTATGACAAAGAGATTATTAATCTAGCTTCTATTGAGAGCGGTTTAAATGCTGATATTTTTGAGCAAGCGGATGAAAAAAATTGTTATAGTTTTTTTGATAATTTTTTTGGTATGCAATTATCTAAAAACTATTTAGGAAACGAAAATTTATTTGAAATACAAAGTAAAATAATTAAAGAAGAAGCCCTTAAAGGTTCTGCTCTTTTTGTGGGTCGTTGCTCCGATTATATTTTGCGTGAATATGAGAGACGGATAGACATATTTATTACAGCTAATAAAGAAGATCGAATTCGGAGAACATCTCAAAGAAAAAATATTTCTTTAAAAGAAGCAGAAGAATTAAACGTAAAAATAGATAAAAAGAGAAAAGAGTATTATAACTTTTTTAATAAGAAAAGTTGGGGGCATGCCAGTTCTTATCATCTTTGCATCAATTCATCCGTTTTAGGGATTGATAAAAGTGTACTTCTTATTAAAAGTTTTGTAGAGCAAAAATTTGCACTTTAGTTGTTTTTTATAAAGAATACACAAGCTAAAAATCTTACTTATTTTTTAAAATAATAAGGAACAATTATTGTTATAAATCTTGTGTATCTTTTTTACTTTTTAAACTTTACTGCCCGAGAATTTACGAAAAAAATATCGTGGTTGTATTTTCCACTATTAAAAGACAGTAGAGAATAATGAAAAATTATCTTGATTATGACAAAAGTATTATATTTGAAAAAAAATAAGATTACTATATGAAATTGCTTGAAGGAAAAACCGCGATTATTACCGGAGCAACCCGAGGTATTGGAAAAGGAATTGCTGAAGTATTTGCTCAAAACGGAGCAAATATAGCTTTTACTTATGCATCTTCAGTAGCTAAAGCAGAAGAGCTGGAAAAAGAATTAGGTTCTTTAACTAAAATAAAAGGATTTCAATCAGACGCTTCAGATTTTGATTCTGCTCAGAAACTTGCCGATGATGTTATAAAAGAATTCGGGCAAATTGACATTGTGGTTAATAATGCAGGTATCACTAAAGATAACCTTATATTAAGAATGAGTAAAGAGGATTGGGATGAAGTAATTCGCATCAATTTGGATTCGGTATTCAATCTTACCAAAGCAATCATAAAACCGATGATGAAGCAAAAAAAGGGTTCGATTATCAATATGAGTTCTGTAGTTGGAGTAAAAGGTAATGCAGGTCAAGCAAATTATGCTGCTTCTAAAGCAGGAATTATTGGATTTTCTAAATCCATAGCATTGGAATTAGGATCAAGAAATATTCGATGCAATGTAGTTGCTCCCGGATTTATTGAAACTGAAATGACTGAAGCTTTGGATGAAAAAACCATTCAAGAATGGAGAAATAATATTCCTTTGAAAAGAGGAGGAACCCCTGAAGATATTGCTAATGCATGTTTATATCTTGCCAGTGATTTATCAAGCTATGTAACCGGCCATGTACTCAATGTCAACGGTGGAATGCTTACTTATTAAAAAATATGGATTAAAGCACGATAAACAAGAGATTAAATTTTTTTAATCTCTTTCTTTTTTTAACTTAAAAAACTATGTATAGTAATAAATTATCAGTTCAACTAATTGGAGAAGTTTTATATCGATATGGAATTACGGATATCATATTATCTCCGGGATCTAGAAATGCACCTTTAACCATACATTTTACTAATCATCAAGAATATACTTGTTACAGCATAGTGGATGAGCGATCAGCAGCATTTTTTGCGTTAGGAATGGCTCAATCAAAGAAAAAACCGGTGGCCATCTGTTGCACCAGCGGCACAGCATCCGCTAATTATTATCCGGCAATTATAGAAGCTTTTTACCAAAATATACCTATAGTCGTACTTACTGCTGATCGACCGGAAAATTATGTAGATATTTTTGACGGCCAGACTATAAGACAAAAAAATATGTATAGCAATCATATTTATGGATCTTATCAATTGTCTGAATCAGAAAGTGAAGAATCAATTACACAAAATTTTCTAGATTTAAAAAAAGCTTTGAATACTTGTGTTTTAAAATCAGGACCGATTCATATCAATATTCCCTTTTCAGAACCTTTATATGAGCAAACAGATCAAATTGAAATTTCATTTGAAAAACTAACTCTTCCTGAAAAAAATTACAATTCAGATAAATACAAACCCTTGTTTTCTACTTGGAACAACTTTTCTAAAAAAATGATTCTTGTTGGGATGCAACAACCCAATTCGGAATTAAATAAATTACTCGAAAAATTAGCTGAGAGGGAAGATACGATTATTCTTACTGAAGTTACTTCAAATCTAAATTCTTCAAAATTTTATCCCAATATTGACCGCTATATGTTTCCTTTTGGTGAAGAAGCGCTGGATGATTATAAACCGGAATTACTTCTTACCATTGGTCAAAATATAGTTTCAAAAAAAATTAAAGATTTTTTACGAAAATCTAAGTTGAAGGCCCATTGGCATTTAGATGAATATTGGCATCCTGATACTTATTTTTCTTTAACTGAAAAAATTGAAGAAAATCCGGTCATTTTTTTAAAAGAATTAGTGAAAGTTCCTCCCGTTGCTTCTTCGTATTCTTTACTATGGAAACAACTTAAAGATGAGCGACAACTTAGGCATAATGATTTTATTAAAAACTTACCATTTTCCGATTTACGAGTTATAAATACTTTGGATGAAAAAATACCTGATTCATATAATCTGCAAATTTCTAACAGTTCTATGATCAGATATGCTCAGTTATTCAATTTTAACTCTAAAAATAAGATATTTTGCAATCGAGGTGCCAGCGGCATTGACGGGGCAACTTCAACGGCCGTTGGTTTCGCTGTTGCAGATACTCACCCTACTCTTTTGATTACCGGTGATATTGGTTTTTTTTATGATTCTAATGCTCTATGGAATAAATATATCCCTAATACATTTAGGATTATACTTGTAAATAATGGTGGTGGCGATATTTTTAAAATTATTCCCGGTCCCGATTCTTCCAATTCTTTAGAGGAATATTTTGTTACCCGACATAATCGTACTGCTCGACTAATGGCTCAAGAATATAATTTTGAATATATTCAAGCTCATAATCAAGAAGAACTGTTAAAACAGTTAGATTCTTTTTTTCTTTGCTCGGAAAAACCTAAATTATTGGAAATTAATACTGTTAATCATCCTAATTCACAAATTTTACGTGAATATTTCAATTATTTAAATCAGGAATAAAAACATGAGAATTAATTTATTCACCCCTATGAGGGAAGAAAATCAAAAAATTTTAGATGCTTTAAAAGTTTTTTCTAAATTAAAACATTCTTATGAGGTTATTATAACCGGAATAGGTCGTGAAAAAATTGCTAAATCCATGATTACTAAACCAAAGTCTGATTTAGATGTTTTAGTAGGATTTACAGCTATAACCGGAATTGAGAAAACGATGCCTAAAGAACTACAAAAAGGAAGTTTAGTTGAAGTGGTGGCTTCTTCGTTATATGGATATTCAGGAGAAATATTTGAAAACGGAAAAATAATACTTTCTTCGTCTCATACACATTTTCCTAAACTAAGTTCCCTTACCTCCGATAAGTTTGTTACGACTTCCAATATTCCGATCGGAACATTGATTAATATGGAAGACTATACTTTTATGTATTTAAAAAGGCCACAGGATTTTATCCTGCGTATTATCTCTGATTTTTTACCTCATCAGGAAGAAATTGATTTTTTTAAAATTATTGAAGAAATTAGTTTTTCTTCGGTAATTGAGTTTTTGGAAGGATTGAATTAATTTAGGATTATGTGCCCAATTCCAATTGATTTTTAACCAAATTATAGTAATTTGACCTTAATTTTACTAATTGGCTATGATTTCCTGTTTCTACTATTTGACCGTTTTTTAAAACTACTATCTGATCTGCATTTTTAACTGTTGATAATCGATGGGCTATTATTATCACGGTTTTACCTTTAAAAAATTCTTGTAAATTGGCATGAATAATCCTTTCATTTTCAGAATCTAAAGCAGAAGTAGCTTCATCAAAAAATAAGTATTCAGGATTTTTATAAACAGCCCTCGCTATAAGAATTCTTTGTTTTTGCCCACCTGAAAGTTCAACACCTGAAGCACCAATTTTTGTATTATATTTTAATGGAAAACTGCTTATAAAACCATCGATATTAGCTATTCTTGTTGCTTGTTCGAATTTATTTATGTCAATTATTTCGTCTTTCGTAATTATATTTCTTTCAATGGTATCTGAAAAAATAAAACCTTCTTGCATTACTACTCCACATTTTTCTCTCAAACTTCCCGGGGATAATTGCACTAAATCTTGTTCGTTTAAAAATATTTTCCCACTAGTAGGATTATAAAACTTTAAAAGAATTTTCATCAATGTTGTTTTGCCACTTCCGCTAGCTCCTACTATTGCAGTTATTTTTCCTTCCGGAATAAGTACATTCAAATTTTGTAAGATGTATGGTGAGTGAGGACCTTCATATTGAAAAGACAAAGATTTTAATTCAAATCCTCTTTTTAATACATTTATATTAATATTTGTAGTCGAAAATTTATTATACTCTTCTTGCTCTTCTTCAGGATGATTTTGTACTTCATTTAACCGTTCCAAACTTAAACGAGCATCTTGTAGAGAACGAAAAAAATTAACTAATTGATTAACGGGAGCATTCATCTGTCCTATAATATAAGAAATACTTAACATGGTCCCTAAACTGATATTCCCTTTAATCACTAAAATTGCTGCTAAGAAAGTAACTATAATGTTCTTAAGCTGATTGATAAACTCAAAACCGGAAAGTTGTATCTGATCTACTTTTAAAATTCTAATATTCAATTTAAATAACTTTTGTTGAATATTTTCCCATTTTTTTCTTTTATATTCATCAAATTGATTGAGTTTCATCTCGGTTACTCCATTTAGAATTTCATAAATAGATTCCTGACTGTTACTCCGTTCCTGAAACCTATAATAATCCAAAATTTTGCGTTTTTTGAACCAGAAAAACGACCAGCCTACAGAAAAAAAAGTCATGAGTAAATAAACCCAAAGTATAGTGAAATTGTAATACCATAATACCCCAAAAAAAACGGAAAAAGTAATTATTGAAAAAAAAGTTAATAAACTTTGTGAGGTTAAGAAATTCTCGATTCGTTCATTATCCTGTATTCGTTGAGTAAAGTCTCCCATCATTTTAGTATCAAAAAATTTAATAGGAAGTTTTAACATTTTTTTCAAAAAATCCGAAATAATGGTTATACTTATTTGAGTTCCAACATAGAGCATAAGCCAATTACGAATGATTTCAATAGTAATGGAACCAAAAAATAAGGCCAGTTGTGCTAAAAGTATGATGGAAACCATATTTAAATTTTGAACATTAACCCCTTTATCTATTAGGTTTTGGGCTAAGAACGGAAATATAAGGGTTATACCGCTGCCTAGTAATAACATAAAAAACAAAAAAACGAGCTGTTTTTTAAAGGGAGTAAGATATTTAAACAAATATTTTACTGTTAATCGGGACTGTTCGGGAGGAATTAGTTCATAAAATTTTTCCGTAGGTTGAAGAAATAAGGCAACTCCCCCCATATCTTCTCCTGACAACCATGATTTTTTTACTTGTTCTTCTTGTAATGTAATGATCCCATGTGCGGGATCGGCTATTTTATATCGAATGGTATTGGTCAGAAAATTTTTAGTTATTTTAATAAGAACTACAAAATGATTTTGGTTCCAATAGAGAATAACCGGTAAAGAATCTTTATTTTCCTTTAATTTTTCCAAAGTAAGTCTTGCAGGGAAAGTTTCAAATCCAATTGTATGAGCAGCTTCGGTTATTCCCAACATAGAAACTCCCTCTTTGGTTAAAAAAGAGTTTTCTCGTAAGTATTCTATAGGGTAATTTTTTCCATAATAACTACTTACCATACCTAAAGAAGCCGGCCCACAATCCATCTGGTCTTTTTGGGGAATGAAATTCATTTATTAGGCAATTTATAATGAAATAATTTGTTCTGCAGTAAAAAAATGTTTTAATCTTGTTTCAATTAAATCATTATATAATTTACTAAATGTTTGTAATTCTTCTTCATTTTTTTCGCTATTCTTAGAATTAAATATCAACTTTTTTATATTTTTTAAATTTAGATATAATAAAATTTCACAATATTGATCATAAAACTTTATACTTTCTCTAAAGTATAGTATTGATTTATCGTATTCTTTTCTGTAAAAATAATACATACATTGAATAGCATTTTTAAAGTAGTTATCAATGTTATTATTACTATGAAATGTCTTCGAAATTTTATTAATAATTTCTTTTATAATATTCTTTTTGTTTGTTACAATAAGCTTTCTAAAAATGGAATTAGTAATATATATTCTCCAATATTTAACCTCTTCAATGTCAATCGATTCATAATCAAATGAAACAAATTTAATTCTATTATTTAAAGGTAAGACGTTATAATAACAAAACTGCATAAGCTCGAATCCCCTTTGAATAACTTCTTTTTCATTATTATTTTCAACATAAATACTAAATAAATTTAAATATTGTTCCGCATTAGCATAGATAAATACATTCTTATTTTTTAATAAAACTTCATTTGATTTTTTAAAAAATAGATCTATTTGTTCTATAGCTTCTGTAAAATTTTTCAAATTGTAATATTCAAGCGCTTTCATAGGGTGATAACTTATTCCCATATATTTTTTTAAAGATTCATTGAGATCATTATATAATTTATCTGCTTTGATTATTTGTACGTTTGAAAATTCCGATTTATTTTTTAATAATGAAACGCACTTTTCAATTTCACTAAATATGAAAATTATTTTTAATCTTGTAGAATCTTTAAATTCATTTTTTAAGATTTCTAAAACTTCATAAAAAATATGATCACGATTAAATTTTTTTCTTCTATACGTATTAATTAAAAATGAATTTAATTCTTCATTAATTTGACAAATATCTTTCTCCATTTAACATTTCTTTATTATTAATATATTCAAGAACCATTAAATCTTTTATATTGTACTTAAAGGAAGGACAAGAAGCGAAACCTTTATACCAATTTATAGGACAATCTCCCAAACACACCGGTAAAAATTTGCAATTCTTACAAGTCGTTTTATATTCTACTTGATTTATACTTTCATACCAATTACCTAAAGGTAAATTATTTCTATCCTTATATTCCCTTTTGAGAATATGACCATGAAACATCTCACTGTTTTCATAATCAAATTCAGGTGTATAAGGTATTTCCCAACAATAGGACAATCTGCCTTTAGCATCAATTAATTCTGAATCTAAATTTGTTACCATACAAGTACTGTATTTTTTTTCTGGTAGAAGAGATTTAGAGTGCCTAAATCCATATTCTTTCATTTTAAGTAGCCATTCTATTTCTAACTCTCCAAAATATTCCGGAGCAAGTCCTACATTCTCTTTTGCATAATTTTTCCCCCAGTCATGTACCGGAGCAAAATTCATCGATATTTTTTTTGAAATTCCTAATTCATATAAATGATCAATTAAATTGTCAATAGATTTGTAATTATCTTTATGAACATTACATCTTATAAATATCTTACATTTCTTTTCATCATATATAGGATTAGCAACAGCTTTCACAATATTTGACAATATAGCATCAAATGTTCTTCCTTTCTTTTTCGTAAATCTACTATTATCATGTGAAATTTTATCACCATCTAATGTTATTTGGTATTTTAATATATTAAAATGTACTAAATCAGAAAATATATTTTCTTTCAATCCTAATCCATTAGTAATCATCATTGCTGAATAATCAACATTTATTTTACTACAAAGTAGAATTAACTTTTCACTTAAAATTTTTATTGAACTAAAACCCAAAAGTGGCTCACCACCATACCAGGTAATATTTAAATTTTTATAATTACCTAACTCTAACTTATATTTTATATAGTTATATACCTCTGTAACCAAAGATTCTGACATATTCAGTTTTTCATGAATTTGACCGCAATAGTTACACCCTAATTGACAATTTGCCGTAGGTTGGATAGTTAAATTCAAGAACTTATTTTTTATAGATGATAAATTCAATAGATCATTGATTATTAATTCTTGTTCATTTTCATCTTCTGATATAATAATTTGAAAATAGAATAATTTATATAGAATTTTATCATTAATTTTATTATATTTCTTATTGACTATTAGTTTATATATTTCCTCACTAAGGCAAATTAATTTACCAGTTTTGGTTGAATAAAGAAGTATTTCTCCATTTTCTAAATCAACATCTATTAAATATTTAGATAATTTATACATATATATTTTATTATTTAATGCTAAAAATGAGGGCTAATAAATAGCACCTCATTTAAATTTAATTTACACCGCAATTATAGAGGCAAATAACACGTTCACTACTTCCTCCTTTAATTACTTTAATCTCTTCCACAGTTAATTCTTTAACAGAACTATTTTTTTTGGAATTCATAGTTACTAAAGCTGATTTTAATTTTGAATTTTTCATTTTTTAATTATATTTAATTATTAAACATTAATATTCGGTAATTAATCGTACCGATACGATTACTTGCAAGTATTTTTATTGTCTATTTAGCTCTGATTTGTTCTTCCTCATTACCTATTTTGATAGACTTTGATTTTATTAAATTATTCCCAAAATTATATTTTATCGAAAACCGTAGATTTTGTGAAAATTCATAATCAGTAATTTTATTCTTATTTTGATTGTATACACTATATACTTTATATTTAAATGTTTTAAAAATATCATTGGCATATAAGGAAAGCACTAATTTTTTATCAAGAAACAGACATTTCAATCCTGCTCCAAAATTTGAAAAGGATTTCAATTTATCCGTCCCATCATACTGAGGAAAATTATATTGATATACTATGGTAAAATATGCAGTTTTATTTCTATTTAGAAATAAATTATTATTTGTCTCTAAGCTTGAACTTATAGTATTATTTGAATTAAAACCTTCAATTTTAGATTTATTTTCTTTATAAAATAAATTTATTGTAAAAGTACTTTCCCAAAATTTAAATGTATTGAATACATAATTTTGATTTAGACCTACGGAATACTCGTTGACACTGTTTTCAAATTTATAATGCACAAAATTAGTTTCGTCCTCTTTTAAATAATTTACCATGTTTATCACATTTTCCGCTTTATAAAAATAGATTCCACTGGTCCACTTATTGTCCCAGGTAAAATTTAATTCTAAATTATCTGAATTTGAAGAATGTAGATATGGATTACCTGCTTGTGTAGTATTTTTGTTTATATGAAGAACAAAGGGATTTAATGCCCTATACCAAGGTCTATTTATACGTCTTGTATAGGCAAATGTAAAAGTATTTTTTTCATTTAACACATATGATAAATAAAAACTCGGAAATAATTCAATTGAATTAGACTTGTATTCTTCTTTTGATACTATGGAATTAATTTTGCTTTGAAAACTTTCCAATCGTAAACCGATTTGTATTTCCCATTTATCCAAAATTTTTCTTTTCCCTGAAAAATAAATTGCTTGAATGTTTTCTTTATATTCCAAAAGATCTTTGTATTTTTCTTGAAAATCATTTTTTCCTTCTTTATTTTCACTATAGCCTATATTATTAGTTATTTTACTATGCGATATTTTAATTCCATAATCTATTCCCAAATTTTTTAATTTTTGCTCTACATCTAAATTTCCGGAATAATTTGAAATTTTTTGATTATTTGTATCCAGAGAGGCAAAATCGTTTGTAGGTAAATACGAATCAAAATCTATATAATCTTTTGAATTTAAAATTGCATTTTCTTTTCTCGTATTTTTAAAATAATTCAAATTAAATTTAATCTTACTTCCCAGACTATCCAATTTATAGTGTGTGTAAAAATTCGAATAAAAGTTTTCTCTTTCTTCGTTTTCTTTTGACACACTATTCGTCAGAATATCTGGATTTAATAAATTATATTGATATTGTTTATTATACAGATTTAAAGAACCTTCTGTTTTCTTATACAATAAGTGAACACCTAAATTTAATTTCTCTATTATTTGATAATCCAAATCAAGGTTTCCATTAAAGTATTTTTTTAGCTTAAAATTACTATTAATATAATTATTGATATTTCTATCAGTAAATTCACTATATTTATTGATCAATTGTGAAAAATTTTTACCATTATAAAAATCTATAGCAGTATTGAATGTAAGTTTTTTATAATTAAATATAAATCCTAAATTTTCATTAAATAACGCATATTTAGCCTGTTTATAAGTCCCACCAATATAACTGTTCCAATTATTCTTTTTACTTGTTTTTAAAACAATATTTATTAATCCCGAATTTCCTTCAGCATCGTATTTCGCGGAAGGTGCGGTGATCACTTCAATTTTCTTAATATTATCAGATGAAATGGATTTTAAATAATTAATTAAATCATCATCAGATAGTGGAATGATCTTATCATTAACTAATACTTTCAAGCTACTTTTACCGACCATGGATATTTGATCATTTTTAACTTGTATTCCCGGGGTTAATTTCAATACATCCAAACCATCTCCTCCTAAGGTTGCAGCTGAATTTTCAACATTAAATATAGTTCGATCTATTTTTCGTTCTATTAATTTTTTATTTCCTGTAACAACTATCTGCTGTAATTTTATACCGGTAGACAGATTAATTATTCCTAAATCTGTATTTTCTTTTATTATTAATGGGTTGGAATATAATTCTTCACTATCTTCTTTAATTTTTAACTCGTATAAACCTTCGTGTAAATTTTTAAAAATAAAGTTTTTATGATTATCTAACTCTGAAGTAATGATAATAGAATCTTGCTTAATTAAATATACTTCCAATTTGTTTTCAAATATATTTTCACCAAATTCAATTGCTCCTTTAATAGAGATTTCTTGGGAATAGGAATAAATATATACTAATGCAATAACAAATAATAAGCAAATTTTCATAGTTTTTGTTATAAAGAAAAAAGCAAATTTATACTAATAAAATATTATATAAAAATTTGTTATATCATTTAAACACATTATCAAGTTATGTTTAATTTATTCTCAAATAAATTAAGATAAAATTTAAAGAGAACTTAGTATATTTTTATCCAATACCGATATAAAACAGACATTTTATCCCTTTTGTTTGTATTTTATTTTTTTATGATTTTTATCATTTAAAATATGTTGATTTTTTTATAATTTTAATTTATTATAAACTTAATGTTTATTTTTTTAGTCGATTGATATAATTTTTTGAATTATCTATGATATTTATATAGTATAAAAGAACTAGACCTCTTTATAAAATTATTGAAGAAATTAGTTTTTCATCGGTAATTGAGAATTTGGAAGGATTGAATTAATTTAGGATTATGTGCCCAATTCCAATTGATTTTTAACCAAATTATAGTAATTTGACCTTAATTTTACTAATTGGCTATGATTTCCTGTTTCTACTATTTGACCGTTTTTTAAAACTATTATCTGATCTGCATTTTTAACTGTTGATAATCGATGGGCAATAATTATCACGGTTTTACCTTTAAAAAATTCTTGTAAATTGGCATGAATAATCCTTTCATTTTCAGAATCTAAAGCAGAAGTAGCTTCATCAAAAAATAAGTATTCAGGATTTTTATAAACAGCCCTCGCTATAAGGATTCTTTGTTTTTGTCCGCCCGATAATTCTATCCCTGCATTCCCGACACGAGTGAAATAATGCATCGGTAAGTTTTCTATAAAATCTTGTATTCCCGCTATTTTTGCTGCTTTTCTAAGTTTGTCTACATCATAGCTTTTTCCGGACATGGAAATATTACTTGCAATGGTATCACTAAAGATGGTTCCATTTTGAAGCACTGTTCCACATCGCTCTCTCCATTCTTCGGCATTTATATCATTCATGGAACAGGTATCTAAATATATTCCTCCTTTTTTTATAGGATAGTACGACAATAATAATTTCAACAGAGTTGTTTTACCACTTCCACTAGCGCCGACAATGGCCGTTATGGAGTTTTTAGGTATTACCATATGTATATCCTTTAGTATAAAGGGATTATGGGTTCCCGGATATTTAAAGGACACATGATCAATATAAATATTATGAATAACGCAATTTTTTATGTGCTTTTTATTTTGAGAATCTTCATCAGGTATTTCATAGATTAGTTCAATTCTTTTATTGGCAATAATGGTATCTTGTGTATCACGAAGAAACATAATTAAATTTTGTAATGGTGTTGAAAGTTGTCCTATGACATAGGATATTCCCATTAAAGTTCCCAAAGACATTTGGTCCTCTATGATAAATGTTGCACAAAATGCTATGGCAATAATTTCTTTTAATTTGGAAAGTGTATCTACTCCAAAAAGCTGATAGGTATTTAAAAGTAACGATTTAATTTCCAATCGGTTTAATTTATCTTGAGTAGAAATAATTCGATCAATAATTTTTTCCTGAGCATTATTAATTTTTATCTCAGGCATATTCATTATGAATTCGTATATATTATTGCTGTTTTCTGATCTTTTTAAAAATGATGCATATTCAATTATATTTCGTTTATTAAAAAAAATAGAAAACCACAATACTGAAATTATTGACAACACCAGATATACACAAAATATGGTTATGCTAAAATATGCCAATACACAGCTAAAAACAACCACATTTAAAAAACTCAATAGTAAAGTAACCCCTTTCCAAGTAAAAAACCGTTGAATGGTTTGCTGATCTTCCAATCGTTGTAGAATTTCCGTATTTATTTGAGTGTCAAAGAAAACTATGGGTAAACGTAATATTTTTAAAAGTAATGTTTTCCGTAATTCAATACTTAATATGAAGTTTAGCTTAGTTAGCACAATTTGACTAAAAAAGTCTGAGGCAAAATTAGAGATGAACAAAATAAATTGCGCTAATAAAAGATAATAAACTACTCGTAATGATTTTGAAGAAATTCCTAAATCAATAATGTTCTGAAAAGTAAAAGGAATGAACCAATTCGTCACTAATCCTATGAAAACTAAAAATATAGCAAGGAAATAGTTACGTTTATGATTTTTTAAAAATTCATATGTATATTTTATTATACTGGATTGAAACAAACTTTTATTTTTTACACTATCAATTTTTATAGAGCAAAAATTTTCAGAAGGTTCTAAAAATAAAACGATCCCCTTAGTATTGTTTTCTTTCCACTCAGTTATAAAAGATTCTCTATCTAGTACTACCTTACCATAACCGGGATCTGCTAAATGATAATAAACTTGATTTTTCTTTTTAACTATTTTTTCTAAAACTACAAAATGACTTTGTTTCCAATATAAAATATAAGGCGTGGGAATTTCATCTAATTCTTCAACAGTTAATTTTAACGCATGGGCTGTTAATCCTAATTTTTCGGAGACATCCACGAGATCTTTTACAGATACTCCAATACGAGTAAATTCAAAAAAAGATTTAATATAATTAAGTGAAGTTTTTTTGCCAAAATAGCTCATGATCATGGCTAGACAGGCTGCTCCGCAATCGCTGCTTTCGAGTTGATTATAAAATTGTAAACGATGCCTTTTATTTATTCGCATTCTCTAAAATTTCACTTATTTTATTTCTTATAACCTTTTCTTTTTCTGTCTCATCCCATGAATACACACAATACTCTCTATTAGCGGCCAGACTTTCCAAGGCAGTTTGAGAACATCCCCCATTACATAAAGGTAAAATTTTACATTCTAAGCATGGGCGATTCTTAAACTTTGAATTCATTCGTTTATTTAACGAGTCATTTTCCCAAAATAATTCTCCGTTTTCCGTTAAATATCCTTCCCTATTTTTAGTTGAGAAATCACGGGCCGTGCATTTAAATATATCTCCATTATAATTGATAACAACACTATTTTTTTTATCTGCATAGCATGAATTTCGAAGGGTATCCGGGCTATATTCATGGCACGAGGTTTTCCCCCCTTTGCTATTTATTTGATTCATTTCTTTATCAGCAATATCTTGTGTCTGATCTATTTTTTTATTTTGCCATACTCTATGAAAATCGAATTTTAAAAATTGAGTTTTAATATCTTCTTCGACGTCTTCAAAATCGTCATAAATTTTGTTTGCATTAAAAATATTTGAATCAGTGAAATTTATTCTAACATTCACATAGAATTTATTCTTTATCAAGTTTTTTATATTTGAAACAATTTTATCATAAGAACCCTTATTTTGACTTATATAGCGCACTTTATTATGTTCTTCTTTATGACCATCTAAGGTGATTTGTAAATTGCATCGGACGTTTTTATCCAAGAAAAAATTTATAAATTCTTGATTTGCTAAATATCCATTAGTAGTGAAAGATGTATATGCATTTATATTTTTCTCTGCACATCTTTCTAAATAATAATTAATTATAGGAATTACATTTTTATTAAAATATAATAAAGGTTCTCCTCCAAAAAATGAGATATTCATATTTTTTAAATCCTTATTATTGGTAATGGTATCTATCAACCTTTTGATTTTAGAAAGTCCATTTTCATCTAACCTTGAACTTCTTACCAGATTTTCATAACAATACCAACATTTAAAATTGCAATTCATAGTTGGATTGATAGTTAATAAAAACAATGAATTATCTTCATCAATGCCTTTACTTATTTTTTTTATTTCATCCAGCTCATCTATTTCATCATTAATAATAAATTTTTCTTCTACCATATAATTGAAAAACTCCGGATGGATCTCTTTTAGCTCTGATGTTTTATTCATTTCCATTAATTCTTTAAGTTCAGATTGTATAAAAAGTAATCGTTGCTCAAGGGTATTATATAAAACATATTGCTCTCCATATGGTAAGCATACATTATAATGACTATATTTCATAGAATGTATTTCCATTATATTTATTTAATTTATTAAGTTCTCTTCTATTAAATTTTAAAAAATAAAATCCATTTATTTGCTTTATACTTATTTTATACTTATATTATATTGTATTTACATTTAGATGATCGTTATAGTAAATCTTATTATTCGTTATATATTTATAAAAAATGATTGATAGATTAATATTTTAATAAGACATAAGAAGTCATGATAATTCATTTGAATATAAACCAAGTGCTCATAGGCAAAAATTAGTTTTGTTTAACTTTGACTCTAATATTTTAATATAACTATGCGATTATTAACAATACATCTGTTTTACTCACCCAAACATATCAATAAAGCTTTATAAAATACACCTAACAATTTTTTAGACTTATTTTATAGTCCATAACAGAGTATTGCTGCTAACAATACTCTGTAAGGCTAAAGCAAGATTGTTAACATTTCCATCTACCCGGACCCGTACATTTATTTATACAAATTCCTACATTCATACATCCACCCATTACATCCTTAGCATCAACTGCAGTTAATGATTTTGAAAAACCTCCTTTTAAAACTTCTCCTGACGTTTGTAATGTTTCAAATTTTTTAACGTCAACTTTTTTTGTTGTTTTCATATTTGAATAATTATTATAAATTTTAGAGTAACCTTTTTGTGTCTTGACTCATTTATGGACAACGATTGCAATCTGTATTTTTTATTTAATTCTATTCTGATCTTCTGTATTACTTCCCTCAATATTTTTTTCTTTTACTGTTGAACTTCCTAATTTATAGCTTAGTGATATTCGTATTGAAGGAGATTCATAATACCCTCTATATTTAGCATTTATACCGTTATTGGTGCTTTTATTTCTAAATTGATCTGCATTAAATAGATTAGTAACCTGTAAGGATAATTGCATTTTTTTATCCAACAATTGAGCTTTAAAAAACATATCCATTTGTGTTAATGAATAATTGGTACTTAAAGCTCCTTGACTGCGCGGGTAATAAGAAATTATCAAGTCTGCTGACAGTGTCTTACTTTTATTAAGGATAAATGTATTATTAGCTTGTATTCTACCCATAAATCCTTCTTGAGATTTATCCGTGATCGGATATATTTTAGATTTTAAATATAGATATCCCCCGACTAACATTAGATTACTTTGCAACCAATTCAATTTAGTATAGGTAAAAGATTGAATGATGCCTACTCCGTAATTATCAAAATAATTCTCCACTTTTGTTGCTTGTATATAACTATCTTTATCCAAATAGGTAACATCGTTAAAGTTATCTTTTTGAATCATAAATTGTAAAATGGTTTGTATAATGTCTTTATAATAATAAGATAACTCAATACTGTTATTAATTACAGGTTTTAGAAAAGGATTCCCTTCAGAATATTGATAGGGATTAGAATAATTCCTGAACGGATTAACGGAATTGTAATCCGGCCGGTCAATTCTTCTGGAATAGGTAAAAGAATAAGAATTATTCTCGTTTGCTTTATAAAGTATATATAAGGTTGGAAAAAATTTCAAATAATTATTTTTATTATGTTCATTAAGTGAAATGGAATTTCCACGAGTTTGCGTATTTTCCATTCTAATCCCTAGTTGAATATCCCATTTTTTCATTTCTTTACTGGCTGAGACATAAAGAGCTTGCGAATTTTCTTTATATATAAAGTCATCTTGATGCGTTTTTTCAATTACACTCTCACCTTTTGTCAGATAATTCCTTAAACTGCTTTTCGTTTTCGTAAAAGATATTTTAGCCCCGTATTGTAAGTTTATAAAAGAAAGGGGGTAATCAATATCAACCCGGCCGCTATAATTATTAATATCTAGCGATCCCTTATTTTCAATTGGAAAATAACGCGTAATTAGATCGTTGTGAACTCCATATGATTGGGTTAAATAATTGTATTTTTTCTCAGTATTGTAGTTAAAATAATCAAAATTCAATTTTATTATTTTACCTAAACTATCAATGGTAAAATGTGAATACCAATTAAGTGAATTCAATCTTTTTGTAGAATTTTCATAGCTTTTAGTCCTGAGTAATGAATCCAATTTATTTTCATATGTATGGAAATTTGTTATATCCTTATATCGAGAATGCGGTTCTGAATAATTGAGCAAATATTGTATTCCTGAATTCCATTTAGAAGTTAATTGATAATCTAACAAAAATTTTGAACTGAGTGTATTTTGATAATTTTTACCTGTTTCCTTTTCATCCCATAATTGCTCGGGATAATACACCTTACTTTTTTTTAAATTTTTGTATTTGCCGTTCGAGTAATTAGATGATAGCCCTAAGTTTATTTTATTTTTACTGTAAGTAAAGTTTGCCCCAAAATTACCTGATGCGTAATACCCTTGTTTATATGAAGACGTAAGGTTAGAAGCCCAAAAATCTTTTTTGATTTTTTTTAAATTTATATTTATGAGACCTGAGTTACCTTCTGCATCATATTGTGAGGGAGGCGTAGTTATAACTTCAATAGTCTTTACCTGGTCAGAAGGAATACTTTTTAAATAATTAAATAAATCATCACCATTCAAGTAAAGGATTTTATCATCAATCATCACTTTTACCGAACTTTTACCTGTAAGAAATAATTGATTATTTCGTACCTCTATTCCCGGCATAAGGTGTAAAATATCTAAAACATCTGTTCCGGCGGATCCTATTGAATTTTCAATATTATAAATCGTTCGGTCAACTTTCTTTTCAATTAACCTTTTTTTTCCGGTAACTAATATCTCCTGTAATTCGTTAGGCGTTCGTATAGATAGTATACCTAAATCAGTATCTTCTTTAAGTTCCAAGCTTTGAGCATATAAAACTTCCCCCGACTCTTTAATGATCAAGTTATAATTTCCTAAAGACAAATGATCAAAACAAAATCTACCTTCTTCTTTGACTATAACTTTTCCTACCATCGAATCTCGATTTGCCAGAATTACTTCAGCTAAATGACCGGAATTACCTTTTTCAAATTTTATTTCTCCTTTAATATGAACTTTTTGAGAAAAACTTAGGAAGAACTGAAAGAATAAAACTAATAAAATATTAATCTTCATACAAGCACATTTATATCGTTATCCTTAGTTTTATAAATACATTTCATAAATGATTACTAATTAAATTACTCTCATTAATAGAAATTTTTAAATTTAAATTTCCTGATCAGATACAACCTATAAAAACAGAGAACTTATAAAATTTAATACAGATAAATATAAAGAATTCATAGTAATTTTATTTTATATAAAATACAAATTTATATTATAATACTATTTAAATAAAGCTGAATTATATCATATTTTATTATTACTCAATGAGTACTTAGTCTTGAATACATCATTTTAAAATAAAATATCAAATTTTAAAATATTTTTCTATCTCTACTTATTAGCCATTTGTAAACTTCTAACTTGTTATGTAGTTACTTTATACTATAAACTAGTGATTTAAAAAACATTTCTTTTTTAATTTATTATTAACAAGTAAAACGTTTTTTTATAAAAATCTGAAATATAAAAAACAGTACTTTTGTAAAATGAAACTATTGAGTTACAACGTTAACGGAATAAGAGCCGCATTAAATAAAGGCTTACTTGATTGGTTGAAATCTGCCAATCCTGATATACTTTGCTTGCAAGAAATAAAAGCACACACTGATCAATTCGACTCAACAGTATTTGAAAGTTTGGGTTATCATTCCTACTGGTTTCCGGCAGAAAAAAAGGGATATAGCGGAGTAGCAATTTTATCTAAAGAAAAACCGGTTTCAGTGAAATATGGTTGTGATGAGCAAGAATACGATCAAGAAGGAAGAGTATTACAAGCAAATTTTGAAAACTTTTCAGTTTTAAGTGTTTATGTTCCCTCTGCAACCAATATTTCTCGTTTAGGTTTTAAAATGAAATTTTGCGAATATTTATTAAATTATATTAAAAAATTAGAAAAAGAGTTTAAAAACCTTATTATAAATGGCGATATAAATATTTGTCATAAAGCCATTGACATCAATGATCCGGTTCGAAATGCTAAAGTTTCCGGTTTTCTTCCTGAAGAAAGAGAATGGATGGATCGTTTCTTTGAACAATGTAATTTGGTAGATACTTTACGGGTTTTTAATCATGAACCCAATCAATATTCGTGGTGGACATACCGTGTAAAAACAGCCAGAAGCAATAATAAAGGATGGCGCATCGATTACACTTTGGTTACCAAGCCTTTGGTAAAACATTTGCAAAGAGCTTATATTTTAACTCAAGCAGTACACTCCGACCACGCTCCGGTAGGTATTGATTTCGACCTAAATCAAACACAAAATCTTTAATTAAATTATCTAATTATGAAAAAAGCAACTTGTATTATTTCTCTTGTAATTCTCGCCGCATCGTGTGTACCTCAATCCAGATACGATGAATTGGAAAAAAAATATTATGCTTCATTGCAAGGAGAAAGAAAAAGTCAAAAAGCAATTCAAGAAAAAGAAAACGAATTAAAATCTTTATCCGACCAATATTCATCATTACAAGAACAACAAGACGCCCTAGCTAAAAAGAAAGCACAGCTGGATGCTGAATATTCAGATCTTCAAATTGAATATGCTACACGACTTAAAGATATGGAAGATCTTAAAGCCAAAAACGCACAAATAGCTGATCAAGTTCAAACTACGGAACAATCCAGAAAAAAAATATTAAATGAATTAGAGCAAACCCAAGGTCAGCTACAAGAAAAAATTAAAAGAATTAATGAGTTGGAAAACTTAATTTCTCAACAAAAAGAATCGGTTTCCAAATTAAAAAACAAACTTCAAATCGCTTTAAAAAATTATTCAGGAAAAGGAATAACTGTTGAAGAAAAAGATGGAAATATTTACGTTTCCATGGAGAATAAACTTCTGTTTCCATCAGCAAGTTGGACGGTGGAAACGGAAGGTATAAAAGCGCTTCACGACCTTTCCGAAGTTTTATCTAAAGATAAAAATTTAAATATAATTATTCAAGGACATACAGATTCCGATAAATATGCCGGTAGCGGAAGCATTAAAGACAATTGGGATTTATCCGTAATGCGTGCAACCGCCATAACTAAAATTCTTCAATCCGAAGGAGTTTCGCCTAAGCAAATGACCGCTTCCGGTAAAAGTGAATATGCTCCTCTAGCCAGTAATTCCACAGCTACCGGAAAAGCAGCTAATAGAAGGGTTGACATTATTATAGCTCCTAATTTGAGTGAAATTACTAAAATTTTAAATGATTTATAATTTTAAGATTTAATTTTATGCGAGTGGTTATCCAAAGAGTTTTAGAATCTTCCGTGAAAGTTGATAATAAAATAGTTGGCCAAATTGATCATGGTTTGTTGATACTTTTAGGTATTGAGGAAGCAGACAACCGGGAAGATATAGATTGGTTATCTAATAAAATTTGTAACCTTCGAATATTTAATGATGAAAATGAAATAATGAATAAATCAATTTTGGATATTGGAGGGGATATTTTATTAGTAAGCCAATTTACCCTTCATGCTTCCACAAAAAAAGGTAATAGGCCGAGTTATATAAAAGCCGCAAAACAAGAATTTGCCAATACTATGTATGAAAAATTTAAAGATCAATTATCCAATATATTATCAAAGCCTGTCCAATCCGGGATATTCGGTGCAGATATGAAAGTTTCTTTACTCAATGATGGTCCGGTAACCATTCTCATAGATTCTAAAAATAAAGAATAATTAAAATAGATAGTTATTCAAATTAAAAGAGTTTTTTTTAAACTTTCACCTTTTGATTAATAATTTGAATACTTAAAAATAAATTGAAAACTTATCGCATAAAAAAACCTGATTATTTTAAATAATCAGGTTTTTATTTTTTTATTTAGACAAAAAGATTAAATATTTAAATTTAAATCTGTCATTTGTTGTTTATAAACACCTCCAACCAGCTTGTCTCTAACAGCTTCGAAAGCATCCAAGGTTTTATCAATTTCTTCATCTGTATGTGAAGCCGTTGGTATTAAACGTAAAAGTATCATTCCTTTAGGAATAACCGGATATACTACAACACTGGTAAAAATTTTATAATTTTCACGAATATCTTTAATTAATAAAGTAGCCTCAATAGGATCTCCCTGCATATATACAGGAGTTACACAAGTATTGGTTTTACCGATATCAAATCCTCTGGCTTTTAATCCTTCTTGAAGTTTCTTTACATTATGCCATAGTTTATCTTTAAGTTCGGGTTTGCTTCGTAACAATTCCAATCTTTTTAACGCACCAATCACCATAGGCATCGGCAAAGATTTAGCGAAAATTTGAGATCTTAAATTGTATTTTAAATATCTGATTATTTCTTTATTAGAAGCTACAAATGCACCAATTCCGGCCATAGATTTTGCAAATGTTGAAAAATAAACATCTATACCGTCCTGGCAGCCCTGCTCTTCTCCTGCTCCTGCTCCTGTTTTACCAAGTGTACCGAATCCGTGAGCGTCATCAACTAATAATCTAAAATTGTATTTCTTTTTCAGTTCTACAATTTCTTTTAATTTACCTTGCTCTCCTCTCATTCCGAAAACTCCCTCGGTGATAACTAAAACACCACCTCCTGATTCTGCTGCATTTTTTTCCGCTCTTTTCAGATTTTTTTCCAAGCTTTCTATATCGTTGTGCTGATAGGTAAATCTTTTTCCAAAATGAAGTCTTACTCCATCAACTATACAAGCATGGCTATCTACATCGTAAACGATTACATCATTTTTGGAAACCAATGTATCTATAATCGATAACATTCCCTGGTATCCAAAATTTAATAAATAAGCTGATTCTTTATTTGCAAAATTAGCCAATTGTTTTTCCAATTCTTCGTGGTAATGAGTCTGACCCGACATGGCTCTCGCTCCCATTGGATAAGCCATACCATATTGAGCTGCTGCATCTGCATCTGCTTTTCGTACTTCAGGATGATTAGCCAATCCTAAATAATCATTAATGCTCCAGATGATCATGTCATTACCCTTAAATTTCATTCTTGGGCTGATTTCTCCTTCTAGAACAGGAAATATATATTCTCCTTCCCCATAGTCCGCATATTTAGCAAGTGGACCGGGATTATTTTTTATTCTTTCAAAAATATCCATTGTTACAATTTAACCAAAGTTAGTTATATTTTTTCTACAGTAGCGTGAGATTCTAACCCATTCAATTTGCTGTTAACAAAACCTTGAGATGACATCCATTCATCACTGAAAACTTTAGTCATATATCTGGAACCGTGATCCGGAAAAATTAAAACAGCCAATGAGTTATCACTAAAAGTATCTGCTATTGTACGTGCTGCTGTTAAGCTTGCTCCACTGGTATATCCTACCATCATTCCTTCTTTTAGAGCTAATTCTCTGGTAGCATAGGCACTGGGCTCATCTGATACTTTAACGTATTGATCGATAACAGAAAAATCTAAAGCACCCGGGATTAAATTTTTACCTAAACCTTCAATTTGATAAGGTTTGATCTCGTTACGGTCTAATTCTCCTGTTTCAAAATATTTTTTTAATACCGAACCTACTGCATCCACTCCTATTACTTTAATATCAGGATTTTTTTCTTTGAGAAACTGTGCAGCTCCCGTAAGTGTTCCTCCGGTTCCTGTACATCCAATAAGATGGGTAATTTTCCCTTGCGTTTGCTCCCAAATTTCAGGTCCTGTACTTAAATAATGAGATTTTGTGTTTTCTTTATTAAAATATTGATTAATATATAAGGAATTAGGGGTATTTGCTGCTATTCTTTTGGCAACTTCATAATAGGATCTGGGATCATCTGCCGGAACATTAGCCGGACATAAATAAACTTTAGCTCCCATTGCTCTAAGAAAAGAGATTTTTTCAGGTTTTGTTTTATCGCTAACTGCTACTATACATTTATAGCCTTTTACGATACTTACCATAGCTATGGAAAAACCTGTATTTCCTGAAGTTGTTTCAACTATAGTTGCTCCTGGCTTTAATAAACCTTGTTTTTCAGCATTTTCAATAATATGAAGCGCAATTCTGTCTTTAGTTGAGTGTCCGGGATTATAGCATTCTAATTTTGCAAAAAAAGAACCTTTCATTCCTTCTGTTACTCTGTTTAAGCGAACTAACGGCGTATTGTTAATTAACTCAAGAACATTATTATAAGTTCCAGCCATCCTATCTTATTATTAATTTATATAATTAATTCAAGGGGCAAATTTATAATTTTTTTTTCTTACAAAAAATTTAACTGAATGAAATTTAACATATACAAATTGATTAAAAATTTATACCATACTTTATTAGAAAATCCGTATAAATTATTTGTAATTGTTATAGATATATTCTATAATTTTCTTATCCTGTTCAGATAATTCAATTCCTCTTCTTTTCATAGTCTTTTCTGCAACTTCAAATGCTTGTTCCAATTTAAAATTAGGACTTTCTGACTTACCGCCCCATGAAAAAGATTTTATAATATTAGGTGGAAAACCGGAAGTAAATATATTGGCCGAAACCCCTACTACCGTGCCGGTATTAAATTGTGTATTAATAGCTGATTTAGAATGATCCCCCATGATCATCCCTGCAAATTGTAATCCTGACTTAATAAACTTTTGTTTTGTATAATTCCAAAGCTTAACTTCTGCATAATTATTTTTTAAGTTTGAGGAGTTGGTATCAGCTCCCAAATTACACCATTCACCTATTACCGAATTTCCTACAAATCCGTCATGTCCTTTATTTGAATATCCTAAGATTATAATATTATTTACTTCTCCTCCTACTTTGGAATACGGTCCGACTGTTGTTCCGCCATAAACTTTGGCTCCCATATTTATTTTAGAACCCGTACCTAAGGCAAAGGAACCTCGAATCATTGCTCCTTCCATAATTTCAGAATTTTTACCTAAATAAATAGGTCCTTCTTTAGTATTGAGTATTGCATATTCGGCTACAGCACCTTCTTCAACAAACAGTTGTGAAGGATCTCCTATGATTCTAACGGTATTTGATAAGGTACATGATTTTCTGCCTTGTGTAATTAATTGGAAATCATAAGTAATGGCATCTGAATTATAAGTAAACAAATCCCAAGGATATTGTATATGAAAGCTTTCAAATGTTATATCCAATTTTTTGACAAATTTATTTAATTGAAAATTTTCAAGAGTAGTTTTTGCTGCTACCAGCTCTTCCTGATAATAAAAAGCTTCTCCGAATTTTAAATTTTTTAATTGGAAAATAAAATCTTGATTTGGAAAATAGGCGGGATTTATAAATACATTTTCTTCTTCATTTTGAAGAGTATATTTTTCTGAAAGATATCCTTGAGTTAGATAAGAGATTTTTTCCGTTTGGAAAATAAGTTTCCATCTTTCCGCAAATGTTAATATTCCCATCCTTAATTCTGCTACCGGTCGCGTAAACGTTAAGGGTAAAAGATCGGAATACTCTTTCCCATCAAAAAGAATAATATTCATAGTATATACTTTATTATTTTTTCAAATATAAAAAATTATATCATAGTTTTTATTCTTTTATTTCCGTTAAAAGTTTTAATTAGTTTTGTATAATATAGTTAAAATACTGATTCTCTATTTTTTTATAATGCCTTATTATTTATTTTATAAAGCGTTCGCATAATGCTCTTTAAAATATTCCAATCCTTCGGATGCTCCTTTTTGTATGAATATGATATCCTTGCGTAATGAGGTTCGGAACGGTTTAGGATCTATGACAAATATTTTTGAGGTAACCGGAACAAAATCAAGTAAAGATGCAGCCGGATATACTTGAAGAGAACTTCCAATGACTAAAAAAATATCGGCATTTTGAGTTATTTCAATGGCATTTTCCATTTCAGGAACCATTTCTCCAAACCATACTATATGAGGACGTAATTGCCCACCATCTTCTGCTAAGTCCCCCATATGAACATCTTGTAACGTATCATAAATAAGTGATTCATTAGTTTCGCTTCTTACTTTTGTCAGTTCACCGTGTAAATGAAGTATATGTGTTGATTGAGCTCTTTCGTGAAAGTTGTCAACATTTTGAGTTATAATTGAAATATCAAAAATGGATTCCAATTCTTTCAGCAAATGATGCCCCCGATTCGGGTCATGTTTTTGCAACTCGGCTCTGCGCATATTATAAAAATTCTGCACTAATTCCGGGTTTTTATACCATCCCTCAATAGAAGCAACTTCTTGCACATTATAATTTTCCCATAATCCTCCAGAATCTCTGAATGTGCTTAATCCACTTTCTACGCTCATCCCAGCTCCTGTTAAAACAACTAATTTTTTTTTCATAATTTATGCATTCAATTAGTTAACTAATTATATTTTAAATAAAAATTTTTCCTTTTTGAATTCTTAATTTAGCTCATAATAAGTAGTATATCCACATAGTAGAAAATTTTTGAATTCTTCTTTATCCATATAACCTGCAACCGGAAAATTCAAAATTCTATTATCCGGCGTCACTAATACATAGAATGGTTGAGAATTGGAATTAAAGTTCTCTCTTTGAAAAGTAGACCATTTATTTCCTATTGTTTTAATTTTTCTTTTTCTTCCATCTTTTAAATGAAGGGTTTGTTGCTCATTATTAGGCAATTCTTCAGAATCATCAACGTATAAAGATGAAATTATGAATTTATCGTGTAAGATGTTCCAAATATCCGGTTCACTCCACACATATTCTTCCATTTTTCGGCAATTTTCACATCCATAACCAGTAAAATCAATGAGTATGGGTTTATTTTCCTTTTTTGCTATTTCCCTTGCTTTCTCATAGTCATGAAAGATGTTCAATCCTAAAACACCATTTTTTTGGTTGTTTGGATATATGCTAATTTGCATAGGTGGAGTAAGTCCACTAAGCAATTTTAGATTAGGCTTTTCTGAAGGAAACAATCCGGGGATCATATAACCCCCAATCAAGCCAAAGAGACAAGCCCAGATTATTCTTCCTACATTGAATTTTACTTTTTTATTATCGTGAGGAAATTTAATTACACCTAATAAGTATAATACAATTGAAATACAAATAAGGATCCAGATCGCGATAAAAATTTCTCTTTTTAACAAGAAAGTTTTAGCTACTAAATCTGCTTTTGATAAAAACTTGAACGCTAATGCCAATTCTAAAAAACCTAAAACAACTTTAACGGTATTCATCCATCCTCCTGATTTAGGTATCGTATGTAAAAATTGAGGAAACAATGCAAATATTCCAAACACTAGTGCCCAAGCTAATCCACATCCTCCAAATGCTACGGTCAACTGATTCGGGTTTTGAATTGCATTCGCCAGTATGCTTCCTAAAACAGGACCGGTGCATGAGAATGAAACGATTACCAGGGTTAAAGCCATGAAAAAAAGACCTATTATACCTCCCGATTCGGAAGCTTTATCAGATTTATTAGCCATCCATCCGGGTAACGTTATATCGTAATATCCAAAAAAACTAAAAGCAAACAGTATAAAAATCACAAAAAAGATTAAATTCAACCAAACATTGGTGGCAATCTGATTAAAAATATCCGGATTTATGCCACTTATAAGATGAAAGGGCAGTGTGAATAATACGAAAATTAACACTATGAAAAAAGCGTAAATCAAGGCATCTTTCTTGCCTTCTTTTTTACTTTTAGCATGTTTGGTAAAATAGGATATGGTTAATGGAATCATAGGATATACACATGGGGTTAGCAAAGCTACCAATCCTCCTAAAAAACCAAATGTAAAAATCCATATATAACCTTCTTTTTTAATTATCCTATCTCCGCAATCTTTATTTATGGGTTCAGCTATATTAAAGCCGGGTATAATGATCTGATTTTTATTGCTTTCTGTAATTGTTTTTATGGGTTGAACGGAATCTTTTATTGGAGTTGAAGGAACAGAATCTATTTTTGGATTCGGTTGAGTCAATTGCTTAATCGTGTCTTTAAGTAAGACCGTTGACTTATCTTGATTTATTGACTTAGGAATCAATTTGAAAGAAAAGGTTTCTTCATCAGGTGCTAAACATACTTTATCATTGCATATCTGATATTCAACATCTGCTTCAAATACAACCGGTTTAGAACCTAAAACCTCAACTCGTTGCCTATATTCAACTTTATTGGAATAATAAATCAAAGTTCCTTCAAATACATCGGAATATTCTTCAATTTTTTTACCAATTTCTTTAGTTGGACCAATTAGTTTTATAGAAGAATTTTCGGGGTATGAAAATGAAGTTGGAATTGCATTTTCAACCTTTATATCTTTGGAATATACATGCCACCCCGATTCTAAAATTGCAGTGAATACGGCTTCATAGATATTATCTTTTTCATGTTTTATTTCCGATTTCCACTGGATAGGATTCTTAACTTGAGCATTGGCTACTAGGGCAAGAACAAAAAAAATCCAAATCAGTTTTTTCATGATAAGCTTTATGTTAGAATTATTTAGTTTATGAACCAAATGTAATAAATTTCACAGATATAATTGATTGATTTTATCTTAATTTTAGTTTTTTATAAAATTCATTTTTTTTAAAAATGTTTGATCTATTTAATCGTTTTGATATAGTGATAATTAAATTTATAAGTAATTAATATTTTTTATAAGAAACATCATTAATTATAAATCATAACCATTTTTTAAATTATTTGGTAACTGTTAATATTTTTTACTCCTCAAATTAAGATTTAATTATTAAAATGAAGCTTTTATCTGAACACTTCCCGTATGTATGGTTTTTGAATCTTCACTTTTGCGACCATCATATATAATATTCAATGTAAAAACAGAGCTAAGCTCCCGTTGAAGATATGCTTTCCATATCATATTTTTTCCACTTAGTAGTCCTTCCATCATCTGACTGGATACCAAGGAAAAATTATTTCCTTTTAATTCATTTTTTATATATGAAAAAGTGCCGGTAAGAGAGGTTCTTTTCTCATCATTCCAATGGCATTCAAATCCGGCTTGTTTCCATTCTAACCTTTCATTTCCTAATTTGTTTTTTTTATGTTGATACTTTAGTAGGGCTTTAAGGCTGATATTTTTTTGAATTTCATAGGTTAATGAAGGATGAAAAGCTGTTGTTTCAATGGTAAATCGTTTGGTAACAAAAAGTTGAGATCTACTTTTATCTGTGATAAAATTATTTTGAAGAGAAAAAACCCATAAATCCCATGGTTTATAATTTACTAAAGCTTGAAAATTGACACTATTTCTTTTGTCTTTTCCGGTAAATATAAATTGTGTAGAGTTATTTTCCATGAATTGAAAAGCTCCCGTCCATTTGTGTACACTGATTCGATTAAATGATAAATTTGTAGTCATATTCTGTGTCTGAGTCAAGAGATTTTTATTGGAAAACGGATCAAGTTCAACGGTTTTATTATTTTTCTTGTAAGATGAAATCGATTGAAAAGCAGATTGTAAGGTTATTCTTTTCCACCAGTCGGAATTAAGAAACCGAGAGGGATGTACATGTATGGTAAACAGTAATTTATTATTATTTGATTTTAAATAGTTTACATTGTCTGTATAAACTCGTATATATTGTGCTTGATCACTGAATTCTGCCACTTCAAACTCATCAATTTCCTCTATTCCGTTCCCATTATAATCCGTCCATTTATAAATGCCTTTTCCATCCGTCACTTTTACATATTTAAATTCTCTTTGAGCTTCCTGACCACTCGACAACTCATATTCAGAATTTAAGACTAATCCGCTTTTAAGTAAAATTTTATTCCAATGAATAGATCCTAATAAGTAATTTTCATCTTTTTGATTTGTATATATAGCTTTACTGTAATGCACTTTACGATAATGCAAATCAATTTTTAAATTATGATTTTGAGTTTGTATCAATTGATTGTTTATGATCGTTCCATAGGAAGTGGTAAAATTTTTCAGTATACCAATACGTACGGAATCATCTGTTCTGGCATAAATTTTTAATTGAGTAAAAATTTTTGCGCTATCTGTGAGTAAGGTTGCATATATTTCATTCCAGTTAAAACTGGATGAGGTATATTTTGACAGTAAATTGTTTTTAACTTTATTGGTTTCTCCTTTTAAACCGATTCCTACTTTCACCTTTCCTATTTGTTGATTAACTTCCGAAATATGCTTTATAAAATTAGAATGAATACTATCTTGTTGTTTGGAATATAAATAACTAACCTTTGTAGATATGGCTGTATTATTAGTAGCATATCCCAGGTGTATATCATTTTTGTATCCTTTATAAAAATTTTCTTCGTCTAAATAATTCAAGGTGTAATTTAACTTCCATTTTTCATATAGTCTGTTTTGCCAACCCAGACTTAATTGATTCTGATTTATGCCATTGAATTCTTGTGAAATATTAAAATCCCTATCGAATTCAACTTGATTAATTCTTTCTAAGATGTGAAAGTTTTTATGAATAAAAGTATGGGATAAATTAAAATTACTTTTCCAATATTTTTTATCCATATTTTTATATAAGTATATTTTACTTGCAAAACCTTTATTTTTGCCATTTCCAATACACGAAAACGTATTTTCATCATGATCGCTTAGTGCCAAATTAACACCCAAATTACCTTTATTAAACCTATATTCTGCATGAGTTGAAACTATTTGTGTTTTTTGAGGTGGAATCAATTGGGTTACGGGTTCATATTCCCCTTGTAATATGCCGTCAATTGGAGGAATATACTCATATACACGACCATTTACAGGAAGTGATACAATTTTATAATTTCCTTTATTAGCCCCCATATAGGTAAATGAAAGTGTATATAATTCTTCTGAGCTATCGGTTGAATATTGATAAATTGATTCTTGTCCTGTATTTATTTTTTTATATAAGATTTTGTTTGGATCATATTCGGTTAATACTGCATTCGGCGCATACATTCGGTCTATATCGTTTCCTGCTTCACGTAAAACTTCTTTTTGTCTATCTGTCAATTCTTGATTACTAGCTTTGGTATCATTTTCAGAAAATATATTGGCACTAAAAGTAAATTTTTCAGATTGATATTTTCCACCCGTATATAATAAAAAGCGTGTATAAGTTGTTGTATTATAAATATATTCTACTACTATACGACTATTGGAAGAAATATAGGTTTTAGAGGTAAAAGTAAGTTCTCCCGTATTATAATTGATCGTATAATCTTGATCTTCGCCCCTTTTTAGTAACGCACCGTTCATATAAACTTTTTCTGACCCTGATAATACAATTATAAAAAGTTCTCCATGTTTTCCTTTTAATTTATAAGGCCCTTGATTTCCTTCTATTCCGGTAAATTTCATTCGATTAAATTCTCCTCTGGAAAGTGAACCTAAAGCATATAAATCGGTAAATGAATTTGTACGTTTTATTCGTGTTCCAATTTGCATACCTGTAATCTTTCTCGTAAAATTGGCAAAATAATCTTGGTCTTGAATCAAATCTAAATGTCCCGCTCTTAAGTAAGAATTTTTATTAGACAGCTCAATATAGATTTTATCAAATTCATCCAATCGTTGGGTATATCCGTCGGCTTGTATAGGTATATTATGATCTGATATAGCTGCTTTTATCATAACATCTTTACTTAAATGACCGGAGAGCTCTAAATCCAATGAAGACTGAACGGAAGCACTTTGATTGGTTCCAAAAGTGATTCCTCTAATTAAGGTCCCTGAACTTTTCAAATTTTGAAAAAATTCATTATTTTTCTTTACTTTTTCAGTTATTTCATAAAGTTTTACAGGCTTATTAATTCTCACTATAAGTGACGTATCTTTAGAATAAATTAATTTTTCTTTTTTTTCAGGAAATAGATAATAGCAAATTTTTAATTCCTGACCTATCAATAAAGGATCAATTTTTATCGCATTTAGTAGCGAATGGTATAAGTATAATTTGGAGTTTATTTCTTCATTATTTTTATTCTTTATGGAAATCGGCTCAGGTATAATCTTTAGAGAATCAAGTACTACTAAGGTGTCCTTTATTACAATTTTTTTACACTTGAAATTTGGATTTTTCCAATCAATATCCTGAGCCTGGATAAATAATCCCAAGCATATAGTAATTAGTATGAATATTGATCTACTTAGCAATTTTATAAATTAACGAATTTATACTTTTTTTTGATATACCCATTAATTGATAAAACTTTATTTTATTCAATAAATTTTACTCACTACAATTTAGTTTACTACTTTTAATAACATTATCTTAATCTTCAACTAAAAAAATCAAAATGACTTTTCAATAATTAAATTGTATTAAATAAATAACGATAAAAAATCGTAATAATCTACCCAACGGTTTAATTTTTGTAATACTATAAGTAATAAATGGAATATTTATGTCAAATTTTACCGAAATAATTCAAGGAGATAAAACTGTATTAATTGATTTTTCCGCGGAGTGGTGTCAACCCTGTAAAATGTTAGCACCAATATTGAAAGAGGTTAAAGAAAAAATTGGTGATAAAGCAACAATTATTAAAATTGATATAGATAAAAATCAAAAATTGGCAAGTGCATATCATATTCAGTCAGTACCCACCCTAATAATTATAAGAAGAGGTGAAATAAAATGGAGAGAAAGCGGGGTAAGAACTGCTCAAGAGATTATAGATTTAATAAATCAATACTACTAATAATTCTTAAGTATTTCGTTGATTAAATTGTATTCATACCCTTTTTGTAATAGATAATTATATATTTTTTTCTTTTTTAAATATACTTCAGATTCCCTAAGAATATTCCATTTTTTTTCAGTCAACTCCATGAGAGTTGATTTATAATCTTCCTCGTTAATTTCTTCAATCCCTTTATCTATTAAATTAGTTGGAATTCTCTTTTGCTTTAATCCTTGCATAATTTTAATCTTACCCCATTTTTTTTGATAAAATTTTCCTCTTGCATACGATTTGGAAAATCTTTCCTCATTCAAAAAATTATTTTGTATCAACCATATGAGTATTTCCCCCCTCTCATCCTCATTCAAAGTTCTTAATTCTTTCAATTTTTGTTCAACCTCATAATGACTGCGATCCTGATAGACGCAATAATCTGCTAATCTTTTTTTTATTTGGAACAAATCAAGCACAATATCTTATTTAAGTACTAAAATATAAAAAAGTTTCAAAATTTTTTGTATTAAGTTAATTAACCTGATTTTTTAAGTATTTTTATAACAATAATTTTTAAAACATGAAATCATTTAAGAGCTATTTACATATATTTTTAGCTGTAGCTACTTTTTCAATTTCCTATGCGCAAAATAATAATTCTTTTAAGCCAGAAGAAATTACTGAAAAGCAAATCACAACGTTAGATAAAGACCTTATTCTTGACGATTTTCAAAAATTAGAGCTTAAAGAATTCATATTAGAAAAAACCACATATCTAAAAAATGTAATGGATACCGGTATTGACAATCAAGAGATACGTTTTTTGATTGAAAACAACAACAGGGAAATAGATTTTAAATTAAAAGAAGTATTATCAACTGAGCAGTTTGATAAATATTTAAAATTAAAACGGGAAAGAGCGATTAATCCGGATCAGAAAAAAAAGAAAAAAAGAAAAACATTTAATTAAATTTTTGAAATTTATCACATTTTTAAGTAAAGTTAAGCAATGATCTCTATACGATATTATTTTATGTTTTAAACAAGAAAGGCGATAAAATCGCCTTATTTGTAACCTTAATTCAGTTACATAAAATTTAAAATTTTTAATTATGATTTTATATAGATATACTTAATTATCCAATTTTCCAAACATTTTCATAAGCCACATTGCTTATAGAAAGTGATTTTGCTACTATTATAAGGTTAATTTTCATTGGTTCATTATTTACAGAATCAAACTCCTCTGAAAATTCAATGCAATATCCTTTTTCAAATTTTACCTCTTGTAGTTTACTCATGGCATCCCTACGATAAAATATAATTTTTGCATCTTTTGTTTTTTCTGTGGATAACATCCAATCAACAAAATAGGGTGCTCCTGTACTTTCTATCGTTAAATAGATTTGTCCCCCACGGATAGTTGCCTGTGGTTTACCTGTACTATCTACCCCTTGATTAAAACTATATTTACATTTAAGAACATTATGAGTATTACCATCCATTTCCAATTTAGCTAAGAATGATGACATAATATTATATTTTTAATAATGAATTAAATTTATCATAAATTAGACAGAAATAAAAGGGAATTTAAAATTCCCTTTTTTTGTAAGAAAGTTATTAATGTATGGATTTTAAACCCATTCATTAATATGTTCTCCTGTTCCCATTTTAATAGCTTTCGCTGAAATAGTAAACGTTTCGGTTAATGGATTAGTACCAGATGCATCAAAGTTTTCTCTATACTTAACCACATAACCATCAGTAAATGTCAACTCTTTCAAAGTGGCATCAGAATCTCTTTTTACAAAGATTACCTTACCATCTTTTCTTTCAAAACTATTGGTCATCCATTCAAAGATATCAGATTCACCTGTTGATTCAACAGTTACTTCAATTCTTCCTCCTCTTGTTTGAGATGAAGGGCGACCAGTTGGGTCTGTTTCTTGTGCTAAAGAATAATTAACATTTAAAATGTTATATTTCTTTCCAGCAACTTCTAATTTTGCTTTAAAAGACATAATAAAAAAATTTAATGATTAATATTTAATAAAATATATTTATACCACAAAGATAATTATATAAGGTAATCTTATCCTGATACAATATGTTAAATTATTGTTAAAATATCTATTTGTTATTGTATAATTGCCTACATACTTCTAAATCTCTAGTAATAATTTGTATCTGTCTTCTATAAGTTTCCACCTTAGCAAGTAAGGTATCAATTTCTGCTTTACTTTTTCCATACGTTTTTATAGTCTTTTTAGATTCGATAAGGGCTCGACTTGTCAACAAAAAATTCTTATATAACAAACCTCTTCGTACGCTATCTTTACCCGGGATATTTTGTTCCATTTTTATAACCATATCAATGGCTTTTTGTTGATAATAATACATATCATGGTTGGGCATGTCAATGGAATCTATATATTTTTTCAAAATTTCCATTTGATTTTCAAACTTTTCCTGATATCTAAATTCATTAATAATTGCAGTATTTTCTTTCCTGAGTTCATAATTTTCTCTCCAAGGTAACTGATAATTAAAGAATATTGATGTAACAATAATTATTATTGTTAAAGTAAATAAAGATATAAAAAGTAGAAAAGCTATCCATCTATCTTTTTTATTTAATACTTCCATATTATAAATTTTTAATCGTCAAAAAATCTGCTTTTTTTTGTTTTTTCAATTGGATTATTTTCCAATCTTTCTTTAATGAATATTCCGGTATCATTTCTTTTTCCGATGTAATCTAATCTATTTAATGCGGCAAACAATTGATCTAGCGTTCGCATAAAAACATTTACCTTTTTAATAGTTTTATCAACTTGTGAATGATTGTAGCCGGCATTAACCAGATCCGTAAACAAAACTTCAAAATCACCTTGTGATAATCCACACCATTCTGCCAAATAATTCAATAGTTCTTCTTTACCTGCTCCAGATCTGGCATCAACAAAGTTTTTCATGATTCTGGCTAATCGAACTACTTTATCCAACATGTAAGCCGGTGTAGTATACAACCCAAGCCATCTTAAAGAATTGATTTCATTACCCAAATAGGTAATCACCAACTCCGAAAGCTTTAATACCATAATAGCTAATTCATTTGTTTGATTTTTCCTGTTAATTTTTTGAGCTATTTGAACTGCATATAATTCCAATTGCCCCATAAATTTATCAATTTGAGTATGTACATCAATCAATTCTTTATGACTATTCGTTGAGGTACACGGAGGTATATAACCCGGTTGTAAATACGTTTCCTCCTTAGTTACAACAATTTTTCCAACTGTTAGCTGATAACCAATGTTAGAAGTTTGTTCTGATATTTGTCCCTCTTGAACTAAATGCAATTTATAAGTAGGAGTTAGATATGGATACCTTGGTGGGTTTTCATCAGAATTTAAAACTCCAAAAGGTATTTGTTCAAACGGATTAACCACTATATTGGCTAATAAAATGATTTCTTGTTCCTCATCTAAATTGTATACGGCTTCCGGATAAGGCATCTGTATATCAATCGAATTATTTAAAGGGGTAATTTCTATTCTTGCTCCGTTAGGAGTAACTGCATGACATTCTTCAATTTTTACTCGCAATAATTTATGATTATCTATAATTAAAGAAATTTTTATTGATTCCATCGTGTTATGCACCGGTAGAAGACCATAGCTTATGGGGGTTACATGACTACCAATGGCATCACGCATCATATCAACAAAATTATCTTGCATGGCTATGAAGTGGGATTTGTTTATCTTCATCCCATCAATCCAATTAACTGGAAAATAATTTAACTTTTCTAACATAGCGAAAGATTTATTTTAAAAATTATCATTATTTTTTTCATTTATATTTTCATATTCATCATTTTGATCATTATCAAAATTATATTTCAACTCTTCTTCAGAATTGATTAATGGCGGAGTACGTTGACATATGATGACACTATTCTCTTCAATTGAATTTACATACAATGGATAATCAGGCTTAATAAATTTTGGTAAGCCTAAATATTTAGATTTTAAATAAAATACCCAATGTTGTTTTTCACCGTTTATATCCATCAAATTAATAGTTGAATCAGGATTTCTTAAGTTATAATCATTTACAAAATGATAAAATAACCTTCCAAAATCCATACGTATTGGAGCTTTTGCTCTAAATTCCGTTCGTATATCTGAATTAGGATCTCTATGGAAAATAAAAGTAATGACTACCATGTCTCTATATTCGCTGTCCGGTGGATCAGGATAGGCATGTTCTTCCGGAAATTGCCAAGTTTTATAAATTTTCGGAGGAATTGAAATAGATGCTTGAAAAGTTAAAAATATAGATGTCGGAATGATAAAAACTAATGATGAAAACATCATGTTATATACAAACGTATTACCTTTTACCAGTGTATACACGAATAGAAATGGTATAAGAATGTATATCACCATTGTTATACTAAAAAGTAATTCAATCCAGGGAGATTTAGAATCAAACTTATCAAAGTAATTTCTGTATACGAAACAATGGATAATTCCTAGTACAAAAAAAACTACTTGATAAAAAATAAAAATACTAAATATCTGATTGTTAAAAACTTCCGAAGAACCTATAAAAACCACTAATGCAGTTACTAAAACTAATATAATGGTGTATGCTATAAATTTGTTTTTATATTTTTGTTTGAACCCTTCTACTTTTGAGCTAAAAAAAATATAGACAATTATAGATACAGCCAATATTATCAATACTCCTGTTATAATTGAAGGATCTATTAAATCCTTAAGATATGTTTTAAATTTCATATTCTCGATGTTATTCCTAAAATTGTATTTTCAGTTAAATTAAAAACTTCTGTTTCTTTTTCTAATAATATGGTTGTTTTTACATCTACTTCCATAGGTAGAAAATATTCATAAAATAATTCTATAAATTTCTTTAGCTTACCTTGATGTATATAATCTAAAAATGAAGTCTTTTGTAACGGTCCGATTTTAAATTCTAAGTATAATGAGTAATCCATATAGGCACTTCCTGAAATCATATCTAATCCAAGTCTGCAATTTCCCAGATTTATTTCTTCCTCAGAACTGGATTGTTCTTTATATCCTTGCTCTGCTATTTCCACTTCTTCTTCCAACAAATAGCTTAAGCAATGCACGGTCATATCAAGATTTCCAACAATTTTATGGAGATAAGGCAAGATTCTAATTAATTTAGAAACTAATACGGGGGGCAATTTTCGATCAATATGCCAAAAATCGTAAAAGAAATCCAGTGGTTTAGATCCATTAAGTTCCAGTAAAATTTCTTTCTCAATATTTTCTCTTTCTATAGCTTTAAGAAAAAATTCATTTTCAAAAGGAAAGAAAAATTTCCTTGCATATTCTTCTTCCTTTTTATGGATTTTATATTCTTTGGTCATATCAGAGACCATTTTTTGGGGTTTATCGGCACCCAGTTGGTGAGTTATTCCTTCGGGAAGAGTATCATAAATACCATCTCTAGATAAATTAACTTTTACATACTCTGTTACGTCATAATTATAATTAACAATTTCCGCCCCTAAAACATCCTTCCTAAAGGGTCTTTTAAATTGTCCTTTGTGATCTACTAAAATGTTTTGTTCTTTACTATCTACTTGCTCGAGTATTTCTGAAATAATTACTTCGGCTTTTAGATCAAATTTAAAATTGTTTATCCTATTTTTTATTTCATCCGATAGGATATTTGTTTCTATAGCTTCCATATTTATTCAGTCTCTTTATCAATAATTAGTCTTCCGGCACTGACATATCTAAGTTGAAAGTAATCTAAATTAAAATCACTTATTATTAAACCTTTACTCCTGGTACTCACCAATATTCTATTATTTCTTAAATATATTCCTATATCGCCAACCGGTATATCTTTTTGATATCTAAAAAAGAGAATATCACCTTCTTTAAGGAAATTTCGTCCCGTAAAGAGATTAATTTCCGGAGAATTAAAAATTCCCAGAGGGGTGGAAGGTATTTTTCTCTTATAAGTTAATTGAAACAAAGCACTTGTAAACGCTGCAATATTCAAACTATCAATGGTAAAACCTTTAGTTGCATAAGGTGTTCCGATCCATTTATCTATAAAATCATAAAACTTATAATTGGTTAATTCCTCAGGCTTAATACCTAAGGTTATTGAATATTTTTCTTTAAGATAAATTTGTCTATCTGTTAAATTTTTTTCATATTGTTGATCTAAAGTATCTAAGATAGGCAGGTAATTAGTTGTGATTCCTAATTTTAATTTTATATCATCTTCATTGTATTTGAACTTATAAGGTATTTCATTATAATACTTATTTTGACATGCATAGAACAAAAAAAACGTCAATACAGATAGTGCAAGTATATTCTTTTTCATTTTATTAATAATCTATAAGGATAAATATTAGAGGAAACTTTATCTAATTTATAAAGCATGTTATCACATAAATATTGCCATTCAAAATCAGTGATTGTAGAGTCCGGTGTTAAATTTCTTTCTAAAATTATATCAATGGTTCGGACAAATCCTTTATTTGTGGAAGTATCGATTTTGGTACCTTTTCTTATTTCCACCCCGGTAATAGTAAACTTAAAATGGTTTTGACAAAAAGTTTTTATATCAGCAAAAGTTACTATTCTTCCTCGAGTTAAAAGGGCTTCTCTATAAGAATCAATCTTACCTTTAGTATCCATCCTGGACTTGCCTCCTACTGATGTATTAATCAGCATGATAGAATCTTGCTTGAAATCACTAGTACCTATCCCGTCCAAATGAGTTCCTACTTTCATATCGTTGGCTTCCTCCCCATTTGTAACCCAATAACTTATAGTAAAGAAATCATTATCATTTTTTATAGCTGCAGATTTTGGACGAATAATGGCATAAGGAAAATTAGATTTTGTGAATTTCTTTTCTTTTATGTGCTGCTCCAATGTTGCAATCGATTTGTTGATCTCTTTAATCGTCCCGTCAATAAAATCGCCACCAATAACGGTAAAGGAAGCACTTTCATCTTTTAATAATTCAATCAGATATTGTATCAATTCGGAAGCATTCCGTTCATCAAATCGAGTAACACCAGTATGTCTCAACGTGGCATCTCCTATATCTAAATTTCCTTCCGAAAATTCCTTAATATGATATTGGTAACCTCTCGAATCATTTATGCTGTCTAAATCTAAAAATATATCTTCAGAAGCTAAAGGAATATAATTAATAAAAGAACCAATGGTTTGATTTTGAGTAAGTAATCTTTTATTAATAACAGGAATCGCATTAATGTAAAACATTACATTCTCAAAAGCATCATTGATAACAACCTCCGGAAATTGAATCTGAATCCAAATTACATTTTCAGCATCATTAATTTTTGTGACATTGCTACCAAATAAATCCATTAATTCATCCGGGACTTTAAATACTTCATCTTTGATGATAATATCTTGAGTAAAATGGAAAAATTTATCTGAATAAAAATTATTTACATCTGTATACAATTGATTGATTTTATTATAGTTCTTATTTACAACTGCATCAATATCAATTGTATAATTTTCGACATTAAATCCTTCTTTGTAAGGTATTTCTTGATTGTTAATATAAAATTTTGCTTGTTTTAAATAATTATAAAAAATTTCCCTTTGAGATATATTCCTTACATCCGTAAAAAACATAAGCTTTTCCAGTTTATCAATCCCATCCGGACAAGTTAATCCTAACCATAAGTATCCCGGTTTCATAAATCTAGTTTCTTTTGCAATAGGATCTTTGTGAATAGTTCTTTTTAAAGAATATAATGAATTGCCAAAAGCGATATAGTCTAATTTAGCTTTTGTTAAAATAAAGGGTAAAGTTGTTCCAAAATAAATATCTTTAACAATAGGTTGTAACGGGTCATAAATATTTTGTATTGTCTTTTTACATCTAAATTGATGTTCCAAGGATATGGTAAAATTATTTTCAATAGGCTCTAAATGAAGAATTGATCTGGCAGGTATAATTCCAGTATTAATCTCAGGAGACATTATTTCCAATAATCTTTCAATAATACGTGATCTGGAATTATTTAATTCAGCAGATATTTTTTCTAATTCTGATGCGCAAGCTTCTAATAGCAGAGCAACTATAGGATCAAAGGATGTTTCTAGTTCACTATCCGTATAACCCCACGTTTGGGCAGCCCTTCTAAGTATTCTGTCTTTTATTTTTTCTTGAGTATCCATTTTCTAAATTTGTGAAAGGGGTCCAATAAAAAAATATCCTTGAAAATTGAAGGGTCTATTTGTTTTCTTAATCAGTCCATCGATTTTCATCGTTACTTTTTTCTTTAATCGTATTGAATTATTATAAGAAGGATTCTGACCTACGCCAATCGCAACATCTACTTCTAATAAATTTAATCTACTCTCATTCATCATTATAGCATCTTTAATATCATTTTTGAATTTGTCTCTTAAACTATTGGTGTCTGATAATAAATCAAAATCCATCTCCCAAATTTTACATCCTAACATCTCATTGAATTTACATTCACCAAAGGAAGAGGTTACAATCAAATTAATATATTTAGCTATTGATTGATCTAAATTTGTTTTTTCAACATCTTTTTTTTCAATGAGATGTTGAAAATTTATGGGAATATTATAATAAATTCCATACATATCAATTTCTTATTTATAAATAAATGATTTTATTTATTTTACCTGATTTGTCTAATTCATACTCTTTAATATTATTTAGACGTTTAATAAGGTGTATTTCAACTTTAGGAATAGTTTTTATAAATTTTTCTCTATATGAAATATCTCCTATGAATTTTTGCCCTTGATGGTGATCCTCAATATAAAAAAAATGTTCACAGCTTGTAGAATTAATAAAGCTTTCCGGAGGTAAACCTGAAACTAATAGTGCTTTTTCATTATTTCTGTGTAGAGTATAATATAAATAATTATCTTTTTTTGTACGGTATTTGGAAACTTCAAATACTTCTTTAACGGATTTTAATGGCTCAAAAGCGACTACAGGTAACATATAAACTGTTTTTTTTAAAATATTTAATCCTAAAAATGAAAATCCACCTGTTTTATTAATTTTTAATTCATTGAGCAATAAAGAGTCACGAGTTACTTCATAATAAGTTTTTTCTTCTGTTTTGTCATCAGTTACCATCATTTTATAGGTAGGTAACATAATTTTATGTAAGTTTTTATCACTTACATTCAGTTCAATTTCATTGACTTTTTCATCAGTAATAACAATTGTAATAGTATGTTGTCGTATAGCCGAATCAAAATCAGACATCTTCTCCCTCTCACCTTTTCCAGAATACATAGGTGACCCGGGATTATCTGTTATAGATAACGATAAACCTAATTGAGGTAATGGCATTTATTTGAATTTAAAACGTTTACTTTTCAAGCATTGAAATTCATCTTTTATTTGATCGGCCTCGGCGGATTCGAGATGAAATTCATAATCTCTATCAAAAGTTATTATTTTAATACTGCTTATATCACTTCTGGTTAGATTTTTAATATCTTTTCTCCTTATTTTTCCTATTAAATATCCGTCGCAGTTTGGTTTATAACTATTTTTTATTCTATATCTATAACCGTTATTTGTAATAAATTCCATAATCTCATCTTTTTTAAGACAGGTATTAAATCTAAAAATTTTAACAAATAACAGAGGGCGCCTTCCTTTTCTTTTAATCGTTTGAAATACTGCAAAATCTTTTTTATTATTAAAAACTCTTTCATAATAAGGTTCGGTATAGATATAAGGTTTACCACCTATTAAGTCAACTTTTCTATTATTGAGTGTAAACAAGGCATTGCAATCAACTATTTTTGTTAGCAAAGTGTCTTCTGTTATTTTTTTCATTGGTAAACTTGACTGTCCATATGACATATTATATCCAAAGAGGATGCATCCGCTTATAAAAAATAATTTAAAGATTTTGCTTTTTATATTCATATTATAATTTTTAAAAAGAGAGGTAAAATATTTCCCTCTCTTGGTACTATCAATTATTTTTGTTCATATTCAGTATCCCAATCATTTCCTTCATCTCCTTTATGTCCATCCATTTTTATAAGAAAGTTCTTAGCCGGAAAATAAGGTTTTAAATGTATATCTAAATAAATTCGATCTTTCTGCACTGCATCTTGTTCGAATCTTCTTACTTCAAAATTTTCAATTAATTTATCCGGACCGGTAATACCATCTAAAAAGCGTACAATTTGATTCATAATTTCTTTTCGTGTTTTTGCTGTAAAATTTTCAAATGCTCTACGATTTAAAAAATCCATTAATACCTTAGTAACATAGTCAAATACTCTCACCACTGAATAGGTCTGAAGCCCTAAATTATCTCCATTGAATAAGGTTTTACCTGAGAAAGCCATTACTTTACCGTATTCATTAACCATTGGTATTAAACCCATATTCTCTAAATTAGCTATTTCGCTTTTTTTAAGATCGAATTTAACTCCTTCTATTTCATTAATTCCTCCAAATTTTTTACCTGCAGTAACTTGCGACATTAAAGTACCGTATATCTTACCGGCTAATGCAGCGGATGGAGGTATGTACAGATCGTTTTCTTCTTGAATTTCATCAAATTTTCCTCTACCTACTAACCAATTACATGTCATTAGTACATTGGAACGATAAATGTCTCCACCAGTAAGATATGCTTCATCAAACATCTCCATTACATCATCCGGTTCATCAAGGTGAGCAAAATCTGTTACCAACATTACTTTATTTTCATGAGCAATTTTTGCCCATTTTTCAACCACTCTATTACTACCTAAATAACCGGGTATAACTAATAACCCATAATTATTTTTTAAATCCAGTCGATCATAATTATCTACTAATTCTGTATGTATAGCATCTATAAATCGAGTGTTATCTAAATCAGTTAATTGGTCTAGTTCTGCATTAATTATTGAAACATTTTTTACCTTATCTTGATCTGTATTTTTATAAAATAAAGCTACGGTACGATAGGCCTTTTCTAGCTCTTCAGTCTCTCTTACCGCATTAGCTAAATTCTTTTTTAATGTTTTATCGGCAAGTTTACTCTTATCTTCACTAAGTGCCACCATATCTGTAAGACTGGTATTATTCTTCAATACATTAAGCCAAAGTTCTAACGTTTTCTTAAGTGCATTGCGTTCATTTTCTTTATTGGAATCTCCTAAAAATATTTGTCGTCTGGCCTTACGTTCCGGATTTAAATTTTGAACATTTTCTATAGAGGCTTCTAATAAATCAAATCCACCAAATTTGGCTAATTTATCTAAACCACTTTTAATATCATTTTTTTTATTAGCTTGTTCTGATACCGCAACATCTACCGGCTGGATTTGCGCTTTTACATTTTCTTTAGCCATAATTATTTTTGATTTAATTCGTTAATAAGCCCTTCTATACTATCCATTAAAGCTTCTCTGGCTTCCGGATCTTCAAGTGCTGCTTTTAAAATTTTATTGGTTTTAAGCTGTTTAATAATTTTTTGGTATTGGTCTTTTTCAACCCGTAAATCAGTTAAAAACTTACTTTGAGCTGTAATCCCTTTTATTCCAAAATCCCCAAGATTTTTAAATTTTAGCTCTTCAAATTGAGTTACTCCGTCTGCATCTTCAAAATTCACTTTTACTTCCGGTTTAAAGTGTTCGAAAACTTGTTCAACGGTTGTTAACCCTTCGATTATTTCAGGTCTGATTGGAGTTTGACCTGTTAATTTTTGAGCTATTAAAGTTCGGTTTTGTGCAATTTCCAGTATTGCTTCATTTGCATCTAAAGGAACTTCGTTTCCTCCAATGCCATAATTTGATAACATATTATTTAAATTTTAATTAATAATTTATTTTAATTGATTATCCATTGTAATTTATCATCCAGCATATCTACAGTAACCTTATTCCCTTCTTTAATTTCTCCGGAAATTATTTTTTTAGCCATAGGTCTTCGTAAAGCTGAACGAATTATTCCTTTTAAAGGTCTTGCTCCATACGTTGCATTAAATCCGTTATCAACTAAAAAGGACTTAGCATTTTGCGACAAGCTTAGATCGATATTTAAATCTTTAACTAGATCTATTAATTCTTTTTTCAAGTGAATTTCAAATATTCCCATCGCATTATCTTTAGTTATAGGACTAAAAGGAATTATTTCAGTAAGTCTACCTAAAAATTCCGGTCTAAAATTACCTGACATAATTTCCATTAATTGATTAGAAGAGGGCAGCCCTTTACCTGTATTAACAGAATCCACAATAAAATGTGCCCCGATGTTAGAGGTAAATAAGATTAAAGCATTGGAAAAATCTCCTTCTTTACCTAAGCGATCATGAAGTTTACCTTCATCCATAATTTGTAAAAAGACATCAAATACAGATGAATGTGCTTTTTCAATCTCATCAAATAATACTATAGAATAAGGTTTTTGTCTGATTTTATTGACCAATAATCCCCCTTCTTCATATCCTACATAACCCGGAGGAGCTCCATATAATAATGCAGCCGAATGTTCTTCTTTAAATTCCGACATATCAAAACGAATAATCGCCTGTTCATCCTGAAAAAGGAAATCTGCTAATGATTTTGCTAATTCTGTCTTTCCTGTTCCTGTGGGTCCTAGAAAAAAGAATGATCCTATGGGTTGACCTGCTTTGCTTAAACCTGAGCGAGATTCTAAAACTGCTTCTGTTATTACTTCAATGGCATAATTCTGTCCTACTACTCTTTTTTTTAGTATCTCATCCATATTTTGTAACCGATCTTTTTCTTCAGAATGAAGCTTACCTAATGGAATTCCTGTTTTTTGCGCCACTACTGCAGCTAGATCAATTGGATCTATATGTTCTTTTTTGGATTGTGCTACTTGAGATAATCTTTCTAATAAAGATTTTAAATATTCGTATAAAGAATCTTCAGATAATAATTCTATATCATCCCTAATTAAATTTTCTTGAACCAATAAATATTGAGCCTTCTTTTTTAAATCTTCATAAAACCATTTTAATTCAAGTTTTTTATTTCCTTCTCCCTCTTGTATTTTCATCAACTTATCTTGCAATGCATCTTTTTCTTTCAGAAAAGAAATACCTGCAGTTTTAATTACAGACATGGTTCGATCTAATAAATTTAACGCTGACTCGGGTAAGCTTTTTTCTTTTAAATATCTTTGAGATAGCCTTATGGATTCTGTAATCGATTCATCCGTAACCTTAATAGTATGATGAGTTAAATAAGAAGGCAAAGCTGATTTTAATATTCGAAATGCCTGTTCTTCATTAGGTTCTTCAACTTTTATCACTTCAAACATGCTGGAAAGTCCTTCATCTTTTTCAATTTTTTTAGTATATTCATCTACCGTTGTAGTCACGATAAGTGTTAGTCCACTATTTCCGGACAATTCACTTTTTAAAATGCTGGAAATTCCTGAATTATCACTGTTTTTATCCAAAAGAACATGTATTCCATCTATTACAAGTATTGATTGAGAAAAAGATTTTAATTCTTGTAATATCTTTTTTAAGCGATCTTCTATTTCTCCTTTATATGAGGCCCCTGCTATTAATGTCCCTAAATCTAATTCATATACTTTAGTTTTTAACAATTCATCAGGTGCTTGTTTATGAACAATTTGGTTTACAAATCCTTCGATTAATACCGTTTTACCTACACCCGGATAGCCTTGCAAAAGAACATTTGGTTTAGAAAAACGGCTTATAATTTCTACTATTTCCTTAATCTCTTTTTCTCTGGCCACAATTTGTTTAGGATTTTTTTTAGCTCTAGCTAATAGATCCTTGCAATATTTATATAAGTACTTTATCGAAGCATTTATGCTATTATTTTTTTCTGATATTTTTGAATTACTTTCATCACCAATATCGTTTAATAATTCTCCTCTAACAATAGGAAAACTCTTCATTTGATCAAAGCTGAAACCCACACCTGGAGTTGCCATTGCTACCATTATACAATACAAGTCTACCTCTTCTCTACCTAGTATATCTCTTATTTCATCTGCTTCTTTTATAATTTTATCAATACTATCATCAGCTTCCGGTTTTATATTTCTGCTTGCTCGTGGAAAATCATCTATCCTCACATCTGCCCATTCCTCTATAAAAAAAACATCTTTTTTCATAGCTTCTAATTCTTTTAAAAGAGATAAATCTCTATGAAGAATTGCTTTAAGAAAGTGTGGCGCACCAAAATGTGCATTTTTCTTTTCCATTGCATATTTTCTAGCTATATCTAAAGCCGAGTAAATTTCTTCTGTAAATGTCGCTTCCATTATAAGTATATAGTGAATATTTTATTTTATATTTAAAATCATTTATTTGAATATTTATTCATAAACCCAAATAAGTCTTTTTTTAATTTTATATTTTATAGTCAAACCTTCAATGCAGTTTCTATTATTTTTGGTAAGTCGTATGGATTCAATTTTTATTTTTTTATTTTGGATTTTATCACAAAATTCTGAAAACGGTATAATAACTTTTTCGTTTTTAATTACTGGAAAATCATAGTTATCGCAAGTATATTTACCAAAGTCTTCCTTAGCTTTATTCTGCTTAGCAACATCAATTAATAATAATTCAAACTGATTTTCAGATATGGAAGGAGCTAAGTTTTCTTCTATTTTAGAAATTTTCTCTTCTACCGGAGTCTCCATAGGTATAGCAGGTATATATCTTAAAAATTCTTCCATGGGATCTTTTTGCGGATTACCTGGAGGCAAATAATAGACAATGGTATCTTTTTCCGGAATATATCTTTTAAGAGTATCAATTTTAGACACATTTAATTTTCTAGGCTTGACATATATATCTTTACTGGCAATATGCGTTATATCTCCATTGATTGCTAATGTCAATCTTTTTTTACCTGGCGAACTATAACTATAAACCGGATATTCAGAAGTATTGTCCATTTGTCCAGATTCTCCAAAACTCCATTCCCATGAAAAAGCCTCCCCTAAATATTTATAATAAACTTCAACTGGTTGCCCAACAGTAACTACCGTTGGAGCAATAATTTTAGGAATTTTCATGGAATCTATTATTTTCCCCATACTCCTTATTTCTAATGTTTTTTGAAATGTACAAGAACCATTAACCTGCAAGGTTACGATATACATTCCTGATTTATCATATTTATGTAATGGAGATCGGTCGTATACTTTCGCAGAATTATCTCCAAAATCCCACACCCAACTTTTAGCATTAGGTGTTAAATCTTTAAATCCGATTATTTCTCCGACCTGTTTTTTTTCAGCTTCAATAGTAAAATCGACTTGCCCACAATCTATATACCTAGAATATTTATAGAATAATATAAACAACCCAATCAGAATAAATACAATAAATATCAAAACTATTCTGAAATCAACTTTTTTAAAAAACTTATTTAAAGAATATTTTAATTTATAGTTCATTACAACAAATAATATTAAAGGTATATACCATTTGCTAACTTAAGCAAAATATTTATATATATAAAATAAATTAATATTTTTTTTATAGTATATGTTTACATATATACAAATATTTATTTTGTGTAATTAATTTGTTTTTATTTATAAAGTCTTAAATTTTAAATAATTTTTATCCTGTATTAAAGCCATTACTAGAAAAGCATATTTATATCCATAATACAATCAATACTTGTAACGTATTGATAATTAATTATTTAAAAATTTTTTACGGATAATTACTTATAAATTTAATTTTATTTATAATTATTTATGGATATGTATAAATTATTAAGTGTATATTGATTATTTTTATATTCTTAAAAGATCTAAGAATAATTATAATTTATATTTTATTTAAACACACATTGTTTATCACATATTTAAATGTATTTAAAAATTTTAAAATTTATAAATTAAAATAAAAGTCAATTAAATTACTCTATAAAATTTTATTTCTCATACAACCAAATAAACTAGCATCATATTTTTTTAAAGATTAATTAGATCGACAAACAATATTTTATTTTATAAAAAGATTACTATTCTTACTTATAAATATTATCTTACTTAATAAAATTAATTTATTTTTATTTTGTTTTACCAAAACCCCATAATTAATCAATAGATATAAATAAAATATATATTTAAATATAATTTTGAATTTGAAAAGTGTTGTTAAATAGATATTCATTTAAAAATTTAATATTTATGATAATTTTAATTTAATACCAATTAATTTACTTAAACTTTAAAATATTTATAAAAAAAAAAACATATTATATCATATTTATTATACAAACCAATCATTTTTGCCATATATTTAATAAATTTAAATGTTATCTTTAAAAATTAACTTTATTATATTTTATTTATAATTAAAAAATACAAAAAAATGAAAAATAAATTTCAACTGCTTAAGACTTTATTTATTACTATTAGCGGATTACTATTAATTAATAGTTGTAATAACGACAATGATATCAACCCAATATCGAATAAGAATGAAAGTATTACTACTTTCGAAAAAAATTATATAAGGTATATTTATCCGGAATCAAATAATGATTCAATTAAATTAATTGGATTTAAAACGGTCTATTTCAACAAAGATGAAGCACAAGAAATCAAGAACGCACAAGAACTATACAAAAAAGAATTAATTGAAATTAACAAATCAATTTATTATCCTGAAGATTATTCTTTTATTCGAGTATATTTCCCGATGAGTGATGCTATAGTAAACTATAATGGAAAAACGTATGAAGCAAGTAATCGAGGAAGCTTTATTACAGATGCGTTTGTAAATTTAAAAACTACTTCTTGGATACGAGTGATTGGAAGAAAAGCATCCGAACACATTACGGGAACAGATTTTAATTGCATTGGAGGAAATCAGATATTGCTAGCCGAAAAATTAGAAAAGGCAATGAAAGATCATACTACTGAAAATACCTATGTATTTAATTTAGGAGAAAGAAGCTTTACTCATCACTCCTTAGAAAATAAAACTGTTACTGCACGTTCCATTTCCTGTTATCAAAATCATGGAAATTTAAATTGCAGCACAGCTTTCGGTTATAATGGAAAATGTGATAGAGAATTTACAAATTGCATGGATTATAATGGATGGCCTGCAAGATGCTTTGATAAAAGCAAAATTGGTTTTATTGGTAGTGATTGCCAAAGAGCAATGGCTGCCGGAAAATGTTGGAATGAGATTATGAATCGTAATTAAAAATCTCTATATATTACAAATCAATTAGTTAACTAAAAGATTTTGTTAAGTTAGTTTGTCAAAAATATTACCATATAGATAATTTCAGATAAATTATGTGATTATTATTATTTGTTAAATAAAATATTAAAAAAACTGTTTAATTGTATAAATCTATAATGTATCTGATCATCTATTATATTCTTTGTCTCTTGAATTATCACAGTTAATATTTTCTAACTTATTATTTCTAGATTTTATTTTTTTACTTTTTTATATATTTTCATTCATATAGTTAATTAAATAAAAATCTTTTTAATTATTTAAGTTTTTAATTTCTTTAATTCGTTAGTTTATCTATATTTTTGATATGTCTGAATGAATTTCCCTTAAAAACACTACTTTAGACGCAATATTAATCCTCCCAATTATCAAATTTCCTTCTTATCAAACAGAAATTTAGTACATAATAAATATTATTAAAAATCTATTATAACTTTCATATAAAATCATATAATCCGATAATTCATCTAAAACAGCCTTAAGGGTGGTTTAATTTATATAGCCATTTAAAACCAAATCCCCTTTATTAAACATCCTATTTTATTTTATCTTTGTATAGTATTTCGAATGTAAGTTTTTTTAATAATTTAAAATTTTTATTTAAAAAAATGTCCAAAAATAGCATAATAAAATGTCTTAAATTAAAACATTTAAAATGAAACAATTCCTATTATTATTACATGAAAACAATGAAAAACTAAGAGAATTATCTGAACAAGAAATGCAGACATTAGCTGATGCTCATATGAAATGGGCAACAAAATTAGCAAAAACAGGGCATTTAATTTCAGGGGATGGATTACATGAAAAAGGTGTACTTATTACGGGTAAAGACTGTGTTATTAAAGACGGGCCATACTTGGAATCCAAAGAAATAATTGGAGGCTATTATTTATTACAAAGCGAAAATCTGGAAACTATTATCGAGTTAGCTAAAAAGTGCCCGACACATTATTATGGGGGAACGACAGAAATCCGTCCCATCTTGAATATGGAAGATTATGATTCCTAATTTACCTTTTGAAGATAAAATAAATTACAGAACATTATACGGAAAGCTTTTTTCTATATTAGTGATTCGATTTGGTGCTACCCATATTTCTGAAATTGAAGATGCTATTCAAAATTCTTTTTTGAAGTATCTGAAAATCCAGAAACAAAATAATTTACCAAAAAATATAGAAAATTGGCTATTCATGGTAGCTCGTAATGATTTACTAAATATAATAAAACGCAAACAAAAAGAAGTTTATAATTTTTCAATAGAACTTACAGAAGATGAAAAAGTAGATCCATATGAAACCGATCTTCGTTTACAAACGATACTATTTATCTCTTCGTTAAACAACTTATCCACACAATCTAAAATTATTTTTATACTCAAAAATATATTTGGGTTAAGCATGCTTGAAATTCATGAATCCACTTTAATTAATCAAGAAGCTATTTATAAAAGCATTAACCGAACTAAAAAGAAACTTAATATTGATTTAAATTGCAAAAAAATCGAAATAAATTCCGTTACGGTTAATCAAAAAACAATATCAATTGTTGAAGAAATCCTTTATGCCGTTTTCAATATTGGCTTTGATTCTTTTAGTGAAAATACTGAAAATATTGTGAATAAAGATTTATGCTTAGAATCATTTGTTTTGACAAAGTTATTATATAATAAATGCAATTATACTTCAACCAGTAATTTACTAGCTATCTTATATTTTCACATATCAAGAATTCCTGCAAAAATTGATAATGGGAAATTAATTTCCTTTTTTAATCAAAATCGAGACAAATGGAATAAAGAACTACTTACTATGGCTTTCCATCATATTAAAAAACCCCAAAATAATAATAAATACTATATTGAAGCAATTATCATCAGCAAGTATATGTCTAAAAAAGATTTTAGCTTAAAAGATTGGACTGAAATATCATATTTATATGAAATGATGCTTGAAATCTCGCAATCACCAATACTAAGACTTAATTACTCATTTTGCTTAAGCAAAATTGGAAAAAAAGATAAAGCCATGAACATTCTTTCAGAAGTTCAAAATCAACTACCAGATCATCATCTATACTTTTCTTTAGTAAAAGCTATAATAATGAAAGAGTCCAACCCTAAAAAGTCACATGATATAATTCTTATGCTTAGTAATAAAATGAACCAAAAAATAAGAAAAGAATATTTAAAGTGTTTACCTTGATAATAAAATAGATATTTATTAGATTATTGATTTTCCAAAATAAAACGGGCATGATTAAACCTAATGATTATCCTTTTGATAGGGAATTACACGAAATACCAACGACAAAAAGTCGAAAACTCGCCTTAACCCTTGAAAAGATTAAACAAATTGCCAATTTTGATGAAGGAATGAAAGCAACCGCACAGTATCGTGATTTATGGTTATTCCAATCTATGCAATCAAATTAACTTTGTTTATATTTTGCTTTTAATCTTCAACTATATCGAGTAAGATGAGTTATTCTTTTACTGACATAAAAAATTACGGATTGCTAAAGATAAACATGAATTTTCTGTAACAATTTCATTCAAAATATATAAATTATCAATCGCTGGGACAGTATAGATAAAAAAGATTATAATTACCCTTTCCCTTATTTGATAGCACATGAAACACCTTTGTAAGAAAAAAAGAAAATCATTGCGAGTGTGATTAAGTTTTGCGGTAAAATAATGAAAAAAATTGCATGAGCATTAAAAATTAAACAGTTATTAGTACATACAAGCCAGGCACTCTTACGCAACAGTTCTTAAACCTTATGGTGCGAGTATTTCCTATTTTCGGAAAGTAATTGAATATTTAAAGCCTTTACTTATAGTAAAATAACTTTTAAAAAATCTTTAATCAACATTAATGAATTGATATAATAATAAAATTTAAAATAAATTTCATTCAATTAAATGTTGCAATTATAATATTTTTAATATTTTTTAAAATATTTTTATATTTATTTATCTATTACCAAATGATATTCTATATTTGTGCTATTGTTTGATCTTAACGATAAATAAATTAGTTGGAATTTCTTAATTAAAAAGACAAGGTTTGATTAGATGAAAAGTATAAAAATAACAGGAGCTCACATTCACAATCTTAAAGACGTTGATATTACTATTCCCAAAAACAAATTAACCGTTGCTACCGGTATAAGTGGATCAGGAAAGTCTAGTCTTATGTTTGATATTGTGTTTGAAGAAGGACGCAAAGGGTATCTTCAATCATTAGGAATATTTCCGGGACTTGAAAATGAGAGAAAATTTGCAAGCATAGAGGGTATTGGCCCGACAATTGCAGTTAAGCAAAGCGTTGTACGTCAGAATAACCCAAGATCAACAGTCGGTTCAAAAACAAACATATTCAACCTTCTCGCCCTACTGTATTCAAGTGAAGGGCAGGTTAAATGTTCAGAGTGCAACGAAACTATTGGACAAGATAAGGTCTGCGCTAAGTGTGGACATGAGGAAGAGCGCCTTGAATTAGGCTATTTTTCCTATAATAACCCTAACGGAATGTGTTTGAAATGCGCTGGCAGAGGCGCATATTATCACGTTAATATGGAAAAGCTTATTGCAAATCAAAATCCCACCGTTCGAGAGTTATTTAATTTTATCGGGGTAACCCCCGGTATACTTCGCGTCTTGGAAAGGAATTTCAAAGGCTATATGGATCAGCCTTATTTAGAAATACCGGATGAAATAAAAGAAGAAGTGGTAAACGGCCATTATGTCAGCAATAACAGTGCAAATCAAAGCTTCTGCTTATCAAGAATTTTGCAAGCTAAACACAAAAGAGGCGAATATTTAAATGGTCTGTACGAAATAACCCTCTGCTCAGAATGCCACGGATATCGCATAGGTGAAGAAGCTCGCAACATATTAATTAATGATAAACATATTGGTCAAGTCGGCAAAATGACTTTAGACGAGGCTAAAACGTTTTTTGAATCGGCATTAGAACTAAACGAAATAACGCAATTTGGGAAAAATCTTCTTAAAGATATTTTGGGTAAAACAAACTCATTAATTGCTTCTCGTTTAGGGCATTTATCACTTTATAGAGAAATGTCCTCACTAAGTGGCGGGGAAATACAACGACTCTTCCTTAACTCGCATTTGGAATCGAAACTTGAGTCACTTATCTATATTCTTGATGAACCCACAGTCGGACTACATGAATCAGAAAAACTTGAACTTTTACAATCTATAAAAGCGCTTAAAGATTTGGGCAACACGGTTATTGTTGTGGAACATGACAGAAGTACGATAGAAATAGCTGAACATATCATTGATATTGGCCCAAAAGCGGGAATTGAAGGCGGGGAAGTGATTTATGAAGGTGATTATGCCGGTCTGTTAAAATGCGATAAATCATTGACAGGACAATATCTTTCCGGTAAAGCAAAAATGCCGGTAAGGATGTTAAAACAAAATATCGATGATTCTGCTATTCCCCGTTTAGTCATTCGACACGCCAAAACCAACAATTTAAAAGATATTTCAGTCGCATTTCCATTAGGCGTTCTTATTGGGGTTTCGGGCGTTTCCGGAAGTGGTAAAAGCTCCTTGATATCGAACACGCTAACGCCCCTGTTAAAAAGTTATTTTCGCTTAGACGCCAATAAGAACAATACCGATGGAGAAGAAAACGAAGTAGATATTGAAGAAGAATCACTATCAATTGAAACAATAGCAGAAAGGCTTGATGGCGCAGAAAATATTTCTGGCTTTGCTGAAGTATCGCAGGCACCAATAGGAAGAAATATAAATTCGAATCCTGTTACTTTTACCAAAATATGGGACAAGATACGTAGATTATTTGCAGAACAACCCGAAGCAAAACGATTAAATTTAACGGCGGGACACTTTTCCTTCAATTCCGAGGGCGCTTGCCGAGAGTGTCATGGTAGTGGACGTAAAGCTATTTTTCCTGAAGGTAGTTTAAAGATGTACGCAACATGCGAAAAATGTAAAGGTAAAAGATATAACAACGAAGCTTTAACTGTCATGTATAAAGGGAAAAATATTTCAGAAATTCTTGATTTGCAGATTTCGGAAGCGATAGCCCTATTTAGTGATAATGATTTCATCGTTCGTCCGTTACAGATAATGGAACGGATTGGTATGGGATATATAAAGCTTGGGCAACCCACTTCAACAATGAGCGGAGGGGAAACCCAAAGACTAAAACTCGCGAAGGAATTAGGACAGCAACGAAAAGGTCATATCTTGTATATCATGGATGAACCCACTACTGGTTTAAGCCTTTATGATACAGCTCAGCTGATAAAACTGTTGGATGAATTAATCAAAAGCGGAAACTCTGTGATTGTTGTTGAACATAATCATGAAGTTCTTGAATCGTGTGATTGGATTGTGGAACTTGGTCCTGAAGGAGGATTAAAAGGTGGTGAAATCATTGCCGAAGGAACGCCTAAAGACTTGGTGAAAAATCCAAAATCACTAATCGGAAAATACCTTACGATTTGAAAAGTGGATACTTGATTATGGCTTATATAAAAGAATTAGAAACCATTGATGCAGAATCGGTGGATATGAATCCAGATAAATTGAGAGAGCTGGATGTCGCCTTGAATTTTCAACTCGGCATTATTAAAGGAATCGCTATTTTGAGAAAAGGCGGCATTGTTTTACAAGAATAAAATATTTAAGTATAGTCTGAAGATTTGCGATTCTCTACCTCAGCAAAAATTACATAAATCAATTATCAGTATATTTTACGGTGATTTAAAGAAAAACCCGAAGCAAATTATATTGCGGTATGGCTTTTTCCAACTTTACTTCCGTGCGAAAACACAGAATTTGAAAGTGAAAGTGTTCACGGGTTTTTCCGGTAAATAAGATTCCGACATTTCTGGTCCAAAGTTTTTCCTTACCTTTTCCATGATTCATTTGATCCATAAAACTTGTAGTGAGTCGGTAGTAGTACGTTTTTCCCGGCTGCATTTTTATTTCAATTGGTGTCAACGGTTCCATCGGCATTATAATATTCTCTTTTTCTGCTTTTATTTGGCGTATTGCCCAATTCTCCCCAACGGGAAGACCAATGCAAGTAGTAGTTTCTTATTTTCTTTAGCAATCGATCGGAATCGGTGACGTATATTTCTTCTAATTCTTTTTCGATTGGTTGGTGGTTAGTTTCTGTTTTTTCTTCTGTTGGTATCTTCTTGTCTGCTTGATTCAAGTGATTTTCCTTGATTTCTTTTGTTGAAGTGGCTTGATTGAGTTTTTTTTCTTCTTCTTCTTCTTTTTCGCTTTTCAATACCCAGTCTTCATTCCATTTCATGGTATAAAGCTGTAGATACTCTTTGGCCTGTTGCAGGGTCTTGTTTCCCGAAAGACTGTATTTCTCCATTTCGCCGGGCATATAATACTTCCCCATATAGGGTTCTGATTCTTCCCGCATCAGGTGTAGAAAGATATAGCTGTATTCTTTCCTTAGGTTCCGTTCGCCTTTTAAGCTGTAATGGCTGTGCTTAGTTACCATTTTGGGTTCTATTTTTAATTGTTCCGGCCTATACCATCCGCCTTGGATCAATTCTGCTCGATAGTCTATCAGCTTTTCCAATTCATATTTTGACCTTTTTTCGATCAACAGGTTTTCGCTGCCGGTTTCGGTATAGTTGGAATAGCTTCCTCCTATATCACTGTGAACTCCCGGGAAATTGCGTTCTATTCGATTGGTCCCCGGCTTAATGCGGGTAAGTGGAAAATATTCCCGATGCTCATCCAACGAGGTAAAATGAACGATTTTTTGTGGTCTTCCTAATTCATCTAAATGTAATTTAGATATTTTACTTTTGAAATTCGGTAAAAGCAAGGCATCCGGATCGTAAGAAACTACTGTATCGTAGATTCCTAAAAAACGTAAATGAATAAAGGTATTGTCGATCAGTTCATGACTAATTTTCTTTTTTAATAAGGCAGTTCCTAAATTACCCATTCGAGGCAGTTTTCCATTTTTAACCCAAGCTTGTGGCACTTCTTTTCCTTCATGATCATAATATCTCCCGTTTTTTACTTTCGCTGAATACGCTAATTTTTGAATGTTGTATGCAAAATACCGTGCGGCAGCGGCTCCTCTACTAAAGCCAAAGACATCTACGGTTATTATTATTTCGGATATTTTATCAGGTTCATCTATAAAATTTTTTAATAACTTTATTTTTTCAGCTAGAAAATCACATCCCTTACTAACTTTACCCTGTATTCCCGTTTCCCCCCTTCCGTAGGCATATCCGCTTAATGTATCTGATTTTTTATCTTCCGTTCCAATACCCTCCACATAAATAGCATAGTCATCATAACAACTCATGGATTTTCTACCTACATTGGTAAAATCATTTAAATAACTGGTGTTTTCTTTATCTACTCGTTGTCTGCTTAAAAATTTTTTTTTCCGTGCATTTTGCTCGAATATTTGTATTTCTTCCTCGGTGGGATTTCCATATCCGTCTATCCCTCGCACTTTTTTCCATATCCGGGTATTTTCTCGATTATTAAGTGTTCCGTCAAAAAACAATCCATAAGTTAGTTGAAGCTCTCCCGGTTCAGATCGGGCCTCTCCGCTGTTAAATACAAAGGTTTTTCCCATTTTAAAATATTTTTACCTCACTTTCATACAACCCGATGCTTTTTCCGTTTCCTTCCAACCATACCGAGGCATCATCTCCTGTATGGATAATTCGTACGGTTAATTGTATTGATTCTTCCGTATTTCCCTGTGTTAGTTCTTCAAAAGCCTTAAATATCTGGGCTTCATTAAAAGTTATTGCTCCTGATCTTAATTTATTTTCTTTTTCAATCCAACTAAATGATATTTTTCGAGGTATGGCTTTTTTTTCTGATTTGTTCCATCTTAATTCTTCCGGTATTTGATATAATTTTATCGGTTTATCTCCGAATAAGATTTCTTTTTCTCCATTAAAGTAAAAACAGGTTACTCTATTGGTTATTTCATCTGAATTCGGAAAATCAAAGTTAAATTTCCAATTATATTTTTTCCTGTACGTATCCCAAAGCCCAAAAGGAATAGGTTTGCCTTTATTAGCATCTTGCACATCTTGGGGGATGATCCCCGGATTTTTCATTATGGATTCTTGATATTCCGGACGTAGCATACTATAGACCGGTTCGTCTTTTAATTTATCAACTTGTTCTTTGGGTATTTCCGTTTTAATTCCTTGATATCTGCCCACTTCTATTTGACGACCTGTTCCCGCGACCCAAACTACGGCTACTCCTCCGGGGGCAAAGCCTACATTGATGGTTCCATAATTATCTTTTTCTGGTTCAGGAAATTCATTATTATATGATGGAATATAGTATCCTTTTCTAAAAAGTCGGGCTATTTTTTCGTAATCCAATTCGGCATCTACATGGTAAAAGGTTTTCTCGGCAAAAGATATCCATATCACATTAAGCCGCTTGGGAAGAGGTTTAATACCACTACCCATAATTCTTCCTAAACTCCCCCAACCCTCTCGTCCTGTATGTAAGCCAGAAAAGAGGCTGGCATATCCTCCATCAGTTAATTCAAGTCCTCCCATAAATACGTCTACCGGATAACCTAAAGGACAGGAGACAGATTCCTTCCATTCAAATTCTTCTTTCATAGTTTTTTTATTTTTATCCTGACAGCTTACCACCACAGAAAGAAGTTGTAGTAGCGCTATCAGATAATGATTTTTTATTTTTAGTTTCATTGTTAAATATTTATATATATAAATGGTTTCCCATTTTTAAAATATTTTTACCTCACTTTTATACAACCCGATGCTTTTTTCGTTTCCTTCCAACCATACTGAAGCATCATCTCCGGTATGGGTGATTCGTATGGTTATTTGTAGAGGTACCCCTTCCGCCTTATCCTGTGTAAGCTCTTCAAATGCCTTAAATATTTGATCTTCATTAAATTTGATATATCCTCCACAGTTCTCTTTTACTTTTTCCTTCCAACGAAAGCTTATTTGTTTGGGTATGGCTTTTTCCTCTTCATAGTTCCAGTGCAATTCCTTCGGGATTTCATATTTTTTTATTTGATAGTCTCCAAATAAATTTATTTCTTCTCCGTTATAAAAATCATATGTCATCTCATCCAATTCTGCCTCTTTGGGTAGTTCATAATTTATTTTCCAATTATATTTTTTCCTGTATGTATCCCATAGCCCGTAAGGAATGGGTTTGTTTTTATTGGCCTCTTGCACTTCTTGAGGGATGATCCCAGGATTTTTTATCACCGATTCTTGATATTCCGGCCGTAGCATGCTGTAGATCGGTTCGTCTTTTAATTTTTCGACTTGTTCTTTGGGTATTTCCGTTTTCACTCCCTGGTATCTGCCTATTTCTAATTGACGACCTATTCCCGCTGCCCAAACTACGGCTACTCCTCCCGGGGCAAAACCTACATTGATTGTTCTATAGTTTTCTTTAAACGGTTCCGGTTTGATGGGGTTTTTCTCCTTTTATAAGAATATAACCTTCTCCTTCATATACTTTTTTTCCATGCGCTTTTTTGTTTTTAGGTTGTGTGATAAAAAAACTTAACTAAACACCTATTTCTTTTTAATGAAAGAAAGCCATTAAAACTCAGGCTGAGTGCTAACAAGGTCATACTAACCTGTATCGGGGAAGTTCCAACGGAGCTGAATTTATCCCGGAATTTAATGCAGTAGACTTTTTCAAATGTTTTTTCCAATAGGCGGCTCATTCCATCCCGACTGAAGAAGATAATTTTTCTGATTTTGTCCCCGTCTGTAGAAAGAATCTAGCCTACAAATGGGTTTTCCCGGTTTTTCTATGCTTAGTTCTATTTCTCTGCTTTAATGTTTTTCAGGCAGGTTTAAGATGCTTTCGGTGTACTTTCAAAAATTGTACTTGCACTTTAGTACGGTGTAGCTTTCTCCGTCTATTGCTAATTTAACTAAAAAGAACTCATAGCTTTAAATTTTTTTAAAGAAAATAAATAGTGATTTTTCATAATAAATAAATTTTAACAAAGATAAATATTATTTTTTTAATGGATAAAACAGCTATAATAGATGTGATTCAAAATGCAAAAAACATAGCTATTATTCGTTAAAGATATATAACAGCCATTTTTTCTGATTTTATTTATATTTATTGAACTAGGCGTAATTAATCAAGAATATTGAATATAGATTATTTAGGTTGTTTTCCTCTTTTTCCCTTTTTTTACACAAAACTAATATGTCTTTTCACAAGTTCTTCTATACAGCAGGGTATGGTTTGTATGACTGCCTGAAGTCAAAATCAGATAACCACTAAGAATCTTTCATTAACATGTTATCCCCTGTTCAGGGTTACATTTCGCGCGCCCTAACCGAACAAAAAGAGTAAATAAAATGTAAAGTAATGAGGCGAAATATTAAAACAATAAAGATAATGACATTATAAAACAAAGAGATATATAAACAAAAATACCTTATGAGCAAATTGTGTGTACAGGGAATAAAAAAAGAGTTACAAATTATGTAACTCTTTTTTCAGCTCCTCCTGCTGGGCTCGAACCAGCGACCCTCTGATTAACAGTCAGATGCTCTAACCGACTGAGCTAAGGAGGAATTTTGTGAGTGCAAATGTAGAAGAATTTTATATATGCTCCAAATATTTTTTAATCTTTTTTTCATCTTAAAATCTAAGTACATAAGTATCAATAAAAAAAATTTTTATTTTTTTAATATATAGCTCATATAAGATACTTTTTCTAATATAAAATAGTATTTTTGTCTCTGTCTAACTTATATAATTATTATGGACATATCTATATTGCTTGTATTCTTATTGATTTTAGTGCTCTTTATGGGAGGTTTTCTGTTTATGTTAACCCGTTTTTTTCAATCAGAAAGAGAAAGAAGAAGTTTTGAGTTGCGTTTAAAATATTCTGAGAATATATTACCGAACAAATTACAAGCCTATGAACGTATGACTCTTTTTTTAGAAAGAATACGCCCTTCTTCTTTAATACGACGAGTAACCCCTACGGATGATAATAAATCTTATGAATTCACTTTAATAGAAACCATTCAAACAGAATTCGAACACAATTTAGCACAACAACTCTATATAAATCCGAATTCGTGGAAGATTATTTTATCGGCAAAGAATGCAACCCAATTGCTTATAAAAAATACTATTGAAGCTATGAAAGATTCTTCAATACAAGAAATTCAAGAGGAAATCATTAAACAATCGATGGAAGACGCTTCTCCTTCGTCTGCGGCAATTTTGTATTTACAAAAAGATATTCAAGACGGAATCTAAAAAATTTTCACTATGAACATCAAATCATTAGCTGAAGAAGAAAGACCCAGAGAAAAATTACTACTGAGAGGGAAACAATCCTTATCAGACGCAGAACTTCTTGCTATAATTTTAGGTAGTGGTTCGAAATCTGAAAGCAGCATTACCCTTGCTCAACGAATTTTATCATCCGTGAATCATAATTGGAATGAATTGGCAAAGCTAACCATACGAGATTTATGCAAATTTAACGGAGTAGGTAAAGTTAAAGCAATTGAAATTATCACTTCTCTTGAAATTGGAAGACGAAAATCCTTACAGCAAGCCTTAAAAAAAGAAAAAATTTCTTCTTCGAAAGATGCCTATAATATTCTTCAACCCATTATTGGTGATTTGATGATAGAGGAATTTTGGGTAATTTATTTAAGCAGATCCAATAAAATATTAAGTAAAGAAAAAATTTCTCAAGGAGGAATAACCGGTACAATGGTAGATAATCGACTAATATTTAAACATGCTATAGAACTTAATGCAGTTTCATTAATCATATCCCATAATCATCCCTCAGGAAATATTCAACCCAGCAATTCTGATATACAAATTACTCATGAAATAAAAAAAGCAGGAAACTTATTAAATATAACTTTGATGGATCATTTAATTATTACGCAAACCTCTTTTTTCAGTTTTGCCGATGAAAATTTACTGTGAAAGACCATTTTACCTATGATTCTTATATATGTTCCTGAAATCAATGAAAGAATTAAGTATATTTTTACTTTTATTTTCGAACAAATTTTGGGAATTTCTTTCCGGCTCACAGATTGCGCTATTCTCTTCGATAAAGAAACATCGCCTAAATTTTCTTACTCATTTTCAATAGTAAAAAACGAAATTCATTTTTCAGCTTGTAATTTATTATTCGAAATGGATATTAAAACACAAAATCTAAGGGAAGTTTTAAAAGACCCTTTTGCAACTGCTTTTTTTTTACTTTCAAGATATGAAGAATATTTGCTATATCAAGAAGATATTCATCATAGATTCTCATACAAAGCATCATCAATTAAAGATAAGATTGATCCGTTAGTTCCATGGATTGATACCTTTGCTTATAAACTATTTGATCAGTTAAAAAAAAATTTTTCTTCACTCAATTATAAAGCTCGTAAATTTACCCATATAAATACCATAGACATAGATCATGCTTGGTTATATAAAAATAAATCTTGGTTAAAAAAATGTAAAGCATTAGGAAAAAATATTTTAACTTTTCGATGGAAAGATTTTCATCAACAAATTTTAGTTATATCAGGATTAAAACCAGATCCTTATTACATTTATCCTTATATACAAAAATTAAAAATACCTACCATTTATTTTATTTCTTTTGGATTAGGAAGTCAATGGGATACTAATCATAACCCTAAAAATTCTTCTTACCAAGAATTGATAGTACAATTATATAATCAAGATTATACTACTATAGGTCTTCATCCCAGCTATTTTTCCAATAAGGATTTCACAATCTTGAATAAGGAAAAATTAGCATTGGAAAAACTTGTAAAACAAAAAATTACCATTTCCAGACAGCATTTTATAAAGCTTCATTTACCCGAAACTTACAACAACCTGATCCGATTAAATATTAAAGCAGATTTTTCTATGGGTTTTCAAGATCATATCGGTTTCAGAGCAGGGACTTGTACCCCTTTTTATTGGTTTGATTTGAAAAATAATCAAATTACCCAATTAAAAGTTTATCCTTTCTGCGTGATGGATGTTACGCTTAAAAATTACATGCAATTATCTATTGAGGAAGCTGAAAATAAGCTACTAAATTTATTGCATGCCGTAAAAAAAGTAAACGGAATTTTTATATCTATTTTCCATAATGACAGTTTATCTAATCATGGAGAATGGAAGCTGTGGAAAAACGTATATGAAAAATTGATTAATAAAGCCAATGATTTTAAAGTATAATCATAAAACCATTGATAAAACAAAATATTCCGCATGTTTGGATCAATGCCTCAATTACAGAATTTATGCAGAACTGTGGTATTTAAACGTTGTTTCTCCCGATGGCTATGATATTTTGGTATTAAACGATTATGAAGCAGTGATGCCTATACCTTATCAGAAAAAATGGGGATTTAAATTAGTTATTCAACCTATTTTTTGCCAACAATTAGGCATATTTTATAAAAAAATCATATCCGCTGAAACCTTTCATCTTTTTATATCTTTCTTAAAAAAATATAAAGTCAGAAGCTATTGCTTTAACGAAGAAAACACCCCATATTTACCTTCCCACTATATAAAGAGAGATAATCAAGTATTGAATTTAGATCGTGAATATTCAACTCTTGTAACTAATTATAATGCAAACAAAAAAAGGGTCCTTAAAAATTGTTTATTATCCAATAGCAAAATTGAAGAAAAATATACAGGTTCAATTGTGTCAGAAAAACCAAGTGATCTGCTCAATCGAATTTTATCAGCTTCACAACTCAATATTTTAAACACTCTTTTAGAAGAATTAAATCGACAAAAAGTGTTAAAACAATATACCCTTTATAATAGAGATAATATTCCTACAGTCTATCTATGGCTCATTTTTTCGAAAGAAAGGATTATAAATTTACTGTCAGTAAGAGACAAAGATTTAGAAATTAAAAATTCGTATGCTTATCTGATAGACTTATTGATTAAAAATTATTCCGATCAAAAATTAATTTTAGATTTTGAAGGTTCTATGATACCGGGAATAGCCCATTTCAATAAAAGTTTCGGAGCTGCGACTAATCATTATGTGTTATACAAAAATTTAAAATGGATGGATAATTTAAGCAGCTTAACTATTTTTAAAACTTCTCGTTAACTTTCCTTTTATTAGTGTATTCATTAACCTATTTTTGATAGAGTTGATTTCTCTAAACTTAAAAATAACACCATAAAAAAATGGTTTGAAATTTCAAACCATTCATTATATTATACTATCTAAAAACTTTTTTATTTAATTGGTATTGGCTAGTAAACCGGCACGTTTAAGTAAGGCCTCCGATTGAGGTCTTCTACCCCGAAAACTTATATATAATTCCATAGGGTCTTCTGTCCCGCCTTTACTTAATAAACTTTCAAATTTAGATGCTGTTTCTTTATCAAAAATTCCTCTTTCTTTAAAGTAATCAAAAGCATCAGCGTCTAAAACTTCAGCCCATTTATAGGAATAATAACCTGCAGCATATCCCCCTTGAAATATATGTGAAAAAGATGTACTTATACATGTATTTTTGATATGAGGATACAATTGGGTTTCTTTAATCTTTTCTACTTCAAAATCTTCAATCCCTTGATCTGATGTCAACTCATCAGTATGATAGGCCATATCCAAAAGACCTAAGCCAATTTGTCGAAGAGTTTGATATCCTTGCATAAAGTTAGCAGATGCAACTATTTTATCAATTTTCTCCTCATCCAGCATATCCCCTTTTTGGTAATGAAGTGCAAAAGTTTTTAAAAATTCCTTTTCAAAAACATAGTTTTCCATAAATTGAGACGGTAGTTCAACAAAGTCCCAATAAACATTCGTTCCTGATAATGATTCAAAAGTTGTATTAGCTAAAATACCGTGTAATGCATGGCCAAATTCATGAAATAACGTGGTAACTTCACTAAATGTCAATAAAGAAGGTATTTCTCCGTTAGGACGTGAAAAATTACAAACTATCGAAATATGCGGTCTGATATTATCACTTAAAGTTTTAAATTGCCCCTTATAAGAAGTCATCCATGCTCCTGCCCTTTTCCCTTCTCTGGAAAAAAAGTCGGTATATAACAATGCCTGATGTTTTCCCTTATCATTGATGACTTCATACACTTTAACTTCCGAATGATATTTTTGTATATCTTCTCTTTCAATAAAAGTTAATCCATATAATTTTTTAGCTACATCAAAAGCAGCATTCAAAACCTGATGTAACGGAAAATAAGGTTTTAATTCTTCTTCAGAAAACGAAAATTTTTCTTGTCTTAATTTTTCAGCATAAAAGGCATGATCATAAGGCATCATTTCAGTTATTCCGTCTCGTGAAGCTATATTTTTTAAGTCTTGAATTTCTTTTTGAGCAAATGGCTTAGCTTTATGCAACAAATCATATAAAAAATCATATACAAGTTTAGGTGCAGAAGCCATTCTCTCTTGCAAAATCAAATCGGCATAAGTTTTAAAACCTAATAATTTAGCTTTCTTGCTCCGTAATTCAACAATTTTATGAATAATATCTTCATTATTATACTCATTATCTTTACATGCTCGTTGCATATAAGCAGTATAAATTTCCTTACGTAACTCTCGATTTGCCGAATACGTTATAAAAGGCACATAGCTGGGATAATGTAACGTGAAAACCCAACCTTTCAAATTTCTATTTTCCGCTTCTTGTTTTGCCATTTCTTTAATGGATTCCGGAATTCCTTCCATATCCTTACTTTCAGATATATGAAGAAAGTAATCGTTGGTTTCCTTTAAAACGTTTTGACCAAACTTAACGGATAAAATTGCTAATTCATTAGATATTTGTCGGAGATTATTTTTATCCTCCGAGGATAACAAGGCTCCATTTTTTGAGAAATCCTTATACGTTTTATCTAAAAGTCGTACTTCTTCTTGGCTTAACTTTGATTTTAAAGTTGTATCGTAAACGATTTTTATTTTTTCAAATAATTGTTCATTCAGTATGATATCATTTGCATATTCAGTTAGCATAGGAGATATTTCCTCCGCTAAACTTTGCAAATAATCATTAGTTTCCGCTGAATTTAAATTAAAAAAAGTAGAGGAAATTATGGTAAGTTTTTTTCCGACATTTTCTAAAGCAACTATGGTATTTACAAAATTAGGTGGATCTGTATTTTGAACTATTTTGTTAATTTCGTTCTTAGCATCTTCAATTGCCTGTTCTATCGCTGGTTTAAAATCTTCTTGTTTAATGTTTTCGAAAGGAATGCTTTCGTAAGGCGTATTAAATTTTTCCACTAAATTATTACTCATAATTTTTTTGTAAGTATATACTATCGAATAAAGTTTCCCCTATATACAGTCTATATAATTAATTTATATGTGATTAAAATTATTCAAATTTACTAATATCCACTGATTCTCCAATGGACAAAAAAGTTAACCGTTTTTCTTCGGCTAAGAATAAATGTTTAATCTTATCTTTATTAACTTTTATGGCAGGAAAAGTATCATAATGAGAAGCTATAGCATTTTTTGTTTTAACAAATTTTGCTGCAATAACAGCATCATATCCACCCATCGTATAGGTATTACCAATAGGTAATATTGCCACGTTAATATATCCATAGATAAATGGTAGCAATTTCATGTCAGTAGTAAGGGCAGTATCACCTGCTACATAAATTACTTTTCCATCCATTTTCATCAGGAAACCACAAGCTAATCCGCCATAGGAACCATCGGGAAAAGAAGAACTGTGGGACGCCGATACCATTTTAATTTTTCCAAAATCAAATTTCTTAACTCCTCCTATATTCATGGGTATAACATTTAAACCCAATTTTTCATAGTGAGCAGTAATTTCCGGATTAGCCAATATTTGGGAATTATTGTTTTTAGCAATAGTTTCAACATCCAAAATATGATCATAATGGGCGTGAGTCAAAAAAATATAATCTGCTTTAATTCCATTTATATCTATATCTTTTGCTAGTTCATTCCCTGAAATAAATGGATCAATTAAGACCGTTGATGATGAGGTTTTAAAACCAAAACATGCATGTCCGTAATATATAATTTCCATGACTTTATCCTTTAATATTTAATGTTCTTCAAATGTAATAAATAATAATTATCTTTGAAAAAAATTAAGCAAAAATCATTATATATGAAAAGACTCTTTCCGATATTATTTTTACTTTTTATTTCAACCGTTACTTATGCACAACAAGTTGAATTTGGAGCCAAAGCCGGAATGGCTTTCGGTTATAAAGGAACCTTAAAGCAAACCGTAACTAATATTAAAGAAAGTAAAGCCACAGATAATATTGGATGGCATGCGGGTTTTTTTAGTCGAATAAAATTTTTGGAATGGTTTATCCAACCCGAGATTTATTTTTCTTCCATGAAAACTAATTTCGATTATAGGAACGATGGTGAATTTACAGCACATTCCAACCGATTGGATATCCCTATTTTGTTTGGATCAAAATTTTTAGAAGTTACCCGATTGTATGCCGGCCCTGTTTTTTCCACTTCTTTAAATGAAGATATTTCTTTAAAAGGAATAAGAAAAACAAAAACAGATGATTTTTCACTTGCCGGTCAAGTAGGAGGAGGTTTTGACTTAGCTAAGCTAACTTTTGATGTGCGATATGAATTCGGATTTAATAAAAGTCAAACAAATTTTATAAAGAAGCGTACCGGTGAAGCATTTAAATTGGAGAAAAGACAAAATTCTCTGGTATTAAGTGTCGGATATAAATTTTAAGGCAAAACGTATTTCTTATTTTAGTGCCCATTCTTATTATGATTAAACTGATATGAAAAAATTATCACTTTTATTATTTTTATCTTTTTTAGCTCTTTCAATTTTTTCATGCAGAGATGATTATAATTATGATTCTGCTACTAAACCGCTTCGTTTTTCTAAAGATACGGTTATGCTGGATACTGTATTTTCAACGGTTCGATCAGAAACCTATGTACTTAAAGTTTATAACCAACAAAACGATGATGTTGTAATTCCGAGGATTTATCTTGAAAAAGGCTCGTCCTCTCAATTTAAAATTAATGTAGACGGAACTCCCGGCAATGCAACCAATCAAAATAGTTTTCAAAACATACCTATACGGTCTAAAGATAGTTTATTCATTTTTATTGAAGTTGCTCCTCAAGCCATTAATGCATCCAATGCGTTAGCAGATGAGGACTTATTGTTTACCACCGTCGGATCTACACAAAAAGTTAAGTTACTTTCTTTAATTGAAGATGCAGAATTTTACTATTCTAAATCAGGGACTAAAGAAATAGCAAAAGATTTGGCTTGGAACAATACTAAATCCAAAGTTATTTATGGAAATTTAAAAATTACAAATGGTGCCAATTTATCCGTGTCGGAAGGTACCAAAATATACCTTCATAAGAATGCAAATATAATTATTGATTCGGGCAGCCAACTTACAATAGACGGTTCTTTGGAACATGAAGTATTAATTCGAGGAGATCGACACGAAACCAAATACGATTCACTTCCGGGTAATTGGAATCAAATTCATCTCGCTACCAATGCCTCCGCAAAAATTAACCACTTAGTTATAAAAGGGGGTAATAATGCATTTTATTTAGAGGAAAATGCTCATTTGAACATCTTCAATTCCAAAATTTATAATTTTTTGTATGGAGGAATCTACTCTGTGGGAGGAAATGTGGAGGGTAAGAATCTTGCCATAAATAATTGTGGCACTTCCGATCTTATAGCAGAATATGGTGGAAACTATGATTTCACTCATTGTACTTTTGCCAATTATTGGAATTTAAATGCTGGTGCAGGATATTCTGCCTATTTATCTAATGCTTATCAGAAATCAGGACAAACAAAATACAATTCGCTTACGGCTTCTTTTAAAAATTGTATTTTCTGGGTTAAAAATTATAACAGCTTATATTTAGATAAAAATGAGCATGCCCCTTTTAATTATATTTTTGATACTAATCTGATTAAAAATACTTCCAATAATTTATCTATAGAAACGGACAAACATTTTGTAAATACTATTCTTAATAAAGATCCTCAATTTTATAAAACAGGATATTCGGATTGTTTACTTCTTCTTAACATAGGATCTCCAGCTTTAGGTAAAGGCAATTTAAGTTATGCAAAGGAGGTTCCTGAAGATATGAACGGTATATCGAGAATTAAAGATCCTGCTTTAGGAGCATATCAATGATTATAAATTATATTTAAATTAGAATTTTTAAATCAATGGAATGGCCGGATTATTTTTCAAAATAATTTTACATGGAAACCTTCAGGAAAATTTAAAAAGGCTTAATAAAACTATCGATTAGCTTTTAGATATCTTTAAGTAAAACTCCGCTTTCATGCTCATAAATCATATTTCGTATTTCTAAAGTTTTATCCCAAATATTTTTAATATCTCCTTCCATATCGATCTTGAAGTTTTCAGATCCATATTGATCCAATTTATTGAAAAAATAATTTATCGTAATGTGATTGATATCGATTCCGGGAATATATGCAACCACCATGTCATTTTCTGTTAGTGTTTCTACAATTAATCCTACTTGTAATAAATAGTATAAAGAATCACTAGTTAATCGGGTGGGTATTTTATACGTTTCAGATAATTCATCTGCCGTGTAGGGCTTTTCGCCAGCTTCAAATCGTTTTATGATGAGTGTAGTGATCATTAAAAGTATAAAATCCTTATATCTTCTGCTTATGTTGCTAATATCTTTTTCGAAGCTAAACTTATTTACATTTTGATAGGAAAAAGATAATTGAACCCCGAACAAGCAAATAAACCAGCTCAATTGCAGCCACAACATTAACAAAGGCAATGCGGCAAAACTCCCATAAATAGCATTATATTTTGCTATCCAAAATTGTCCGGATATATAAAGCATTTGAAAAATTTGGAAACAACTCCCGCTCACTATACCTGCTAAAAAGGCAGCACTAAATTTGACTTTTGTATTAGGAATGTAAATATATATAAATGTAAAAAGTAAGATGATTATAACGTAGGGAATAAACTTTATGATCGGACTAATGACCATACCGATGATATTGATATTGGTAGTTGAGTTCAAAAAAATTGACAATCCGGCATTGCAAATTAAAAATAAGGGAGCTATAAGAATTAAGGCTAAATAATCCGTAAATTGTCGAGAAAATTTCCTTCCTTTTTTAATTCTCCAAATAGTATTAAAATTATCTTCAATACTTACTAATAAAGTTATAACCGTGTAAAAGAGAATGATTATTCCTAAACCTAAAAATACGCCACCTTGAGCATAATCAATCGAACCGTCTATAAATTGCATAGCCTTGGAAAGAGCAACTTTCTGTCCCGTAAAATATTGAAACAGTTGTGTTTCCACTAAATTTTGAAAACCAAATCCACGGGCTATAGCAAATAATACTGCCAATAAAGGCACTATAGACAAAAGAGAATTATATGTTAAGGCGGCTGCACGAGTATTGATCTGTGAGCCGTTACTATTTCTAAAAGTTAATAAAAAAGCTTTGGTAATATTAATGAAAAAAGTTTTTATATGAGGACCATCGCTTCCGTTTACCCGCCATATATCATAGGTTAAAAAATGTATAATATTTTTGATTTTTTCCTTTATCTTAGAATACATAAGATATTTTTCAAATTATTATTAAAAGATACAAACATGATACCTACTAGCTTCAAATAAGAAAAAATTTACTTTATAAAAGTTTATTATCCTTAACTCTTATGCTTTATAATTTAAATGAAGAAATTTTTGAGTGGAAGGTGATATTTTGAAACGATCATCTAAACGAAACCCCACCAACCAAATAATTTCTCCTGAATTATTACATAAAACCAATACTTTCTCTTTTTGAAAATTAGATACCTTATGATCCTTTAAAAATTTACTTACCTTCTTTTTACCTAATCCATTAATAGGGTAAAAATAATCCCCTTCCTTCCAATTTCTTAAAACTAAAGGAAATTCAACTTTTTCAAAATCAATACTTTCTCCTTCCTTAAATATAGCATTATCAACTACACAACAAGTAAATTCAAACGGTTGCTTACATATCCACGGAACCGATGGAATTAAAAAATTAACAGTTGAAAATTCCGTTTTACTTCTATTAGCTAACAACAATGTTCCCCTATCCACCCAAGCTTTATACTCATGTGATTCAAATAAACTTCCTGTATGAGCATTTAGTATATTTTCACAATCTTTTTTATTAGTAAATCCATATTTGGAAAGTAAATGGTAAGACAAAAGAAAATCAGCTTGTAGGAGTTTCTCTAATGAATAAGCCTTCACCCCTGTCTCAGCAAAAACTTCTGCTTTTATTTGTAATTCTTGCACCTGTGATTCTAAAAAAGATTGAGTTTCATGTAAAATACTCATACTTTTTTCTACTTGATGTAAAAAACCGGATGAAATATTTTGAAATTCAGGAATAATCTGATGACGAATTTTATTTCTTAAATAATCCAACGTTTGATTCGAAGCATCTTCTCTCCAAGTGATTGAATGATTCAGAGCAAAATTAACGATTTCATTTCGGGTAAAAGTCAATAAAGGTCTTACAATATAATTTGCAATCATTTGCATTCCCGATAATCCCTTAATGCCTGAACCTCTCAATAGATTTATAAAAAAAGTTTCTACATTATCATTAAGATGGTGTGCAGTAACAAGATAATCAAAAGAGTGCTTTTTTATTAATTCTTGAAAATAATTATACCTTAAGTTCCTGGCAACCATTTCAATAGATTCTCTATTTTTCTTAATTTTTAAGGTATCAAAGGTTTTAATGAATAGCTCAATATCATGATCATCACAAAAGTCCTTTACTAATTTTTCGTCTAAATCTGAATCCTCCCCTCTTAGCCGAAAATTACAATGAACTACACTAAAACGGTAAGGAGAAGTATAAAATAAATGCAACAATACCATACTATCGACTCCTCCACTAACTGCTAATAAATATTTTTTTTCAACAGGTAAGCTATTCAATGAATCCGTTAACCTCATACGTTTTATTTATCCGAAAAAATTGGTAAATATCAGAATTTTAATTTTTAACAAAGATAACTGAAAAAATTTTTGAGTAAAACCTTTCATTAAGCACAATCTTTGCTATCACTATAAATTGTACAATAAAATGCTAAAATAATATAAATACCTAGATTTATTTACTTTAGAATGATTATAAATAACAAAATTATCTATAAAATTAAAAATCTATTATGAAAATTGGTTTATTTATTCCATGTTATATTGATGCTATTTACCCGGAAGTAGGAATAGCAACTTTGGAATTATTAGAAAAATTAGGGTTGGATGTAGAATATCCAATGGAGCAAACTTGTTGCGGCCAACCCATGTCCAATGAGGGCGATTACAAAAGTGCAGAAACTGCACAAAAATTATTTATTCAAAATTTTAAGGATTATGAGTACATCGTTGGTCCTGCCGGAAGTTGTGTAAAGCAAGTCCGTTTACATTTTGATAATTTAGAGCAAACCGATGAGGTAAAGCAAGTGAGAAAAAATACCTATGAATTGGTTGAGTTTTTACACGACATCTTACAAGTAAAAAGTTTTCCGGGTGTTGAATTCAAACATAAAGTTGCTCTACACAATAGTTGCAGCTCCATCCGAGGATTAGGAATTGCCAAACCTTCGGAAATCATAGGAACTCCCTATAATAAATCTGCTGATTTATTAAAAATGATTGATGGACTGGAAATAGCAGAGATGAGCAGACCGGACGAATGTTGCGGTTTTGGAGGCACTTTTTGTGTAACTGATGAAGTAGTGAGCGGAAAAATGGGTAAAGACAAAATTTCAGATTACGTAACCAGTGGAGCAGAATATGTAGTTTCACCCGATATGTCTTGCTTAATGCACCAAAAGGGAGTTGCTTTAAAAAATGGCATCACCCATTTACCTTTTCTTCATATTGCCCAAGTTCTTAACGGAGGTCCATTTTAAACTTTGAAAATGAAAAAGAAGATTGTCAACATTGAAAAAAATTCTGCTGATTTTATAAATCAAGATAACATACACGAAAAGGAACATGATAAAAACCTTTGGAATGCCCGAGTAAAAAGAGATCGAATTGCCCAATCCATACCGGAATGGGAAGAACTTAAGGATTTAGCATCTAAAATAAAGGAACACACTTTGTCTAACCTGGACGAATATGTATCCACTTTTGCAGAAAATGCCTCCAAAAGGGGTGCAGTGGTTCACTGGGCTAGAGACGCGCAGGAACATAACGAAATCGTTTATAACATCTTACAAGAAAGAAAAGTAACTGAAATTATAAAAAGCAAATCCATGCTTCAAGAAGAGTGTGAAATGACAAGCTTTTTAGAATCTAAGGGAATTGAGGTTACCGAATCTGATTTGGGCGAAAGAATACAGCAGCTTTCACATCAACCACCGGCTCATATTGTTATGCCCGCCATTGAAAAAACCACGGAAGATATCGCCCAGCTCTTTGCGAAAACCATAGGCACTGATCCTAATGATACGGATCCACATTCTTTAAACGAAGCGATGAGAAATAATGCAAGGCCTAAATTTTTACGAGCAGGTGCGGGAATGACCGGTGCCAATTTCGCGATAGCTGAAACAGGAACTTTTGTTGTCTGCACTAATGAAGGTAATGCGGATATTGGAGCAGCCGTACCTCCTCTTCATATTGCTAGTATAGGTATTGAAAAAATAATTCCAAAGGTGGAAGATTTAGGAATTTTTATACGTCTCTTATCCAGGAGTGCATTAGGAACACCGGCAACCCAATATACTTCGCATTTCACCGGACCTCGAAAAAATGGAGAACTTCATATTATTATAACTGATAATGGAAGATCTACCCGTTTAGGCATGGAAGATTTTTGGACTTCTCTTAAATGTATCCGTTGCGGCGCATGTATGAATACTTGTCCGGTTTACAGAAGAAGTGGTGGTTTATCTTATGAATCAACCTATTCCGGTCCGATAGGAATTATATTAAGCCCGACTTTCGATCTAGAAAAATATAAAGAGCTTCCGTATCATTCCACTTTATGCGGCTCTTGTTCAGATGTTTGTCCGGTAAAAATTGACATTTCCGATCAAATCTATAAATGGAGGAAATTGGTTGTCGACAAAGGATACATGCCTTCAAATCGAAAATATGCGCTGAAAGCAGCCGGTGCTGTTTTAGGTCATCCGCATCTATTTAGAACAACGGAAGCTTTTGCAGAAAAAGCACTGCCCATAGTGCCCGATTTTCTTATATACAGCAGTTTAAATCCATGGACTCAAGAACGTAAAATGTTTTCCATGGCAAAAAATACATTTAGAGATTGGTATATTAAAAACAGAAAAGAAAAAAATGATAAGTACTAAAGAACATATATTAGAAGCTATTCGTAAAAATAAGCCTCAAGGAATACAATATCCCTATCCTGTAATTCCTTCATTTCCCAAAAGCACAAAAGATATTGTGGAAGAATTTAAGGAAAATTTAATCTTAAATGCCGGTACTTGCTTCACCATAAATTCCATTGAGGAGGGCGAAAACAAAATTAAAGAATTACATCCGCAAGCTAAAGTAATTTGTTCTTCTGCCATCGAATTTCCAGGAAATAAAGATTTATCCAAAGTAACTGATCCTCATCAATTGGATGATGTGGATGTTGGAATTATTCGTGCGGAATTTGGTGTTTCAGAAAACGGTATGGTCTGGTTGACGGAAAAAGGTATGATGGTTACTTCTTTAGGTTTTCTTTCTCAACATTTAATTATTTTGTTAAAGCCGCAAGATATAGTCAGAGACATGTATGAAGCGTATGCGAGAATAAATCTTCGTGATAATAATTACGGTTGTTTTATGTTAGGTCCTTCTGCTACAGCTGATATAGGGGCTGTTATGGTTAGAGGAGCACAAGGAGCCAGAAGCTTATCGGTATTTTTTATGTAGTTTTATACGTTAACGAAATATAAACAAGTAAAAAGTAAAAAAGAGGAGAAAATTAATTTCTCCTCTTTTAAATTCTATCCTATTTTTATTGGATTATAACTTTTCTGTTTACTTCAAAATCATTTCCCATTACTTTTATTATGTAACTACCTGATTTTTGAATAGTAATCGTCAATAAATCGCTGTTATAGGAATTGACAACGGTTTGTAATAAAATTCCGTTTAAAGAAAAAACCATCACTTTTTTAATTGCGGATTTATAATCGTTGGATTTTATATAAACAGTTCCCGAAGAAAGAGTAGGATAAATTTCTAAAAAATCTCTGGGTTGATATTCGAAACTTTCCACTTTTAAATTATTTCCCCAAACCATTTCCACCCACTCGGGATGGTCTATATAGGGATTACGATTTTTCTGTTTACTATAAATAGCTTCATTCATGGCTATTTCTCGGTCACTGACAGGATCCATCACATGCCAAGTCAGCAATATATTTCTAAAGGTATCGGTAAACACTTGATTTTTTGTTCTATTAAACATATCAAAACTCCAAGAACTGATTTCATCTTCATATCGGGTTGCAAAATAAAAGAATGCTCGAGCTATATCCCCCTTAAATTCATCAATGGGTTCAAAAACGACTCCTTTATACCCTTTTGAATACCCGGAATTAGCATTGTTACCCAATTGAGATCCGTTTTTGGATACCCATTTGCTGTTACCTACTCTACCAAACGGATAATCGCTTCTCATGGCATTCACTTTTCCGTCCGTAGGCCAAATATGAAAGGCATCAGACAGCATGGGATTTTTTTTATAAAATACAGATTGCGGTATCAGGTGCTCTCTATTATAACAATCTCCTTCTTTAGTATAATTTCCGCACTGATCTACTCCAAACCGATAATTGTAAGGATCCGCACCGTTAGGTATCTCAGAATAAATATCCAAAACAGTTCCATCGTTTTCATACCATTGATCACTAAAAGCACTCATAGACTTATATAAATTCCACAAACCTTTATATCCAATGGGTACATGTCCCTGTTTGATAATTTCTTTCAAACGTGTTTTTAAGTCATATCCCGTACCGTATGCATCCGCATAATAGTTGAGAGGTATTGACTTACTTTCTATAAACGGTATCTCAGCTTGCTGAGAATAAAAAAAACAGGTGGATAGTACAATCCAAAATAATAAAATTTTCTTCATATTATTTGTAATTTTAGCGTTGGTAATAACTTTGATAAAGTTTTTAACTTTTGTTCAAGTTAAGATAAATATCTCACTAATTATAATTATTTTTTTATATGATACAGGCAAATTTCACCTCATATGAATTACAATTTAAGCGTCCGGCAGGAACTTCTCGCGGAACATTAAATTCTAAGCTAACTTATCTTTTAAAAGTTCAAAATTCAGATACGGAATATGTTGGCGAATGTAGTTTTTTTAGGGGTTTAAGTGCTGATTCCGAAACGGAATATGAGCCTAAACTGCAATGGGTATGTGATCATATCAATGAAGGTAAAGAATTTTTGCTAACGAATTGTCAAGAATTTCCTTCCATACAATTCGGTATTGAACAGATTTTTGCTCAAATTGAAAACAGGAAAGACGGGATGTTTTTTCCTTCTGAATTTACCGAAGGAAAACAAGGAATTAAAATCAACGGATTAATTTGGATGGGAAACTTGGACTTTATGCGTGAGCAAATCCAACAAAAACTCGAACAAAATTATAGTTGTATAAAACTTAAAATTGGTGTTAACTGGCAAGAAGAATATAAAATATTACAAAACTTACGCAAAGAATTTTCTGCTTCTCAATTGGAATTGAGAGTGGATGCTAATGGCGGATTTTCCTTTGAGGAAGCAAAAAAGGTATTAGAGCAACTGGCTCAACTTGACATTCATTCCATTGAACAACCTATTAAAGCCGGAAATGAAAACCAAATGGCTGAATTATGCAAATATACTCCCACTCCTATTGCTTTGGACGAAGAATTAATTGGTAAGTTTTATAAAGATGAAAAAGAAAAAACGTTAGAAATTATAAAACCTCAATATATAATTTTAAAACCTTCTTTAATTGGCGGATGGAAAGGATCGGAAGAATGGATTGAAATAGCCGAATCTAAAAATATAGATTGGTGGGTCACTTCAGCCTTAGAGTCCAATATTGGATTAAATGCTATAGCGCAATGGACTGCTTTATTTCATAAAGATATGCCGCAAGGTTTGGGTACAGGAAGTTTATATACTAATAATTTCCCTTCTAAACTTTCCGTAAGGGGTGAATATCTATTTTATAATCCATAAATTGAAAAAAGTATTCTATATTACTGAAATATATAGTCTCATTGATAGTAATCATTATCGTATAAAGATAAAAAATTTCTTATGATTCATCTGAATTTTTCAAAACCTATAGACGTGAATGCAATACCTTGTCAAGAAAAATGGCAAATAGACCTTGTTGATTTTTTAAAAGATTGGTATTCTGCTTCACCCACTATAATCACAAAGACATCCGGTTCCACCGGAACTCCAAAAAATATTGAACTGACTAAAAAAGCTATGGCTGAAAGCGCAAAGATGACGGGTACTTTTTTAAATCTTAAAGCCAATGACAGCGCTCTCCTTTGTATGCCTTCTTCCTATATAGCAGGTAAGATGATGTTAGTAAGAGCTATCGTTTGGAAATTAGATCTTTATTGCATTAAGCCCGTATCTCATCCCCTTGAGAATGTTAACAGAGAGTTTTCCTTTTCTGCAATGACGCCTATGCAAGTTGAAAATTCATTGGATAAGCTTTACCTTATAAAAAGGTTGATTGTAGGAGGCGCTCAGCCTTCCGCTCAATTGGTATCCGAATTAAAAAAACAAACTACCGATATATATGAATCTTTTGGAATGACGGAAACGATATCACATATTGCACTAAAAAAAATATCGGGTCATGCGGTAAATTCGGCTTTTAAAGTTATGCCCAACACTAAAATTCGTGTGGATGAAAGAGGTTGTTTGTGTATTCTTCCTCCATTTTTGGATGAAGAAATTGTAACTAATGATCTGGTTTCGCTCATTTCTGACAATGAATTTGAATGGAAAGGAAGAATGGACCATGTAATTAATTCCGGAGGAATTAAAATTTTTCCTGAACAAGTCGAAAAACAACTGAAATCTATTATTCAATCTGATTTTATCATTTCATCCGTACAAGATCCTTTACTAGGTAATAAAGTAGTGATTATTATAGCCGGAAAAAAAGATATCAATTTGGAAAAACAAATTCTAGATTTCAATTTTGAAAATAAATATGAAAAACCTAAAGAGTTTATTTATGTAGAAAGCTTCGCTAAAACTCCTACCGGAAAAATCATCCGAAAAATATAAGCTCTATTTTTATTTCGATTGTTTTTAAAATGATTTTTCATTTCTACTAAGTTTAAATTTTACATTGAAAAAATTAAGGTATAAAAAAGCCTTATAAATAAATTATAAGGCTTTTTTGTCAAAATATTTGAGTATAATCGTACAATTTCTATTTGATTTTCAAGAACCAACGCATACCTGCAATAATTTGATTTCCATTAATTCCATCTAAACCGTTATATATTCCGTTAAAATTGGTTCTGTTATACGCATACATAAGGTGGAATCTCAGGTCTTTAATAGCCGGATCTGTAAATGGATAATATTCAACTGCTGCTTGTACACCTCCATTAATATAGGAAGAAGAATTTATTTGATCTCTTCTTTTATTCCATACTCCTTTAATTAAAGGTTTTATCTTTCCTAAATCGTATTTAAAATTAACTGAAACAGAATTGTCTCTAACATGTCTTAATCCTAAATCTTCATTTTGAACGACATCCCCGTAATCCATATCACGATCTCCCATATACCAATCTAATTCAGCTGTAAATTTTTTAAGATTGATTTGGTTACCAATGGTTATCCAGTTATAATATTTGCTCGCATCATGTTGAAAGGCCCCGTATCCATATCGAGTTCTAAATACATTGTTGAAAAGGCTACCTTCCCATAAGAATAAACCTGCTAACGATTTATTTTTATATTTATCGGTTGCAAATTGAGGAGCATCCGAATTTACCACTTCAAAATTTAAGGTTTGTCCTGCTACTCTATAAGCTAAATTTACCCCCGTTTTATACGCATCCAGGTCATTATAGGTCATAGTATATAAGTAAACATCAGCAGCATTATAGTCAAATTCAAAAGTACCGAATTGTACTGCTTGTTTACCTACACGGAATGTTAAATTTTTTCCTGCATCAATTTCGAAATATGCTTGATCGGTTGCTGATGAATAGTTATCTCTGTACAATGCGTTTTGAGGGGTATTTAGTCTATGACGTACCCTGTAACGAAACCCGGGAATTATTTCACCTTCAAACCATACTTTTACAGTATTTCCTCTGAAACTGCTTTGATCCGTTTTACTTCCTTTAAAAGTAGCTTGATAATCCACACGAGTATCAAACATAATGTTTAACATTTTGTCATCTTTCAATAACTTATCCAGAACGGATTTGAAAGATGGTTCATTAACAGTGTTTTCTCCTGTACTTGGATTGGTTTGCTGTCCGAACATGGACAAACAAAATAAACAATTAGCCGCTATGAGAATTTTTTTCGTAATACTTAATTTCTTCATAAATTTTTAATATTCTGTAAACATTCTTTGTATTTCCTTATAATTATTTGTTTTGGTTAAAGCAAGCATCAATAATACTCTGGATTTATACGGATTTAAGTACCAAGATGCTGTAAATCCATATTTATCGTCATCTACTTCATCATATTGAGCAGTTGGCCCCATTGAAATTCGGGAGGAGCGAACTACTGCAATCCCTCTTTTTACTGCATTTGCAAGTGCATTTTGTAGATCGGTGGTAATGTTTCCGTTACCTACTCCTGCAGTTACTATTCCTCTTACTCCGGCATTAACTGCAGCATCTACAAATAATGACTTAGCGTTGGAATAACTTAAAATTACTTCAACTCTAGGCAGTTTAGTTATGTTAGTTATGTCAAATTCTGAATTTATTGTATGTCTTTTAACAGATTCCCGGGTATAGATGGGTTTACCGTTATACACGATTCCCAAATTCCCATAATTTGGATCTTCAAAAGTTCCTACAGAAAGAGTATGCGTTTTGGTAATATCATCAGCCCCTATAATTTTATCATCCATTACTACCATTACTCCTTTACCTAAAGATTCCGGCGATCCAGCACATGCAACTGCATTGTAAATATTTCTAGGACCGTCTGCACTAATGGCAGTAGATGGACGCATGGAACCTACTAATACTACAGGCTTGTTGCTTTTTACGGTTAAGTTAAGAAAATATGCTGTTTCTTCTTGTGTATCGGTACCGTGGGTAATTACAATTCCGTCTACATCTTTTTGTTTAAGCAATTCATTAACTCTTTTCGATAATTTTAGCCAAACATCGTCATTCATATCCTGACTTCCGATATTTGCTACTTGCTCTGCTTTAATGTTAGCAATGTCTTTAATGGAAGGAACTGCTTTTAAAAGTTCATCTACTGTAATAGAACCGGCTGTATATGCCTGAGTTACAGAGGATGACCCTTGTCCTGCGATGGTTCCTCCTGTTGCTAAAATGTAAATAGTTGGTTTATACTGTGCGTTAACCGCCATAAAAATAAACAATACAAACAAACTGAACAAATTTTTTAAACTTTTTGTTTTCATAGTTAAATAATTATAATTAATATTTGAATTTATTTTTTTGAATTTTTCCATGCTTCTACGTATTCGTACATTGTTTCGGAAAGCTTTTTTCCTATAGTTTTATAATCATCGTCATCTAAATTTGCTAACGATACTCTTACTGACCATTCCGGACCGGCAAAACCTCCTCCATTTAACAATACAATGGAAGATTTTTCAGCTAATCTGAAAAGTATATCTACGGGTTCAAAATTCTTTTCCAAGAAAGTAACAAAATCTTTATCGTAATTTTTAGATGCCCATTCATGAATATCTATTTCACAATAGTAAGATGCTCTTTCCGGATCGGGTTTGATAGGTATATTCATTCCTTCCCAAAGTAGATTAAATCTATGTTTTACTAAATCTGTACATACTTTTTTATAGTGATTTTGCTTATCCAATAATGCAAACGATGCAAACAACATCATTTGTATTTGTTGAGGTAAGGATAATCCTGCAGTATGATTCAATGCAACTTGACGACTGTCTGCTACTAATCGATCAATAAATTTCAGTTTTTCAGGATATAAAGTCAAACTGGAATATAATTTTGCTGTTTTGGCTTTTTCTTTTTCAGGTATTGCTTTGAGCATTTTATCATAAATATTATCTTCATATAAAGCAATAGCCCCTAAACGCCATCCTGTGGCTCCGAAATATTTTGAAAATGAATAAACACAAAGTGTATTTTGTGGTAATTCGTTCATTAATGAGCTAAATTTGGGAACAAAAGTACCGTAAACGTCATCCGTCAATATCATTAAATTTGGATTGAGGTTTTTAACTACTTTTATGAGATATTTTCTACTCTTATCGCAAATTTCTACTGAGGTGGGATTACTTGGGTTAACAATGAAAAAGGCTTTGATGGTTTTGTCACCTAATTTATCTAATTCTTCATCCGGATATTGATAGTTGGAAGTTCCGTCGCTATTTTTTCCTGTACCATGCACGTAAGTAACCTTAAAATCATATCTTTTTAATTCAGGTATTTCTAAGTAAGGAGTAAAAACAGGAACTCCTAAAGCAATATGATCTCCTTTTCTTAATAAATAGTTTTCCATCAAAGAATCAAAAATATAACACATGGCAGCCGTTCCTCCTTCTACGGCAAAAATATCATATTTACCACTTCTTTGCGGATTATTCCCGCACATTTCTTGAATGAGGTAATCGTGAACTATGGGTTCTATGTGTTTTAACATCCTTACCGGACTTGGATATTGATCTCCGATAATTCCTTCCGCTAATTCGTGTGCCCAACTGTCGCGATCGTATTTATGTTTTTCTATACCGTATTTGTAGGTATTTTTTAAATGTTCAATACCGGGTTGGTCTTTATTTTTTTCCAAAAATGCTTCAAATCTTTTACCTATTCCTTTTTTTTCGGGTATCCCCGCCAATCCTTCGGGTTTATTTAAGGTTCTTTTACATTCTTCTATTCCGAACCTTCCTAAGGTAAAAAATGCTTCTCGAGGAACTGTTGCTATCCAATTGGGATTTCCGCGACCTGCATTTAACATGGTTCTGGTGGGTTTGGTTTGTTGATCTGAGGCCAATTTAATCAAATCATTTTTTAACTCAAAAGGGCTTAGTTGTTCTAATTGCTGCTCTTTACGACGAGAGGTTTTTAGTTTAGAAATATCCATTGTTATTTACTTTTTTCTTGTTTTACTAATTTTTATGTGTTCAATGGCTAGCTCATTAACAAAACAATTACTACTCCCCATATAATAAGTAGTGTATTACCAACGGCATAAGTAGTGGTATAAGACAGGGCCGGAACTTTACTTTGTAATGTATCTTCCAAGGCTCCCAATGCAGCGGTTGTAGTTCGGGCTCCTGCACAAGCCCCTAAGGTAATGGCTGGATTGAATTTAAATACATATCTTCCCAATAATATACCAATGAACATGGGTACGATGCTTACAAATATTCCTGCGATAAATAAGCTTACTCCGGCCGTTTTCAATCCTGAAATAAAATCGGGTCCTGCATTTATTCCCACTACGGCAATAAACATGTTTAAACCCAAATTATTCATCAACCAAACTGAGGGCGAAGGAATGTATCCAAAAGTAGGTCGCAAGGATCGTAACCATCCAAATATAATTCCCATAATTAAAACTCCTCCACTGGCACTTAAACTTAAGGGAATATTTCCTGTACGGATTGATAATGACCCTAATAATCCTCCTAAAAATATACCCAATCCTATATATAGAATATCAGTAACATTAGTGGGTCTTTCCGGATAACCTAAGTAGGAAGCAAATTTATCTACGTCTGTTTTCCTGCCTTCTATTTCCACAATATCTCCTCGTTGGATGGTTACATTTTTTAATAAAGGAATTGTTGTTTTTCCTCTATGTATTTTTAATATGATTACTCCGTGTCTGTTTTTATTGTATTTTAAGGTATGTAAACATTTTCCGATTATTTCTTTATTGGCAACCATTACCTTTAAACTTTCTACCTTAAAATCCAATAATTCCAAATCTGCTACTTCTTTACCAACCAGATTTTCATCGGATAAAATGGTATCTAACGGGCCATTTAAAACCATTCGATCTCCCCTATTGATAGTAGTATCGGGAGTGGGATCTGAAATAATTTCATTGTTGGAAGCTGAACGAATTTGTTCAACATAGACGGGCCATCCTTTGTTTACTAGTAAATTTTCAACCTCTTGAACGGAGCGTTTTTGATTAAAAAATGAACTTCCTGCTTCAATTACTCTAAAAGTTGCTCCATCGTAAGCATATTCTAAACTTGAATCATCATCTTGTATTTCTCCTCCTAATGATTCTTCATATTTTTTGGTTTGCCCTATAACATCTTTTCCTAAAAGCTTAGGTCCAATGGATGATAAAAACCATGCTGTTCCTGCTGTTCCAAATATATAAGTTACTGCATACGCAACGGGAATGTGATTTATTAATTGTTGTTTTTGAGAAGAGTCTATACTTAACTGATTTATTGTATCGGATGCAACTCCAATTACTGCTGATATGGTATTAGCTCCGGCTAATAATCCTGCTGCATTTCCTACATCAAAACCTGCAATAATTGCTGCAACCCATCCTACTAATAAACAAGATACACATACTAAGGCGGCAAATGCAATTTGCGGCAATCCTTCTTTTTTCAATCCGTGCACAAATTGAGGACCCACACTATATCCAACGGCAAATAAAAATATGAGAAAAAATGCTGATTTTACGGTAGGCGAAATGGAAATACCCAGCTGTCCGATTAATACTCCCATTAAAAGAACGCCCGTAACGGCGCCTAAACTAAATCCTTTAATTTTTATTTGTCCGATTGCAAAACCTAATGCTAAGGTGAGAAAAATAGCTAATTCAGGAGAACCTTGAATAGTTTTTAAAATCCATTCCATATATCTTGTTTTTTAATAAATATTTTTTAGGTTAATTAGAGATAAAAAAAGAAAATAATATTTTTTATCCCATAAAATAACTCTATATAAAATACAATTAATATGCCAACAAAATGAACTTATATTTTTTTGCTATTCCTATTAATGTCTAAAAAAATTCCCCCCTAAAAAATTTATATTATGTTCGATATTTCAATGAATTTCTGGATAGTATATATAACTAAAAAAGAAAAAGCAATTGAGAAATCAATTGCTTTTCAAGGTTATATTAGTCTTTATACTTATGAGGCCCCAGCATATTTTGCGGGTTCAATATTTCATCTAATTTTTCTTTTGATAAAAGCTTATTTTCGAGCACTAAGTCATAAACACTTAAATTTTTCTCTAAGGCTTCTTTAGCTATCTTAGTGCTGTTTTTGTATCCTATATAGGGATTTAATGCTGTAACAATTCCTATACTGTTTAATACCATATCTTTGCAATGTTGTTCATTAGCTGTTATACCGTCGATACAATTTACCCGTAAACAATCCATTGCGTTCATTAAGATATGAACTGATTCTAACAAGCTGTATGCGATTACAGGTTCCATTACATTTAATTGGAGTTGCCCGGATTCTGCCGCCATAGTTACTGTTAAATCATTTCCAATAACTTTAAAGCAAGTTTGGTTCATTGCTTCCGGAATAACGGGATTAACTTTTCCCGGCATAATGGAAGATCCCGGTTGCATAGCCGGTAGATTGATTTCGTTCAATCCACAACGAGGTCCGGATGATAATAGACGTAAATCGTTACAAATTTTTGAAAGCTTGATGGCTACTCTTTTCAAAGCTGACGAGTAAATAACATATGATCCGGTATCCGGGGTTGCTTCAACTAAATTTTTCGCAGATATAAACGGTAATTTTGTTATTTCCGCTAATTTTTTAGCACATAATTCAGCATATCCGGGAATTGCATTTAATCCGGTTCCGATGGCAGTAGCTCCCATATTGATTTCTAAAAATAAATTAGAATTTTGGGTCAACCGGTCCACATCTTCGCTTAATGTTTCTGCAAATGCTTCAAATTCTTGCCCTAAAGTCATAGGTACTGCATCTTGCAATTGGGTTCTTCCCATTTTTAAAACATGCATAAATTCTTTTCCTTTGTTGCGGAAAGATTCAATTAATTGTTTTAAATGATCAATTAAGATCATGTTCGAATTAATTGCTGCTAATTTTATAGAAGTTGGATAGGCATCATTAGTAGATTGGGAAAGGTTTACGTGATCGTGAGGGGAACAGTATTGGTATTCTCCTTTTTTATGTCCCATTATTTCTAATGCAATATTGGCTACCACTTCATTTATGTTCATGTTGGTTGAAGTTCCTGCTCCTCCTTGAATTACATCACTTGGAAATTCTTTGTCGTATTTACCGGTTATAATTTCCTGACATGCTTTTACAATTGCATTTTTGATATTTTCATCTAACACTCCTAATTCGCAATTAGTTTCTGCTGCCGCCCATTTTACATAAGCTAACGCTTTAATTAATTCCGGATAATTAGATAACTTTATACCTGTTATATGAAAATTGTTTACAGCCCTTTGAGTTTGAATTCCATAATATGCATTTTCAGGAACTTCTAAATCTCCTATCAAATCGTTTTCGACTCTGTACATAATTTTTTATTTATAATTTTTTTACGGTTGTTTTTTTATTTTTAAAATAGTAAATATGCTAACCCAAAACCTACACTTACGGCTACAATGGTTGCGATAAATCCCGATAATTGGAAAGAATGATTAACCACGTATTTTCCTATACGAGTAGTACCGGTACGATCAAAGTTTATTGCAGCTATTATGGTTGGATAATTTGGAATAAAGAAATATCCATTTACTGCCGGAAACATAGCTATCAAACTAGGGATAGGTATGCCCAGGGAAACCCCTAACGGCATAAGTGCTCGTACGGTTGCTGCTTGACTAAACAGCATGATGGACATAATAAATAAGGCTATTGCAAAGGTCCACGGATATTCTGTAACCATAGTGGTTAACAATCCTTTGAAGAAATCTAAATTTCCACCAAAAAAAGTATCACCCATCCAGGCTATACCAAAAATAGCTATTACTGCTTGCATTCCTGCAGAGAAAATGGAACCGGTTGCTATTTTTTCTACATTGGTTTTAGTAAATAGTAAGATACATCCTGCTGCTGCCAACATAAGTATTTCTATGATATGAGGCATAGCCATTGGTACACCATTAAAAGTGGGCTTCATTCCGTCTATGGAACCAAATACCACTATACCTACAACACTAACCAAAAAGATGATCACAGATAATTTTGCTCCAAAACTTACTTTGTTTTTGCTGCTTTTTTCTTTGATTTCTAATAAGCCTTCATTTATTCTTTTTTTATATTCAGGATCTTTTTCTAAATCAACTCCTATAAACATTTGTACAATTGCAGCAACTATGACTCCAATTAAAGTGGAAGGTACTGATATCATTAAAATATCCGTAAGTCTTAATTCCGGGTTTTTTACCATAACTACACTAAGTAAAGCTGCCGTAGCTGCAGAAATGGGACTTGCGGTTATGGCTTGTTGTGACGCGATGACCGAAATACTTAACGGTCTTTCAGGCCTAACCTTTGCATCGGTGGCTACTTCTGATATTATAGGCAACAGTGCATAGGCTATGTGTCCGGTACCTGCAATCATCGTAAAAATATAAGAAACAATAGGGGCTACTATGGTAATGGCAGGAGGATAAGCTCTTAAAAGCTTTTCAGCGATATTAACCATATAGTCTATACCCCCGGATGCTTGTAAAGTACTTGCTGCCGTAATTACGGCAACTATCATTAACATGACATCTATGGGCGGATTTTGCGGCTTTAGCTTAAAAACAAAAACTAATACAGCCAATCCCAGACCTCCGAAAATACCTAATCCTAAACCTCCTTTTCTCGCCCCGATAAATATGGCCGCCATTACAACCATAAATTCCAGCAAAATCATTAAAGTGTTACTCATCTAAAAATTAATTTTATTTAATTTAAAACTAATAATATGTATAATATTTATAACAAATCTTAGTTTTAATTATTTAATAATTGCAAATGTAAACAGATTATTAAGATTTTCATTATTTTTTGTAAGTGATGTTATTTGTATTTTAAAAACAATATAATTACCTTTGTAAGTGAAAAATCTTACTTTTTTGAACATGGAGAAGCTGATTACTACCATCCCTTTTTATGCTATATTAACTGAGGAGGAGAAAATGTTTCTCTCTCAAAATTGTAGTATTGTTGACTTTGATTCCAGAGAAGCCCTTTTTAAACAGGGCAGTTTTGCGGTTAATATATATTTTGTATTGGAAGGGTATTGTAAATTGACGTACCAATCCGGCAATAAAAGAAAAATTGTTTATATAGCCCGAAAGGGTGAAATTATAGGTAAGGATTATATATTATTGGAACATTATCCTTACAGTACTCACTCGCTTACCGCTTCTAAATTAATGGTTTTTCCCAAAAACTTGTTTCAAAAAATCTGTGAATTAAATAAATCATTTTATCTTAAAATAAGCAATAAATTAGAATTTAAACTACGGGAAACCATGGAATGGTTAATTAATCTTAGTTTTAAAAATGTGGAAGGAGCTGTGGCTATGTTTATTTTAAAATTTTGTAATAAAAATTTTAAGGACATTAGTTTAACTAGAACCGAAATTGCTGAAATTATAGGATATTCCAGAGAAAGCATTATTCATACCCTTACAAAGTTTGAACAAGAAATGCTGATCAAAACGAAGGGCAAAGACATTATTATAAAAGATATCGAAAAACTGGAAGAAATAATAAAATACGGATAAATTCTGTAATTATTAAAAAACATAAATCAATTCTTGAATTGTTAATTAACAAACAAATCATATCTTTGTATTGATTTTTAAAAATTATTGATGAATTTATTCAAAGAGTATGGCCTATCAGAAGATTTGTTAAAGGCCATAACAGAGTTGGGTTACACTCAACCCACTGAAATCCAAAAGCAAACCATTCCCTATTTATTATCCAAGGAAGAAGACTTAATAGCTTTAGCGCAAACCGGTACCGGTAAAACTGCTGCATTTTCATTACCTATATTGGAAATGATAGATCCCTATCAAAAACATGTTCAAGCCTTAATTCTTTGTCCAACTCGTGAACTGTGTTTACAAATTTCTAAAGATATTGCCAGTTATTCAAAATATTTATCCAAAATACGCTCATTGGCAGTATATGGCGGATCTAATATTTCTGAGCAAATCAGAGGTTTGAAAAATAATCCTCAAATTGTAATAGGTACACCGGGAAGGGTTAATGATATGCTTAAAAGAGGGGTTCTAAAAATTAATCAAATTCAATGGTTGATTTTAGACGAGGCAGATGAGATGTTATCTATGGGCTTTAAAGCCGAATTGGAAACAATTCTTAAAGAAACGCCTAAAGACAGACAAACTTTATTATTTTCAGCAACTATGTCTAAACAAGTAGAGGCTATTGCTAAAAATTATATGAAGGGTGCACAAAAAATATCAGCAGGAGGAATTAATGAAGTAAAGAAAAATATTACTCATAAATTCGTAATGGTGCGTGACCGTCAAAAAAATAACGGGTTACGAAGAGTATTGGATGCCAATCCCAATATATATTCAATTATTTTCTGCAGAACGAGAGTGGAAACTCAACATGTTGCAGATTTCTTAATGCACCAAGGATATGCAGCTGATGCTTTGCATGGAGATTTATCACAATCTCAACGAGATATGGTAATGAAAAAATTCCGATTAAAAAATTTACGAATCCTTGTTGCTACGGATGTGGCAGCCAGAGGATTGGATGTAAATGACCTTACTCATGTGATTCATTATTCATTACCTGATGATCCGGAAGTTTTCATTCATAGAAGCGGTAGAACGGGTAGAGCCGGTAAAGACGGAGAATCTATAGCTATTATTCGTCCTAGCGAAATGGTTAAATTTAATCGCATTAAAAAGGAAACTTCTATTAAGGTAGAAGAAATGAAAATTCCTACTAAAGAGGATATTTTAAAAGCGAAAGAACTTTATTTATCGGATAAGCTGCTTAATTCCGATTTTGATTCCGAAGAATTTGAACTTTCCACTATTCCTGATCTGTCCAACATTTCTAAAGAAGAACTTTATAAAAGGGTAATGTTCCTTGAATTAAAATCAACTTGGGAATTCTATAAAAACGAGAAAGATATTGCTCCTATTGATAAGAACGAAAGAGCAGCCGAAAGAGGTAAAAAATCTTCTACAAGCCGAAACAGAAAGGATAGAAAAGACTCAAAAGACGGAAATAAAAGAAACAGAAAAAGTAAAAAAGGGAATTTCACTCGTTTTTTCTTTAATTTAGGCAAAAGAGATAATCTTAACAAAGTAACGGTTATTGACTTAATTAATAAAAACACGAAAGGTGCGAGAGCGGATATTGGCGAAATTGATATTAGAGATAAATTTACCTTTTTCGAAGTTGACGCCAATTATACTGATCAATTATTAAAGAAAATTAATCAGTTAAGTTTTAATGGTAAAAATATGTCATTGGAAATAGCTCAATAGAAGGTTTAGTTGAAATTTCTAAATTGTTTAAATTATTTTAAGCTACCTATTAAAATATACCATAAATGATGAAACTTATAAAAAAAATTTTTGTCATCCTATTGATATTCATTTCATTTACTGAAATAAATGCACAAATAAATAATCAAAAAGTTGAAAAAATAAAAGTTTACGGTAATTGCAATATGTGTAAGGAAACTATTGAAAAAGCCGGTTATGAAGCAAATATTTCTGCTGTATTATGGGATCCGGGCACTAAAATTGCAACTATAATTTATGATGATACGCAAACATCTTTGAATGCTATTTTGAAGAAAATAGCAAAATCGGGGTATAGCAATGAAAAATATAAGGCTAAAGATTCCGATTATAAAAAATTACCGATATGTTGTCAATATTAAAAAGATAGTAAAAATAGTTTTAAGCGTTCTTTTAGAGAATTTTTTTAATTCTCATAATTTAATACATTAATTTATCAATTTAGAGAACTCAATTTTATTGAGCTCTCTTTTTTGTTTTCAATTCTAAATTTACTCTGCAAAAAAAAAGGAACTGACTTAAAAAAAGCCAATTCCTTATATTAAAAAATTAATTTATTAGTTCAAAAATTTATGAGGCGGTCGCTCTTGGATACCATACCGTACACATAATACCTTCACTTGCTACCTTAGGATGGGCGCAATTTGATTTCTGAAATTTGGAACATTTCAAACAATCATCTTCTCTATGAGGAATCACTTTAAATTCGTATGAATTACAAACTTGATTTTGGCTTACAGCAATTTCTTTAATAGTACATAACTGCCCATTCAAAAAATGCTCACAATTACCACAGCATTTAGCTAACTTTAATTCCATATCAATTATTATTTTATTTAAAAACTTTGATACAAAATTATAAATTAAGATTCAAAGATTTATTCTAAATAACTGATTTAAAGCAATTTATATTTAGAATAAATTAATATAATCGATATAATCATTCTAAATACTCAGGTATTTTTATGAAGTAATTTTTTTACTACAATTTTATCGACCGGTAATGGGATGCTATCTAATGTAATTTGATCTAAAGGCATCCATTCTATTTGATTTATGGACTTTTCTATTATTTGAAGATTGGAAAGATCATTACATTCCACTTTATAGTACACGGTAAGTAATTGACTATCGGGAGTTAATTTAGATTCCAGGAAAAAATCTTGAGTATAGAAATGCTCTTTTACTGTAACTTCTAAATTTAATTCTTCTTTAAATTCTCTAATCAATGTATCCCGAGTTCCTTCTCCTAATTCCAATCCTCCACCGGGCAATTTAAGTAATGGTTTTCCCGCATACATTTCGTGTAGAAACATCAAACAATTATCTTTTATTAAAAGTCCATATACTCTTACATTTAATTTTGTTATCTTTTCCATGCATTAACCATTTCTCGTTTTCCTTTAGGTCCTGTTAATTTTTCTACGTCAAATCCTACCCTTTGCATGGCTCTTCTTGCACTTCCTTTACTGGAATAGGTAGTTAGCAATCCTTGTGGTGCCATCCGATCGAAGATTTGCTTAAAAATATCTTCTTCCCAAAGCTCGGGTTGAACTCTTGCTCCAAAAGCATCATAATAAACTACATTTATATCGGAAATAGGTAAATTTCTTAATTCAAGAAAATCTGCCTTAAATTTAATGATAGTAAAATTTTTATTAATTTGAGTTTCCTCCCCCCACTCTGCTTGATGTAATGATTGATAATATTCCTCTGCTTTTTCTTTATTTAGTAAAGTCCCGTATTGTAACTCTTTAATTTCTTCATGTGTTAGAGGATATTTTTCCAACGTATAATATCGAACTGTCAAATCCTTTTCTATTGCTTTATATAATGTTAAAAAAGCATTTAAACCCGTTCCAAAACCCATTTCCAAAATGGAAATCTCAGAAATTTTTAATTGATCTAATCCATGAGATATAAATACATGTTCTGCTTCTTGCATGATACCATGACGGGAATGATAAGTCTCATTCCATTCAGGAATATGTAAGGTTTTAGTACCTTCGGATGTGGTAATAATGGTTCTTTCTAACATAAAACGTAAATCCTTTCAAAATTACAACTCTTTTTAATCTATCAAATGATTTATTTATTAATTTTGAAATGTTCAATAAACAATTTTAGCAAGTTAAGTAATGAAAATAAATAAAATAGCAAACTCCAGATTAGATTCAATCGATCCTAATGACTCCCCTTTTGGAGCCAACATATCTGATCATATGCTCATATGTGAATACGAAAACGGTAAATGGGGAGAACCGGTTATTATGCCTTATGGTTCGATGAGCTATTCTCCTGCTTTGATGGCTCTTCATTATGGCCAAGCCATCTTTGAAGGAATGAAAGCATATAAGGATAAAAATAATGAGGTTTTTTTATTCCGACCTGAAAAAAACTTTGAAAGATTCAATAAATCTGCGGAACGTTTAGCTATGCCGCAAATACCTAAAGAAATTTTTCTTGATGGACTTTATGCTTTAATTGATTTGGATCGGGGTTGGATTCCTACTAAACCGGGTATTTCTCTATATATTCGTCCGGTTATGTTTGCTTCTGAAGAAATGTTTTCAGCAAGGATATCTAAAAAATATACTTTTGCTATTATGACTTCTCCTGCCGGACTTTATTATGATAAACCCTTAAAAATTAAAATTGAAGATTATTATACTCGTGCAGTAGACGGAGGGGTTGGATTTACTAAATGCGCCGGTAATTACGGGGCATCTTTTTATCCTACATTTCTAGCTAATCAAAATGGTTTTGATCAGGTAATTTGGACCGATAGTAAAAATCACAGGTATTTTGAGGAATCCGGAACTATGAATGTTATGGTAAGAATCGGAAACACTATTTACACCCCCCCTACTTCCACAACGATTTTAAGCGGTATTACCAGAGACAGCTTAGTACATTTAGCCAAATATCACAATCTGGATATTAAGGAAGAACGGATATCTGTTGACGACATTGTAAATGCATATCAAGAAGGTAATCTAAAAGAAATATTCGGTTGTGGTACTGCCGTGGTAATTTCAAGGTATTCTCATTTGGGCTATCAAGATTCTATCATGGAGTTGCCTCAATTATCGGATGAAGAGAGTTATGCCGTTTTTCTTAAAAAACAGTTAGTGGGTATACAAACTAATGAAATTGATGATCCTTTTGAATGGAGATATAAAATTTAAAATTATAATTATTTATAACCAAAAAATATTTTTTTGCTAACTTCTGGAACAGTCTGTGATTCAGAAGTTTTTTATTACCTATGTATAAACCTATGAATCATTTTAACATTAAATCAATATTTAGTAAATAATGAAAGTTAATTCCATAAAAAACATCCAATTTATATTCATAGGTATTTTATTCATATTTAATATTTTTCAATCGGTAACACTTCCTTTAATTGATGATGAGGCTTATTATTGGGTTTGGTCGAATCATTTGGATTTTGGTTATTATGATCATCCTCCTATGATTGCTTTATTTATCAAGGCGGGATATTTATTTTTCAAAGGAACTTTGGGAGTTCGATTTGTATCGATTATATCTTGGATAGTCGTTTATTGTATTTGGTTGTTGATTCTTAAACCTAAAACGTTAAAAGAAAATTATTTATTTATAGGACTTTTTGGATCTGTCGGATTTTATCAAACGTTAGGATTTATATCTACTCCCGACACTCCTTTGCTTTTATTCTGTTCTTTATTTTTATGGAGATGGAAATCATTTACTGAGAAAAATAATTTACTAAATGCTTTATTTTTGGGCTTATCCATGGCACTTACCATGTATTCTAAATATCAGGGAGCATTATTGATTATTCTAACTTTTATTCCTTTTCTCCCTTCTTTATTAAAAAATAAATGGTTTTACTTCAGTTTGTTGTTTTCTTTGCTTTTATATATTCCTCATTTATATTGGCAGTATGATCACGATTGGGCATCTATAAAATATCATCTTTTTGAAAGGAGCAAACAAAAAGCTGTTACTTATCCATTCATCAAATGGATACTTGGCATACTTATATTAGGTAACCCTTTGCTTCTCTATTTTTACGGTAAAAGTATTTTCAAACGTTTGGATAGAAATAAACCGTGGATAAGATCTTTACAATGGATTAGCTTGGGTGGAATCCTTTTTTTTAGTTTATTTTCATTTAGCAGAGTAATTCAACCGCAATGGAACTTAATTATTTATATTGCGCTCATTCCTTTAACTTATTTAACGTTTAAAGAAAAAAACAATGTTTGGATCACCGGACTTTCTTTTGCTTATATTTTACTATTGTTTTTTGTGAGAATATTATTATTCTTTCCCGCTTTCATACACAAAAGTCCCATGTATAAATTGAAGGAATTTGTTTTAAATGCTAAAGAAGTAACGGAGGGATTGGCTGTTTTTGAACGCTATCAAAAAGCGGCTGCATACAATTTTTATACACAACAACCTTCTTGTTGTTTACAAGTTTATACTCATAGATATTCTCAATATGATATTTGGAATTCCGAACAAAATATTCAAGGAAAAACTATTACATTTTTTGGATTGGAAGAATTATCTCCCGTTTACCTTGTTGATGAGGATGGAAAAAACGAATATTATAAAACTGTAGATAAATTTTATTCTTATTCCCAAATAAAATGTGAAGTACAGCCCACTAGTATTTCATCCAAAGAAGAATCACAAACACTCGATGTTAAGTGGACAAATCCTTATAATAAAGAGATTAGTTTTGGTGATGGTACTCCTCAAGAATTAGCATTTTTATTTTTCAATACTAAAACTTTTGAACCACAAAATATAATTTCAATTAATAAAAAATTAATTCTTCCGCCTAAAAGCTCTACTGACCAAACTTTATTTATTGATGTCTCTCAAATTCCTCCCGGTACTTATAAGGTTTATTTGATTTTGAAACCATTTGGTATATCCGGAAAAATTATCTCTAATGAAATGAGCCTCCATATTCCTTAATTTTTTAGTATTTTTGATAAAATATTATATGGTACTTATTCAAAATATACATAAATCTTTTGGTTCACTTGAAGTTTTAAAAGGTGTTTCTCTCCATATAAAAAAAGGTGAAATAGTTACCATCGTGGGAGAATCAGGTGCCGGTAAATCAACTCTTTTGCAAATCATTGGCACTTTAGACAAACCGTCAAATCCGGAAAGATATCACAGCATTATTGAAATTGATAATTTACCCATTACTCAATTGAGAGATAAGGAACTTTCTTTATTTAGAAACCAGAATATTGGATTTATTTTTCAATTTCATCAGTTATTACCAGAATTTACTGCACTTGAAAACGTGATGTTACCCGGAATGATTGCCGGAAAACCTAAATCCAAATTAGTTAATAAAGCAAAGGAATTATTAAGTTACCTGAAATTATCTCACCGCTTGGAGCATAAACCCGGTGAACTTTCCGGTGGTGAACAGCAAAGGGTTTCCGTTGCAAGGGCATTAATGAATAATCCTAAAATTATTTTAGCGGATGAGCCATCAGGAAATCTTGATTCCGCGAATGCTGAAGATTTACATCAATTATTTTATCAATTAAGAAAAGAATTTAATCAGACTTTTATTATTGTGACGCATAATTCACATTTAGCTTCTATGGCAGATAGAAGTTTACTTATGAAAGACGGGATAATAGCCAATGATTAATGGTAAAATAGTATATTAATTGAATAGATTTAACGATATCAATTTATAACATTTTATTTAGCATTTTCTTTAAAAAAATTTTCAAATAAGATAGTAAGCAGAATGCTCAGTATTTTTGATTCCCTGCTTTAATCCAATTAAAAACTTATTTTAACTATATTCCAATAAAAAAGCATCAGAAAACTATTTTCTGATGCTTTTTTATTTTTAAAATTTTACTTATAACATAACTATTCCTTCAATGGAACTTGCTTCTTTATAATATTCAATAACTGAAATTGAATCCGTTACATACATAGTAATGGTTATGCTTGTATATTTACCGTTTTTACTTTCTTTCGTTGAAAATGAAGCTCCGGCATGATCAAAAATTTTATGCAATTGAGCTACTTTCTTGCTTTCCGTTGGAATTATAAACTTAAACATATAATTCCCCGGAAATGTATGTTCTTTGTCTAACTGTTCTTTAAATCTTGAATAAAAATCTTCAGGATTTTCGCCTTTATTGGCAAATATTTTTATATTGTCATTCCTATTCATGGTTACCCTTAAATCAAATCTAAAGCCAAATAAAATTTATGACAAAATATCATGTTGAAAATTATTTTAGTTATTTATCATACAATTTATTATATAAATTGATGTACTTTTCTTTAATAAATTTTCTTTTTAATTTTAAGGTAGGAGTTAATTCTCCTCCATCTACCGACCATACATTGGGGGTAAGCTCTATTTTTTTAATTTGCTCCCATTTTCCTAAATTTTTATTTACCTTTTCAACATCTTGCATGATTCTATCTTTAATTATCTTATTATTGACAATTTCTTCCGGCGAAGCAGTAGAATTTAATGGTAAATGTTTATAACTAATATATTTAGAAATAAAATCAAAATCAGGCTGTATAAGCGCACAAGGCATTTTTTCTCCGTCACCAACTACCATGGCTTCTCCTATAAACCGTGATTGCTTAAGGTTATTTTCAGTTACTTGAGGAATAATATATTTTCCTCCGGAGGTTTTAAATATTTCTTTTTTTCGATCGGTAATTTTTAAGTATCCATCCTTCATATAACCTATATCTCCTGTCTTAAGCCAACCGTCTTCCGTAAATATTTCTTTGGTTTTTTCTTCATCTTTATAATACCCTAAGAAAACATTCGGCCCTTTGGTTAGTATTTCTCCGTCCTCTGCAATTTTAACCTCATATCCGTCTAATAAAGGCCCCACCGTTCCTAATCGGTAGACTTCATCATTTATACCGTTTACTGAAATAACCGGAGAAGTTTCTGTCATTCCATATCCTTCCGTAACGAGCAACCCCGCGGCAGAGAATACTCGACAAAGATTCTCAGATAGCGCGGCACTTCCACATATCATTAACTGAAGATTATTACCTACAGCTTCTCTCCACTTTTTAAATACTAAAGCATCTGCTATTTTATGAGAAAGTCCGGCCGGTTTAAAGGGTTGATATTTTTTAGCCACATTGAGTGCCCATAAGAAGATTTGTTTTTTAATCCAACCGGAAGAAGTTCCTTTGTTATATATGGATGCATACAATTTTTCAATTACTCTCGGCACCACTAGAATTACATCGGGTTTAACTTCTTTAAAGTTTGAAGCTAATTTATCTATACCTTCTGCAAAATATATCCCATAACATTTATACATAAAGACATAGACTACCATTCTTTCTAATATATGACTGATGGGAAGAATACTTAAAATTCTGAATTTCTCATCATTTTTCATTAAAAATCTGGTATGGCATCCCATTACATTGGATAGTACATTTCCATGTGAGAGCATAACGCCTTTGGGTCTCCCTGTAGTTCCGGAAGTATAAATTAACGTCATCCATGTATCGGGTTTTATATTATTTTTTAAAGTTTCAACATCTTGTTGATTGGATTCCTCTTCACCCTTTTCTTTAATTTCCGACCAATGGGGAACTCCTTCTATCTCATCGAAGGTAAAAATATTTGAAAGCGAAGGGCAATTTTCCTTTATATTTTGTACTTTATCATATAACTTTTTGTCAGAAATCAGACAAAATTTAGCTTCACTGTTGTTGAGTATAAATGTTAAATCGTCATCGCTCATGGTTGGATATATAGGAACACTTACCGCTCCTATTTGTTGTATGGCAAAATCCATAATCATCCATTCTGTTCTGTTTACTGACGTAATTAAAGCTATTCTGTCTTCAGGTTTAATTCCATATTTTAAAAGACCTCTACTAACTTGGTTAACCTGATCTATAAGCGATTTTGTTGATATTCCTTCCCAAACTCCATTTTTTTTTGATGATAAGGAAACTTCAATCGGCCTATTTTCTAATTGATAATATAAAATGTCAAATAGCCTAGCGACTTTCATTATGTATTCATTTTAAAGCGCGAAAAATACAAAAAAATAATATATTAGCAAAAATCATCTTTTTTCCTGATTTGTTAATTAGAAATAAAAAATCATGTATTCTATCTTGTGTAAATGAAAACTGATTAAAACTTATTAATTAGAAGTAATCAGTTTTCGTAATTTAAATTTTTTTAAAATTCAATTTTTTTATTTACCATTGGAATAAAGGCCTAGAGTCCATTAAAGCATTGACTTCTTTTTTTACTTTATTTATCACCTTTTCGTTTTCCGAATCTGTGATAACTTCATTTATAAAATCCGCTATTTTTATCATATCGTCTTCTTTGAGACCTCTGGTGGTTACCGCTGCAGTTCCCAATCGAATACCTGAAGTTACAAATGGACTCCTGTCATCGTAAGGAATCATATTTTTATTACATGTTATGTCTGCTTTTTCTAATACTTTTTCGGCAGCTTTACCTGTAATATTTTTATTGTGTAAATCAATTAGCATAAGATGGTTATCAGTTCCTCCTGAAATTATAGTAAAATCTCTTTCTATCAATGCTTGAGATAAAGCCTCGGCATTTTTAACGATTTGATGGGTATAAGCAAGGTATCCATCACTTAATGCTTCAATGAAAGTTATCGCTTTTGCTGCTATTATATGCTCTAAAGGGCCGCCCTGAGTTCCCGGAAAAACAGCTCCATCTAGCACTTGTGACATCATCTTTATCTCTCCTTTAGGCGTTTTATGTCCGAAAGGATTTTCAAAATCTTTACCTAACATAATCATTCCTCCTCGCGTACCTCGTAACGTTTTATGAGTTGTAGTGGTAACTATATCACAATAAGGTAAAGGATCACTTAAAATTCCTTTAGCTATTAATCCTGCAGGATGTGAAATATCAGCCATTAATATTGCTCCTATTTCATCTGCTATTTCTCTAAATTTTCGATAATCAAAATCTCTGGAATAGGCTGATGCTCCCACGATGATCATTTTAGGCTTTTCTCTCCTGGCTGTTTCAATCATATCTTCATAGTTGATGCGCCCATCATCTTTATTTACTTTATAAAAAACCGGGTTGTAATTTATTCCTGAAAAATTAACGGGAGAACCGTGAGTTAGATGTCCGCCATGGGCTAAGTCTAACCCCATTACTTTGTCACCGGGTTTTAAACAGGCTAGAAATACGGCTGCATTTGCCTGTGCTCCGGAATGCGGTTGAACGTTTACATAAGAAGCACCAAATAACTTTTTAGCACTTTCTATGGCGATTTCTTCTATTTGGTCTATTACTTCACATCCTCCATAATATCTCCTTCCCGGATATCCTTCTGCGTATTTGTTTGTTAATACAGATCCGGCGGCTTTCATTACTTCGTCGCTGACAAAATTTTCTGAGGCTATCAATTCAAGCCCTTTGGTTTGTCTTTGTTTTTCTTTTTCGATCAGTTCGAATATTGTTTTACTTTCCATAACATAGTTTACTTTATTTTCTATATGATTTTTCCCAATTCCATGCATCTTTAACCATATCTTCTAAAGAATGCTTAGCTTTCCAATTTAATATTTGATTGGCTTTATCGCAACCGGCATAGATGCTTTCTACGTCTCCATTTCTTCTGCTTCCTATAACATAAGGTACTTTAACCTTATTAACTGCTTCAAAGGTATTTATTATTTCTAAAACAGAATTACCAAGCCCTGTTCCTATATTAAATACATCATGCGACAAATCTCCTTTATCTGCCAGTAAATACTCACAAGCATTTACATGAGCTTTCGCAAGATCAACCACATGAATATAGTCTCTTATACATGTTCCATCGGCGGTGTTATAGTCGTTACCAAATACTGTCAATTCTTTTCTAATTCCAAATGCTGTTTGTGTAATAAATGGCATTAAATTACCGGGAATTCCTTTCGGCAATTCTCCAATTAAGGAAGATGAATGGGCTCCAACCGGGTTAAAATATCGTAAAGAAAGTGCTTGTAAGCTACCCGTTGCCGAAACCTTTTCTATTATATCTTCCGCCATTTGCTTGGTACTTCCGTAAGAAGATAGGGCTTTTTGAATTGGAGAGGTTTCTGTAACAGGTAATTTTTCGGGCTGTCCATATACGGTTGCAGAGGATGAAAAGACCAATTTTCTTACCTTAAATTCATTCATAACTTCCAATAGGTTCATAAGAGATATTAAATTTGACCGGTAATAGGTGAGAGGAATTTCCATAGATTCTCCTACTGATTTTTTAGCTGCAAAATGTATACAGGCAGAAATATCGTTATTATCCGTAAATACTTGATGTAATTTTTTATAATCACCTATATCGTATGAATAGAATTTGGGTTTACATCCCGTAATTTTTTCTATTCTTTCTAATATAAATAATTCTGAATTACTCAAATCATCTATAATTATCGGTTCAAATCCTGATTGAATTAATTCAACTACCGTATGAGAACCTATGAATCCTAAGCCCCCAGTAATTATGATTTTAGTTTTATTCATAAGTCATGAAATTTATCTAAATATTTATTTATAATTCTTCACTCTTTTTATCCTGCTTTTATATATTACATCCGTAAGCATAGGTACTTCTTCCACTTCTACGTTATAAGTATCTAAGCCTAAAGCAGCGGTGTCAGATATTCCTATATATTTGACCATGTTATAAAAGCGTAAGATAAACCTTTCTTTTAATGAAAACAAATATTCTTGATTGAAAACTCTATCTATAAGGATATATTTAAAATCTGCAGGAATATCATATTTTTTCAAAGATGGATAATTGCTTGACAAATCTATTTTTCCTGAGATTTTTAAATCTTCAAGTACCTGACTAAAATAAATATTTATTAATGGAACTACTTTGAATCCTAATTTAAAATTAACTTTATATAAGGTATTGGGTATTAATTCTAATACATCATATTCAAACGTATAAGGGTTTGTATCATTTTCAACTCTAAGGAACCAATAGTAATCTGCTCTTTTAGGGTTTTTATTGACTATAGAAAATAAAATTTTTGCTTCTATTTCTTCTGATTTACCTGCTCTACTTATATATACTAAATGGGTTGAATATTTCGATATGTCTGTATCGGTTTTCATATCTTGTATAATAGGCAGATAAGGTTTTATATTTACGTATTGTACGTATTTATTCTTCAATTTTCGTCCATTATACCAAATGTACATAGAGAAAGCAATCAAACCGGCCAACATCATGGTAATCCATCCGCCTTCTTCAAATTTCAACGCATTGGCATAGAAAAATCCTCCTTCAATGATAAAATATATGATTGCAAATAGTAAAATAAAAAATATATTTACTTTTTTGCTATATAAATAGAAAAGTAATAAAATGGTTGTCATCAGCATAGTGATGGTAATTGCCAAACCATAGGCCGCCTCCATTTTAGAAGATTCTTTAAAATAAAATACAACAAAAATACAGGATATGAGTAATCCCCAATTTATGGCCGGAACATACATTTGACCTTTTTCATGGGTGGGATATTCAATTTTTTGCCTCGGCCAAAAGTCCAACGACATAGCCTCGCTAAATATAGTATAAGATCCTGTTATTAAGGCCTGGCTTGCTATAACCGCTGCCAAGGTAGCCATTCCTACTCCAATGATTACAAAGTTATCGGGCATCATCATAAAAAATGGATTTCCTCCACTAGCTGCTTCTACAGGATGTGACAGAATCCATGCACCTTGTCCGAGATAATTTATGATTAAACAAATTTTTACAAAGCCCCAACTTATCCTGATGTTTTTAATTCCACAATGTCCCAAATCGGAATATAATGCTTCGGCTCCGGTTGTACACAGAAATACAGCACCCATAATTAGTAAAATCATATGTTTAGCTTCTAATGCAGTTTCTGCGCTGTCTCTCACAATAAGCATTAATTTAACAGCGTAATAGGGATTTATTGCTTTTATTACATATAAATTTGGTATAAATTGAATAGCCCCCAGTAGTAACAACATGATAAACCAGAGGGTCATGATCGGTCCGTAAAATTTACCTATAGATTGGGTTCCAAATTGTTGGACGACAAAAAGAACTATAAGTATAAATATGGTAATGGGTATGACTTCTGTATTGGGATTATAACTTTTAAGTCCTTCTACTGCCGACATAATGGTCATTGAAGGAGTAATTACCCCATCAGAAACTAACGTTGCGGCTCCTAAAATGGCTACAATATACAGCCATTTATTCTTCATCTTTTTGACCAACGAATACAAAGCTAGAATTCCACCTTCTCCATTATTATCAGCTCGTAACGCTATTACCACATACTTTAGGGTTGTTTGCAATGTTAACGTCCAAATGATGCAAGATAAAGCCCCTATGATAAAATCTTCTGAAATATGATCTGTGTGATTGGCGGCAACTATGGCTCTCATTACATATAATGGAGAGGTTCCTATATCACCAAAAACTATCCCGATGGTAACTACTAAACCTATAAAAGTAAGTTTAGATTTCTTAGAATCAATCTGCTGCACAATTAGTTATTTTAATTTACTACTAATTTGCAAAGTTATATTTTTTTTAAGTTAAATTTTTTTATATACTGTTAATTTAATTAAAATAGAACCGGAAATTTAGCTCATTAATTTAACTTCAATGTTGCCAGTACCGGATAATGATCGGAAATTGTAATTGTTTTATCTACATAACATTGCATCGGCATAAAGCTATTACTTGCAAATATATAATCAATTCTGATGGGATAATAATAATCATAAAAAGTCCATCCTAATCCTTTCCCACTTTCTTCAAATACATCTGTCAAATCTTTTTTCAAGGTAAAATATTCATACGATAAGGGTACCGAATTTAAGTCTCCACACACAAGTACGGGATAGGGTGATTCTTTTATATATTTTGAAAGTAAACCTATTTGAACTTGATGTTTTTGAAAGCCTTTTATTAATTTTTCCGTTATCAGTTCTAAATTATCTCCAAAATGTTTTAGGCTGTTGGCTTTGAATAAATTTTTAGAAAGATTCATGGGTTCTAAATATATGCTGAAACATCTTATTATATCCTGATCTTTCTGTATATCTACCAAGCATGCAAATCCATTACCCGGCAGTATTATTTTTTGTTCATTTATAATGGGATATTTTGATGATATGCCAATTAAATCAAAGGCAGCATTATATCGTTCAGCTAAAAATATTTCTTTTGATCTCCACTGTCTGGTATAGATTTCGTGAAAAAATGCAATGTCAATATCTTTTTGATGGATATAGTTTTCCAGGGCTCGTAAGTCTTTATTATCGTTTGCATATCTAATATTATAGGTTAAAATTTTAAGTTCATTATTCCGAATCGGTTGATTATTCAATTCCCCAAAATGAACGTATTTTTTTATAGGAAACAGTAAAAAAAGGGTGATAATAAAGAAGGGTACAAAAATTAATTGTCTTTTAATAAGCCAAAATATAGTGAACAAACAATAAAGAGCAATTAGTATGGGATATATAAGAGCCAGTAAGCCTAAATAAGGAAATGTCTTGGGTTCAATAAATTTATTAAAATAAGTCAGACACAGCAATATAGTTATACTAAGATGTATTATAAGAATTAGATAATTTAATTTGCTCTTTTTTATAAACATCATATTCTTAACTATTTCATTTGGAAGAATTAAATAAAAATTCTTTTTCCTGTTTCGTCAAACTATCATATCCGCTTTTTGAAATTTTATCCAATATAGTATCGATCTGTTTTTGTTTCTTTACTTTGTTATAATTAAATTCTTCATCCGATAAAGGTCTGGAGTGATGCGATGTATATTGCTTTTTATCGCTTTTTTCAATTTTAAATTTAGGTTTATCTAGTTTTTTAAAATAAGCTCCGACATGGCTGACAATCTTCTTAAAATTGGGAATAGGAAATACTAGAAAATCATTTCCTTTTTGGAAAGACTTCATATAAAAAAATCCAAAACTTGCAGCTGCTATTCTTGCTATAAATACTCCGATAAGTTCATTATAGTTGAGCAAATTAACAACATCAAAAAGCACAAACACTATTCCAACGACATAAAGAGGTAGTTGATAGGGTATGGGAAATAGGGATATTTGCATTTTTGGATTGTATGAAATTATTGCAAATAAGCAACTATAAACACCCAACATTCCACCTTCTAAAAGGGTATATTCCTGATCGGCAACTACATTTGTAAGTAAAAAAGCTATACAACCGATTAAATTGCCATAAATGAAAAATTTTAAAAAACTTGATCCGCTAAAATATATTCTGAAAATTTTTTCCATGAAATAAATAATCATTGCGGCAATTAATAAATCCCAAAGATTAATATATATAAATGGAAAGGTTATAATAGTCCAAATAAATGGAAAAAAATTATTTACAGAAACCAAAACATATGAAGTTATTGAAAAATCAAACGTTTTAATTAATAAAAAGTTTAAAATCCAATAAAAAAATGAAAACAACACAGAGATGAAAATAAGTTTAACTCCTTCTGTTCCATTTTTATAATAATCCCATATATTTATCATCTTTTTGTCCATACAATTGATTTAATTCCAACGATATCTGTTTTTTAGCCAATGACGAGTCAAAAAATATCCAAAAACGGCTCCTCCTAAATGAGCGAAATGTGCTACATTATCTCCTTGCGATTGTTGAATTCCTAAATATAATTCTAATAAAACCATAATCGGAATAAAATATTTAGCCTTCATTGGGATCGGTGGAAAGATTAACATTAATACGGAATTAGGAAACATCACTCCAAAGGCTACTAAAATCCCATAAATGGCTCCACTTGCTCCCACCATTGGGGTGACTAAATCTACATATAGCTTGCTTGCAATGTATTGATTAGTCCCTTGAGGCAAAGTATTCAACCATGCATATGCTTTTTGTTCCACATTATTATTTGATATTTCATAACTTAATTTTGCGTATTTGCCAACTTCGTTTAAAGGAACATTGGCAGATACTAAAGAATCATACACTTGCTTGAATTCAAAGTAATTAACTAAATTAAATAAAGCAAAAGCTCCTAACCCACAAACGAAATACAAGATCAAATATTTTTTAGCTCCTAAAGACTGTTCTACAGCAGATCCAAACATCCACAGAGAAAACATGTTGAAGAAAAAATGTGTAAATCCTCCATGCATAAACATATGAGAAATTATTTGATACCAATGAAAATTGGGGGATAAAGGGAAATATGCTCCAAAAAGAACCGTGAGATCTATCCCGCGAGTAGATAATATATATGTTGCTATAAAAAACAGAGTGTTTAATAGTAAAAGATTTTTAGTTACCGCTGGTATGGTTCTATTCATTATTTTAAAAAATTAATTGTTCTAAATGATGGTTATTAATCGAAATTTGGCATGGGCAATATTTCATAATTTCTTTTTCCAAAAGGATTAAATTTAGGACATCCTAAAGTTATGAAATTCTCCCAAATAGGTAAGAAATGAGAAGGTTGTATAAATTCATTTCTTTTTCTGGCAGAAACTTTTGAAATGGTTTTACTAAAAAATATAGAAAATTCTTCTTCGGAATGTTCAGATAATTCACTTAATAAATAGTCAATTAATTCAATTATTTTTTCTTGCATAACATCCGATGGTATTGCTGTTATCGTCAGTAAATCTTCTTCAATTTCCATATCCAAACCCTCTGCAAATAATGCGGTTTTAATTGAATCTAATTTCTCTTTTTCAAGATCATATACCGGTCTTTCTATGGGAAACAATAATTGTTGACTTAAGACATTCCCTTTAGAGTTTTTCATATGATTTTCATATAAAACTGTCTGATGTATTCTATAGGGATCTAAAATCCATACATTGGAATCTTTTTCAGTAATCCATCTCCCATTGGATAATCGTAATAGTGACGATTCGGTAATAGTTTCACTAGGATTATCAAACATTTCAGAAGTTAAAATTTCTTGTCTGGAAGATGCATATAATTCGTTCAAATTGACTTTTTCGGCACGTGATGGTTTACCGGGTTTAGTATCAAACGGATTATAGGATGAATTAATATTTATTTTAGGTTCAACAACGGGAATATCTTTTTTATTTAAGGAAAAACTCCAATCAGGATTTTGATCAAAATCTAAGCTTGGTACAACATTATAAACCCCAAGGGATTTTTTTATGGCTGTTCTTAATAATGCATATATTGACGCCTCGTCTTCAAATTTAATTTCTGTCTTAGTCGGATGAATATTAACATCTATTCTTTCCGGATCAATCTGTATATAAAGAAAAAATGAAGGCAAAAACCGTGGCGGGATCAATCCTTCAAAAGCATCCTGTACCGCTTTATTTAAATAGGTCGATCTAAAAAACCTTTGATTAACGAAAAAAAATTGTTCACCTCGTGCTTTTTTAGCACCTTCCGGTTTTCCTATAAATCCATTTAATTTTATCCAATCTAATTGTTCTGCAATTGGGATTAATTGATGTTGAATTTTCCTGCCGAAGATTTCTGAAATTCTTTGCAACAAACTTCCTGAACGAAGCCTGAACATTTCTTCGTCATTATTAAATAATTGGAACTGTATATCTTCATGTGCTAAAGCAACTCTATGGAATTCGTCTAAAATATGCCTAAATTCAACGGAATTGGATTTTAGAAATTTTCTTCTTGCCGGCACATTAAAAAATAAATTTTTAATTAAAAATGTGGATCCAACTGCTGTATTTACGGGAAGTTGAGAAATGATGTCTCCCCCTTCAATAATAATATGAGTACCCAATTCATCTTCCTCTTTACGAGTTTTTAATTCAACTTGAGAGACTGCTGCTATGGAGGCTAATGCTTCTCCTCTAAAGCCTTTGGTATGAATATGAAATATATCTTCTGTAGTTGTTATTTTTGAGGTTGCATGTCTTTCAAATGACATTCTTGCATCAGTTACGCTCATTCCCACCCCATTATCAACTACCTGAATTAGATTTCGACCCGCTTCTTTTATGATAAGTTGAATTTGCGTTGCTTTCGCATCGATAGCATTTTCTAAAAGTTCTTTTACTACAGAAGAAGGTCTTTGTACTACTTCTCCTGCCGCTATCTGATTGGATACATTATCCGGAAGTAAGTGTATTATATCAGGCATACTACAAAGTTATTAAAACTATTAGAAACCTCAGCACATACTTTTACTTAATAAAAAAAGAAAGAACTATTATTTAATTAGCATTAATTTAAAAAATGCTAAATTTATTTAACAAAAACTAATCAGTTACCTATATCTTAAATAATCTGCTTTTTTACAGGCAATTTTTTCTCTTTATTATAAAAGTCAACAAAGTTTTCATAGCCAATATATTTACATAAGAAATCTAATATATGCCTATTAGGTTCTCCTGTAGCTTTTTCTCTTCCTCCAATATATTTATCGTAATATCTTATAAATGTCTTTTCACTAATACATGTCTTATATTCTTTCTCAATCTTAGAGGAAATATGTTTTGAAAGAGGTGTTTTTAACACAAGTAATGATTCATTTTTAGCTTTATTAAAAGCCTCATAAATGATCTTCTTAATTACATCCTTATTCCCCATATCTTAATTCTAATAGTTAGTAAATTCCTTATTGCAAGTAGTAACAAATGAAGCAAAATTTGGAAAAAGTCTTAAAAAAGTCTTTAGTATGTCTTTATTTTACTTTATATTATCAGTTACTTTGTATTTAAAATTTTTTAATATATTTTATAGCAAATATACTAAATGTATTCTAATAAGAAATAAAGAAGTTGTAGTGTTTTAATAGATTTGGGAAGCCTGTTAATTACTGCACTTAATATTTCTTGCTTCCCTAATACATAATAGTATTTTAAATGCTAGAAAATAGTTAAAATTAGTTAGTAATCTAAAAATTTTATCTCAAATTTTTAACAAATAAAAATTAAATAAACATGAAAAAAATAACAGCATCCATAGTAAGTTTATCTTTAAGCTTATTCATGGTATCATGCAACGACGATTATAGTGATATACCTATGCAAAAATCTCTATCTGCTGAAAATACATTAAACAGTCAGACACAAAAAGAGGAAAATAATTCCGAAAACAAGGAAATTGGAAATTATTTAGTAGATATGGACATCAGCGGTGAAACTGCCCAAAATCCTGTAAGAAGAATGGACATTAGCGGTGAAACTGCTCAAAATCCTGTGAGAAGAATGGATATTAGCGGTGAAACCGCCCAAAATCCTGTAAGAAGAATGGATATCAGCGGTGAAACTGCTCAGAATCCAGTAAGAAGAATGGATATTAGTGGGGAAACTGCTCAAAATCCTGTGAGATAATATTAAATTCATAATAAAAAAATGATAAAATTACAAATTATATAAGACGTTTAATTTTATCAATAATTTACAATTTTATACGGCAAGGAATATGTATATTCCTTGTCTTTTTTTATAATTATCTATAAATTACTTAACAAATATATATTTTTCACGTATAATAAGTTTCAATATTATAAGTTTATATTTTTATATTTAGGGAATAATGAAAACTTTTATCATATTTTTATCCTATATCTTTATTATATTGCTAAATTTATCTTCGTGCAAGGATTTAATTACACGAAAAAAGAAATCCAATGAATTAATTAATCCAACAAAAGCACTCCCTTCTTCAATAATCGACTATTCTAATGAAACAATACAATTAACTCATAAAGAGATTTTTAAGCTAATAAAAGAAAAAAATAATAAATCTTTGGCCAACATATATTTTCAAATGGGTCATTATTATTTAAATAAAAATAAAAGTGATAGTGCATTTTATTATTTTAATCATGCAAAAGAAGCCTATTTACTTGATAATAATAATGTCTTTATCGGTAAAAGTTTAATCGACATGGCCATCATCCAAGCAAATGAAGGAGATTACATAGGAAGTGAAGAGACCGCTGTTGAAGCATTACGATATATTAAAAAATCTCAACATAATGCTTCCTTATCTGCTGTATATAATTGTTTAGCCATATCTAAAACAGAACAAAAAGATTATGATCAAGCAATAATTTATTATAATTTGGCTTTAAAATTTTCAACTAACAAGATATCTGTTATTAACATAAAAAATAATGGTGCTGTAGTTAATATTAAAGCCGGAAATTATGACAATGCCATTAAAATTTTAACCAAATTAAGCAACGATCCTTTTTTAAATAATCTTCCTATTCAAAAAGCACGAATAACTGATAACTTAGCTTATGCAAAATGGTTATATAATCCAAACTATAAGGCAGATAAAATTTTATATCAAGCCCTAAAAATGAGGGAAAAGGCTTCTGATTCCATTGGGCAAATTGCCAATCATTATCATTTATCGGAATACTATGAAAAAATAAGCTTTAAAAAAGCTATTTTCCATGCAATTAAAATGTATGATATTGCCTCAAAATTAGGAAATATAGATGATCAACTAGCAGCGATGCAAAAAATTATTCTTTTAGATACTCCTTCTACACGTGAAAAAAATTATTTTAATTCCTATATTAGATTAAATGATGAAATAAATTTGAAACGAATTAAAGCAAAAAATCAATTTGCTTTAATTCGTTATGAAGTTGAGAGAAACAAAGAAGAAAACGCTTTATTAAAGGCAGATAATGCCCAGAAAAACTATTTACTTTTAAAGCAAAAAGTGATGTTTGGTTCTGTTATATGTCTTACCATTTTAATTTTAATATTATTAATATTCTGGTATCAAAGAAGAAAGGCTAAATTTAGACAAGAAAAAATTGAGGAAGTTCATCGAACCAAATTAAAATATTCAAAAAAAATTCACGATGAGGTTGCTAATGGCATTTACTTTTTGATGGTTCAACTAGAAAATAATTCAGATGCAAAACCAACAAAAATAATTGATGAATTAGAGCTTTTATATCATAAATCAAGAGATATTTCTCATGATGAAGAATTTAAAATTGATTTGAAAGAAGAGTTTTCTATTACTTTACGAAATTTGATAAAACCATATGGAGCTAAAAATACTCGCATTATTCTGATTGGCAACGAACCCCATATTTGGAAAAATATTTCAAACAATAAAAAGGAAGATATATATTATATACTTAAAGAATTAATGACTAATATGAAAAAACACAGTAAAGCTGATATTGTTACGTTAAAATTTAAAAAAGAATATTCAACCATTTCTATAGAATATTCAGACAATGGCGTTGGCTTAGCTGGTTCTAATGGTGGAAATTTTAAAGACTTAAAGAACATAAAAGATAGATTGGATCCTACACAAGGGTGTTACTTTATTGATAAAGGAAAATTGACAGGTTACTCAATAAAAATTATTTACTCAATCTAATTTATATTAATGTTTAAAAAAATACTTATTACAGAAGATTTTGACAGTTATAACATTGGCATTAAAAAAACTGTTGAAGAATTAAAAATTCCTATTATTGACCAAGCTTTTTATTGCGATGACGCTTTGCTTAAAATCAAAAGAGCAATTATAGATCATGATCCCTACGATTTGTTAATAACTGATTTATCTTTTGCTTCTGATTATAGAGAACAAAAATTGGAAGGGGGTGAAGATTTAATACTTACCATTAAAAATGAACAACCTGAACTTAAAATTATAGTTTTTTCGATTGAAAATAGATTTCATAAAATTAAATCTATGTTCGATAGATATAAAATAAACGGATATGTGACTAAGGGAAGAAATGACGCAAAAGAATTGCAAAAAGCAATAGTGTCGGTATTCCAAAATGAATCTTATATCTCTAATGATAACTATAAAACAACTCAAAACAATTTATATGAATTAACGGAATATGATATCAATTTATTAAAATTACTTTCTCAAGGATATACCCAGAAAGAGGTTGAACAGAATTTAAAAGAAAATCAAATAGTGCCTAATAGTGAAAGTTCGATTGAAAAAAGGCTCGCTTTACTTAGAGCATCTTTTAATGCAAAAGATACTAAACAATTATTAAGCTTAACAATTGAATTGGGCATTATTTAAAAAGATTTTTTTGAATTACGGATATCCTTAAAATTTTTAAAATTACTAAACATATATTTGCTACTGATTTCATAATTAAATAGATAAAAATATAATGTTTAAGCAAATTGATTTATTTATATCTTTTTTATATCTCTAATTTATATATAAAAATTATTTAGAGGATTTATTAGTTAGTTAAAAAAACATGGTTAATAAAAATTAACCATGTTTTTTTGAAATTTAACAATAATTATATATATGTTTTAACTTAATTTTAAGTTAAAAAGTAATTGTAGAATAAAATCATTCACTGATATAAATATTTATTTTTATTTAAAAATATTAAATTCTTTAAAAGGAATTTTTAATTGAAAATTTTTAGGAATATCATTTCCTAAATCCGACTCCGAATTTTTAATGCTTACCCCTATCAATCTAATTTTCTTATCCAAGTCAAGTGAATAGAGTAATTCCAGAGCAATTTTATAGAGTTGAGGAAAATCCGTTATAAAACTCGTTATTGTTTTACTTCGCGAAATTATTTTAAAATCAGAGAATTTTATCTTTAAAATAACGGTACGGCCTTTAAAAGAATTTTTATTCATTCTATGGATTACATCTCTACAGATAGTTTCTAATTCCGCATACAATCGAGGTAAAGAATTTGTATCTTCCATAAATGTATTTTCTGAACCTACTGACTTTCGTATCCTATTGGGATTAACTTCTCGATTATCGATTGCTCTCGCATTTAAATAGTATAAACTCCCGTGTTTACCAAATAGCTTTATAAGATCATCTTCAGATTTTTTTTTCAAATCTAAACCGGTATTAATTCCTATTTGATGCATTTTTTCCGCAGTTTTTTTTCCTATTCCGAAAAAATCTTCAATTTTAAGGTTTTCTACAAATTTTTCTGCTTTTTGAGGAGTAATAATAAATAAGCCATCGGGCTTATTATAATCTGAAGCTATTTTTGCAAGGAATTTATTGAAGGATACACCTGCTGAAGCTGTCAATCCGGTTTCTTTAAAAATTTTATTTTTGATTTCTTTTGCAATATCCCTGGCAAATTCCATATTTTTAAGATTATGGGTTACATCTAAAAATGCTTCATCTAACGATAAGGGTTCTACTAAATCCGTATATTGAAAAAAAATGTCTCTAATTTGTTTTGAAACAGAACGATAAATTTCAAAACGGGCGGAAGTAAAAATCAGGCCGGGACATTGTTGAATTGCCTGTTTGGAGGACATTGCTGAACGAACGCCAAATTTTCTGGCTTCATAACTGGCTGCAGCAACTACTCCTCTTTCTCCTGCAAATCCAACGGCCAAAGGTTTTCCTCTAAATTCCTCATGATCTCTTTGCTCGATTGAAGCATAGAATGCATCCATATCTATATGAATTATCTTACGCACAATGACAAAGTTACAAAAGGGGTTAATTTAAAATCAACAAAAATATTATTTTTGTGTAAACTTTATTAAGTAAACACTATTTTTAACAACAGATTTTATATTATCCTTTTTAAATAAATTTCAAATATGTTAATCAAAAAATAATTGAATTTACCTATGATTTATTTCTTACGAATTATAATTTAATCTTTATAGTACTGATTTTATGAGTAATTCACTTTAATAATAGTTGTATTTTTTTAACATTTCTTAAAGCAAAGTATAGTAGTATTCGTTTTGTTTAAATTATACTATTATTTAAAAAGTTAAATTATTAAAATCTATTAAATAATTGTATCTTTATCATTTAGGATTTTTTATTAAAAAACATTTAAAAAAAAATTATTCATTACATAAAAAATAATGATATCATATTTCTGTATTTTTCAAATAAAAATAAAGTTACCATAAAAATGTAACCATTTTATAATAAAAAAGTTATAATATATTTTATAAAATAAAATGGCATGATTTATGACAAAATTATTTTTTAAAATTTTTTAAAAAATTTTAGCTATTCATATATGAAATTATATTGTTTTACCGTCATATTACTTATTAGTTTACTAAGTTGTAAGAAAGAAGATAGCAAAAAAATAAATGCTTTACCTGAAAAAAATGTTACTAATGTAACTTCTATTTCAGACACAACCGGCACACATCATAATAATTCAAAAAAAGATACTACTATACATCACGGTAAAAAAGATTCTTTAATTAAACCTGTTCACCAAAAAAATAAACATTCTTATAAATCAGACAGTGTCGCTAAGAAAAATAAAGATCAAGATAAATTTACCGAAACAAGACATAATCATAAAGGAATTGTAAAAGATTCCTCAGATAAATTCTATATTTATCTATCCTTAGATGATGGTCCTCAGTTACCGGGCACGCATAATTGTAAAAGTATTTTGGAAAAGAACAATGTTAGAGCTACTTTTTTCATGATAGGTGTTCATAATACGGGAATAGTAAGAGAACAGTTAGTGGATTCCTTAAACAATAATCCATTATTTATCGTTTGCAATCATAGTGATACCCATGCAAATAATAAATATAGTTTATTTTATAAGAATGCTAAAAGTGCTTTACAGGATTTTTTACGGGCTGAAGGTAAATTAAATCTAAAACATAAAATAGCTCGACTTCCCGGCAGAAATACTTGGGCGGTTAATCATCAGATTAAAGGCGAATCTTCTGCCTTCAATGTTGCCAAAAAACTCGATTCTATAGGTTATTCTGTATATGGTTGGGATTTGGAATGGAGATTTGTTCATAGTAACATTCCGGTTGAAAGTGCTACTGAAATGATAAAAAAAGTTAAAAATACTTTGAAAAACGGTAGAACACATAGTCCTAATTCCATAGTAATTCTAGTTCATGACAGAATGTTTGATAAACCGCAATATGCTGATTCTTTACAGAAATTTATTTCTGTATTGAAAAGCGATAAACATTACATATTTGAAACTCTTGATAAATACCCTATTTTATCTTTAGAAAAAAATTAATTATACTTTTTCGATAAGTTTATTAATATTTTTTAATAAATATTTGCTTAAAAATTAGTAGTGGATTTTAGTATTAATTGTATTTAAATTTTAAAAATTTTTATTTTTAGTACTAAATACTTTTATAAGGATTTTTTATTTTCCGTTATAGTGATTCATAGCATTATTTAAACCTGAAAAAATAAAGGATAGTATTGCATCTGTACTAATATCGATTCTTTCATTAAGAACCTTTTTTTCTTCTTCGTTCCACTCCCCTAAAACATATTCAATTTGTTTACCTTTTACATAGTTATTACCGATTCCAAAACGAAATCGCGGGTATTGTTGCGTTTGTAACTTTTCTTCGATACTTTTCAATCCATTATGACCCGCACTGCTTCCTTTGGATTTTATACGAATAGTTCCAAATGGTAGGCTTAAATCATCACAAATAATTAAACAATTCTCGAGCTTAATTTTTTCTTTAGTAACCCAATAATTAACTGAATTACCGCTTAAATTCATATAAGTATCGGGCTTTAATATAAAAGTTTTTCGCCCTTTATATGAAGTTTCACAAACTTGACCGAAATTTTGTGCTTTAAAACTACCTCCAAATTTTTTAACTAATCTATCAACCAGTAAAAAACCTATATTATGCCGTGTATTGCTATATTTTTCTCCTATATTCCCTAAGCCTACTATCAGGTATTTATTCATAAAATTTCGATTTTTGTCGTACTACTATAAGAAAAAATCAGTATTTTTTCTTATAGTATTTTTTTATTCTTAAAAGTTCAAAAGGAAGTTTTAACGAATAAGAAAATTTAACTTTGGAATCTCCCACATCTCTCCAGGCTTCTAAAGGAATTTCTTTTGCTCTTTTTTCAACATTTTCTTTACCAACTATATTCATGAATTTAAAGAAAATTTCAATATCAAAACTCCAATTAGATATAAACGGATCAGCAAAAATCTTTTTAGCTATTTCTTGAGAGAATGCTTTGGCTCCACATTGAGTATCATAAACAGGTAAATCTAACATGGTACTGGATAAGGTAGCAAAAATTCTTCCAATTAAATGACGATGCAATTTTCTTTTTATTTTCGAACCAATTCTCCTGACTCTTGATCCGAATACAAAAATAATATTTTCGTTCATGTATGAACATATACGACTATATTCTTCAACAGAAGTAGCCAAATCGGCATCTAAATATCCTAAAATATCAAAATTTTTCCACGTAAAAGCTTCATTGATCCCGGTAAAAATTGCTGCTGCTTTCCCTGCATTTTGCTTTTTATCCACAACCAAAACTTTATCAGGAAATTTTTGATACAATTCATTTAATATTTTTAATGTTTGATCCGAACTGCCATCATTTACAAAACAGAAAGAAAGATTATTTTCTTCTGCTAAACTTTTTTCAAATTCTTTGACAGGCAACCTGAATTCTTCATTATAACAAGGAACAACTACACAATTAGTTTTCATGATTTATACTATTATATATTAATTATTTAATTATGATCGCTTTTTTATTAAAATATTCAGCCATAGATGCATTATAAAAATGCTTGGGATCAGGGCTTAAATCTGTATGATATATAGTTCGTGGTTTTGTTTGTATTGGAGATAAAAATATTGTATCTTCTTTAGATCTTTGAATAATTTTGTATCTTTTTTGAACTTCCTCTTTATATTTTTGAGCTTTACCATTAATGATATCATCGTATGAATAATAAATATTATTGGTTAAATTATAAATTTCACGATCTCTAACAGCAAAAGTATAACCTAAAATTAAAATTAGCAAAGAAATATTTACTAAAAACTTTGGCACATAAACTTTACTGATAAAAGGTTCTCTAATTAATTTACAACATAAAATCATTAAAATTATCAAAACGCTCAAAAAGATGACGTTAACTGTTCGTAAAGGTGGATTACTCCCTAAAGTATATATACTTGGAAAGCTTCCTATAAATATGATAAGTATAAATAAAAGTATATAAAAACAATAAGGAAGTGTAAGTAAGGGTAATTTCATTTTTTGTAATGGATTTCTAATGCTGTAGAATGCCATAAATATAATTAAAAATGAAAGTATTGAATATCTAATAATTATGATAATTGTTTTTCTTAGAGATTTTAAAATAATTTCCGAAAAGGAATAAGGGTTATGAACAGAATGGGAACGCACGGAATTTCCTGGTGCGATTAGTATAAAAATCGTTAACAGGACAGTCCAAAGTAATAGATAAAAATATATATTGAATAATTTTCTGGTTTTAAAGAAGTTGTAAGCAAACAATAAGAAATTAAGGATCAGCAAATATATCATGGATATTTCATTACAGCCTATAATAAGAAATATCAATAAATAGAGTAATACATTGCGTAATTTTAATTTCTTGATACTTTTAGTACAAATTCCTATATAAAATATAAATAAGATGTTGCCCAAATGATAGGTAGCAGAACCGGAAAGCCAATAAAAGGCTGAATTTATTTCGGGTAATTGAAATATATATATAAATGATAGTGTAGAGGCGAGTGTAATCGATAAAATTTTATCTTTTACCAGCTGATAAAACATAAAATAGGAACCAAAAATAAATAAAACTATCATTAAAAATGAAATAATTTTATATCCCAAAAAACTCCCCCAATGGATAGGGTTTGTAATTAAAACTGCTGTTGCGGTATACCTGCTTCCCCAATGCATATATTCATAATATTCTATACCCCAAAAAGTATCTTTACCTAATTTTATAGCATAATTATAATCATCCGCCGAAGGTTCATCATAAAAAGAAAGATATAACAAAGGGAGGGTTGCCACAAATAACAATAAGGTTATGAGTTTATCAAAAATACTTAATGTGCGCGATTGACTCATATATTACGTTTAAATCAATAATGAATAATAAATGCTAAGATACATTTTTTTATATGATTCCCATTTATTGATCAATAAATGTATTAATTCTTTCCAAAAAATACAATACATCGTCTATTTTCAGTATCTTGTCTTTTTTAAAATAAAGTTGTAAATTATCGTGTACGTTTTTTTGTTTTAATGAAGCATCAGAAGGATTATTTTGTAAATATTCCAGAACTTTCTTAAAAATATCTGATTGATAATATTTAGATTGAGCATTAATTGGAAAATAGGCCAATAAAACATTATTTTTAATTAATAATTTTTCAAATCCAATATATTTGGAAATCCATTTTAACTTAATACTCTTTAATAAATCTTGAGTTTGATCAGGTAATTTCCCAAAACGATCTATAAGCTCGTTTTTAAAATTACTAAGTTCCTCTTCATTAGTAATTTCAGATAATTTTTGATAAAGTGAAAATCGTTCTTCTACTTTGTTTACATATTGATCGGGTATTAATAATTCAAAATCGGTATCAATTTGTACGTCTGTAATAAATTCCTTCTTTTCGTTTTCTTCAATAAACAAATCTGAAAATTCATCTTCTTTTAATTCTTCTATAGCTTCATTTAAAATTTGTTGGTAAGCCTCAAATCCGATTTCTGCAAAAAAACCGCTTTGCTCAGCACCTAACAAATCACCGGCTCCTCGTATCTCTAAATCTTTCATGGCTATATTAAACCCGGAACCCAGATCTGAAAATTGTTCTATTGCTTGTAAACGCTTTCTGGCTTCGGATGTGATAACGTCCAAAGGCGGAGTGATGAGATAACAAAAAGCTTTTCGATTGGATCTTCCTACCCGCCCCCTCATTTGATGTAAATCTGCTAAACCGAATCTTTGAGCATCATTAATAAAAATAGTATTTGCATTTGGAACATCTAAACCGGATTCAATAATTGTTGTTGAAATTAAGACATCGTAATTCCCCTCCATAAAGTCAATCATAATTTTCTCAAGTTTCTTCCCCTCCATTTGGCCATGTCCAATAGCCACTCGGGCCATAGGCACCAAGCGTTTAATCATCCCTGCGAGTACATCCAAATTTTCAATTCTATTATTGATAAATAATACTTGTCCTTCTCTGTTTAATTCATAAATAATGGCATCCCGGATTTGTTCTTCATTAAAACCAATAAGTTGAGTCTGAACGGGCTGCCTATTGGGAGGCGGAGTCTTAATAACAGACATATCTCGAGCCGCCATTAAAGAAAATTGTAAAGTTCTGGGGATTGGAGTGGCGGTTAACGTTAACGTATCTACCGTTGTTTTTAATGTCTTTAATTTATCTTTTACGGATACTCCAAATTTATGCTCTTCGTCAATAATTAATAAGCCTAAATCTTTAAAAACGATATCCTTACCGATAAGTTGATGAGTCCCTATAATAATATCAATTTTTCCTTCGGCAAGAGATTTGATTATTTCTTTTTTTTGTCCGGCAGTTTTAAATCGATTTAAATATTCAATACGTACAGGAAAATCTTTTAGTCTGGACATAAAAGTTTTATAGTGTTGCAAAGCCAATATGGTGGTCGGAACCATAATAGCGCTCTGTTTTCCATCGATAGCCGCTTTAAAAGCTGCCCTTATGGCAATTTCCGTTTTACCAAATCCTACATCCCCACAAATAAGCCTATCCATAGCAATAGGTTTTTCCATGTCGCTTTTAACGTCTTGGGTAGCTTTTTCTTGATCCGGAGTATCTTCATACATAAAAGAGGCTTCCAGTTCATTTTGTAAATATCCGTCGGGTGAAAAAGAAAATCCTTTCTTAGTTTTCCTGTCGGCATAAAGTTTTATAAGGTCAAAAGCAACTTCCTTAACTTTTCTTTTTGCCTTATTCTTAAGATTTTTCCACGCTGCCGATCCCAATTGGTTAAGAGTTACTTCTGCTCCTTCTTTTCCTGAAAATTTTGAGATTTTATGCAAGGAATGGATATTTACATATAAAATATCATTATTTTTATATACCAGCTTGATGGTCTCTTGTAACTTATCATCATTTTTAATCTTGACCAATCCCATGAATTTACCGATCCCGTGATCAATATGGGTTACATAATCTCCTACTTTCAAGTCTGTTAACTCTTTGAGTGTTAAGGATTCTGACTTAGAAAATGAATTTCGTAAATTATATCGGTGATATCTTTCGAAAATTTGATGATCCGTATAGATAAGAAATTTAGAATTATGATCTATAAATCCTTTACTTAAATTAGCATGAAAACCTATAAAAGGCACTTCTTTTTCAATTTCTGAAAAAATATCTTGTAATCTACTTTCCTGTTTTTCGGATTGAAACGCAATGTAATTCTTATAATGAGATTTTTCTTTTTCAAGCAAATCTTGCCCTAACAAGTCAAATTGTTTATGAAAACTCGGTTGCTCTGTTTGATCCAGCCGTACTGTTTTAAATTCATTAAAATAAGGGATTGAGGAGAATTCAATAAATGAATTCTGAACTATTTTAGAAATCAGCTCATGGGATTGTATATAAAGCTCTTTAGGCTCACTGCGTTTTATATTTTGCGATAAGGTAGCATAAACCTCTTCTGCCTTTGAAAATTTTTTTTCAATATTAGCTAAAGTCAAAGAAAAATCTTTACTTATAAATATAGTGTCCGAAGGCAGGTAATCTAAAAATGAAACTTTCATAGTTTCTCTGTGCGAATGATCTATATTGGGAACAATCATAAATTCATCAACCTTTTCTTCGGAAAGTTGAGTGTCAATATTAAATTTACGTATAGTTTCCACTTCGTTACCAAAAAGACCTATACGATAGGGTTTTTCATCAGAATAAGAGAAAACATCTACAATCCCTCCTCTTACAGAAAATTCACCGGGTTGAGTTACAAAATCGGTTCGTTTAAAATGAAAACTGAAAAGCGTTTCATTAAGGAAATCTGCATCAATCTTTTCACCTGTTTTTATTTTAAAACTAATCGAATGTAATTCAGATTTAGTAATTATTTTTTCAGATAAAGCATCAGCATAAGTAATAATAATTTTGGGATTTTGCATTTGCGTGATGCTGTTAATCACTTCCGTTCGTAAAACCACATTTGCGTTTTGGACTTCCTCAATCTGATAGGGAGTTAGATGAGAGGTAGGATAAAACAAAACTGTATCTTTCCCGAATATATCTTCAATTTCATTCAAAGCATACGCTGCTTCTTCTTTATCGGAAAAGAGTAACAATACCGTTTTTTTCAAAGAATTATATAAATAACTGCTGTAAATGTTAAGGTACGATCCTGCCGCACCTAATACAGATAGTTTTATGATACTTTTTTCTTCTAAAAAAATGGATACTTCCGAATTTAAAATACTCTTTTTTAAAAGCGGAAAAATTGAGTGTATAATGGAATTTGTTTTCAAAACAAAGTAAAGGTACGAATTTTGTTAATAATTTATTCAATCACTTTTTTAACCAATCAACATATAATTTTTATATTTTATTTTTTATATTTAATTAATTAAAAATTTAATATGAATGAACGATAAAAAGATAGTAATATTAATCCACGCTCATAAAAATATTGAATGTTTAAATAAATTGATAAAATCACTAGTTTATGATAATTTTGTTATCTATGTCAACTTAGATAAAAAATCCGACATTAATCCACAACAAATTGATTCTAGCGCTATTTTAGTAAAAAAAAGAGTAAATGTAACTTGGGGAGAATATTCCATAGTAAATCAAACTTTACATTCACTTCAACAAATTGTGGATGAACAAGAAGATTTTTCTCATGTTCTACTAATTTCCGGTCAAGATTATCCAATAAAAAGCAATCAATATATTGATGATTTTTTTAAAAAATATAAGGAGATTAGTTTTATTGAGTGCTTGTTAATTACTGAAAACAATAAATATAAACCTTATATATGGAGATATGATCGAAGGCATTATCCCGCGAATCGAATTTTTGAAAGAAAAATCCATACGACATATAAATTAGCTTATAAATTTATTACGGGAAAGGAATATAAAATCAAAATGATTCACAATCTTACCCCCTACTGGGGCAGTCAATGGTGGAATCTATCCAAAGAAGCAGTATATTATTCACTTGAATTTGCAAAAAACAAAAAAATAACTACTTTTTTTACTACAACCTGGTGTTCAGACGAGGTTTTCTTTCAAGTTTTATTGATGAATTCAAATTTGAAAGATAAAATTATTAATAAGAATTTCAGGTATATAGATTGGACTAATTGCATTAATAGTCCGAGAGTATTAAGTGAAGAAGATTTTAATAAGATTATTGACTCCGATAATTTATTTTGCAGAAAAATTGATAAAGAAATATCCGATTCTTTAGTTGAAAAATTAGAAAATAGAAGATAATAAATGGTTATATATTTTCCCTATATATTTTATGGTGATTTTCAAGGAATTACTATATTCCCGTTTATTTTTATACGCTATAAACATTTAAAAAAGAATAAAATATTAATCAATCACGAAAGAATACACCTAAGACAGCAACTTGAAATGCTTTGGGTCTTTTTCTTTATTTTTTATATCGCTGAATTTATAGTAAATCTAGTAAAATATAAAAATGCGTCTATCGCTTACAGTGAAATCAGTTTTGAAAAGGAGGCATATGCCAATGAATTTAACTTAGACTACTTAAAAAAAAGGAAGTTTTGGGCTTTTATGAATTATATAAATTAACAAATATAAATATGTAAAAAGCAGACCCAATTAAATTGAATCTGCCTCTTTTTACAATTAATTTAAAAAAACTATTTATAAAGAGCAGTATAAAAGGTCGCTTTATTTAAATAGGGAACTAAAGCGATAATGTGATCTCCTTCAGTAGAAATGAAGGTTACATTACCTCCAAATTTTTTCTGTTGTACAGAGAAATCATAAGCATTTTGATAATATACAGATACATCAGAAACTCCATGCGTCATAATAAATCTACATTTATTTACCCAAGGGGTTACGCTGTTTTCATGAAGAATATCATTCATATAAGCTAAAGAAGGGTCTGTATCAAGATCTTTGATAAATTTTTCTGTATACATTTCTTTAGGATATTGTGAAAAATATGCATTTACTTCTATATCCCAATGAGTTCCGTCGAAATAAGACAAAGAGGTTGAAGCATACGGTTCTTTAAGAAAATCTCTAATATTTATATTAGGATACGCATTTTGTTTATACCCCCACAAACCATATGTTAAAAAATAAGTATGTTGAGTTTTTTCTGAATTTCTAACAATATCCGCAATTTGTTTTAAATTACATGGAGTACCTCCGGTTAACAATAAATTTACAGAAAGTCCTAGTGAAGGGGTAGTTTCAATTTTGCGCCCTATGGATGCCGCTACGAAACCACCTAAAGAATAACCGGTAACGATTAAATCTGTTTTATATCTATATCCTTCTCCCGAAAGTGTAAGTTTAGCCGCATTCAATAAATCTAATGTTGAATTAACCATTGATTTTGAATCTAAATAGGGATGCTGACATTGTCTGTAAGATTCACCGAATCCAGGATAATCAGGCACAAATACTATAAATCCGTTACTTGCATGAAGAGTCCAATAAGCTAAGAAATCATTATCAGGTAAATTCACATCTTTAAATAAATTGGATGGAGCTGTTTTATTATTGGTATAAGTAGGTGGAGTAGCCACTATAATACGATATTTGGTTAAATCCGAAATAACAGTTCTTGGAGGAAGTAATAAAACCCCTGAAACATCTATTAAGCCTCCTAAACGATTCGGATGCGCTGTTTTAGTTGTAACTTTTATAACTTTTACACTAGGAATAATTTTAGATGTCGGTTCATTTGATGCTTTTAATTTATCTAATTGAAAACTTGAAACATCTACCCCATATTTTTGTAATTTATTTTTTAAATTTAATAAAGCACTCGAATCAAAAGTAGCTATTACTTCTGATTTTACAGGAACATCAGCTGAAGAAGCTTTAGACAAGTTCTCTACTGAACTTGAAGAAGTATCAATGAAACTATCTTCATTATTACATGATTGGATTGTAAAAGTCACTCCCAATATGAAAGCGATTAAAATCCTTGAAAAATTTTTTTTCATGATTTATGTATATTTTATTTTTTTATAAACAAAAATAATAAATTTTATCTTATAAATTATATCATTAGATATATTTTTTTCCCTAAAATATATACATAATTTTTTTTATATATCTAATTACTATTAAAACAAAACATTTATTTACAATTAGAGAATTTTTAAAAATACTAATATCATTCCTTATATATTCAGAAAAATGCAATGCAATTATCGTTAATAGTTAACCTATCCATTTTATATAGCCCTATATGACAGCTTATTCAAAAAAAGTTTATTTTATTCTTAATTTTCAAAAAGATTTTCTATTAAGTTACATTTAATAATTAACTATAATTTGAAACTAGGGGAGCATTATAAAAAAGCTCTATAAAAAAACAGGCCTCGTTTAAGGCCTGTTTTTTTTATATTAATATATAAATGCTATTTGTATAGCAAGGTATAAAATGTAGCTTTGGTATAATAAGGAATCATACCAATAATATGATCACCTACAGTAGATATAAAGGTAACATTTCCTCCCGATTGATTCTGTTGTTTTGAAAAATCATATGCATTTTGATAATAGACAGAAATGTCTGAAGTTCCGTGAGTCATAATAAATCTACATTTATTTTTCCACGGCTTAACACTGTTTTCATAAAGAATATCATTCATATATGAAATACTCGGATCTGTATCGAGATTTTTAATAAATTTTTCGGTATATATATCCTTTGGTCTGTTTGAAAAATATAGATTTACAATTAATTCATAATGAGTTCCATCAAACCAAGAAAGAGATTTAGAAGCATAAGGCTCTTTTAAAAAATCATTGATATTTATATACGGATATGCATTTTTTTTGTATCCCCATACACCATATGTTAGAAAAAAATGATGCTGGGTTTTTTCAGCACTTCTAACTAAATCTGTAATTTGCTTTAAATTACAAGGCGTTCCTCCTGTTAATAATAGGCTAACGGATTGGCCATGTGAAGGGTTAGTTTCTATCTCCCGAGCTAAAGATGAAGCTACAAAACCACCTAAAGAATATCCGCTGATTATTAAATCTTTTTTAAATCTATATCCTTTTTTAGTTAAAGTTCTTTGCGCTGATTTTAGAAGATCTAATGTTGAATTAACCATTGCTTTAGAATCTAAATAGGGATGTTGACATTGTTTATATGAATCTCCAAATCCGGGATAATCCGGGAAGAAAACAATAAATCCATTTAATGCTTGAAGGGTCCAAAATGCCAAATAATTAAAATGCAAATCGTTATCCATCCACTTAAATCCTTGAAAAACATTAGATGGCGCCATTTTATTATAAGTATAAGTGGGTGGCGGAGCAACAATTATGCGGTGTTTAAAAATGGAATTAAAAATGGTTTTTGCCGGTAATAACAATACTCCTGACACATCAATAGTTCCTCCTAATCGATTGGGATGAGCGGTTTTAGTTTTTACTTTTAATACTTGAACTTCGAGTGGTGATTTTTGTGTTTTAGAAGGTTCATTTATCTTTAAATCAGAAACATGGATCCTTGATTTGATTAAATTTTCCCTTATTTCTAATAAGGTATTGTAATCTAAAGTACCTAAATCTTCATATTCGCCAGATCCCCAAGATAAAGATTTAGATAATGTTTGATCTGAGTCTACTGATTCATCAAGGCTATCCTCATTTGTACACGATTGTAGGGTTAATAGTAAACCCAATAGAGAATAAATAATAAGTCTAAAGGTAAATTTTTTCATGATTTTAATCTATTAAATTTATTTTATTAAACAAATTTAATAGATTAAATTATATAATATACTCATAAAATAATGAATATTTAAAATAGTAAAAGGATTTTTTTTAGACTGATATAACATTATATAACATAATAATAAATATCATAAAAGAAAAAAGCCCTAAAGAATTCTTAGGGCTTTAATAAATATAGCTACTATTAATATATCAATCGTAAATTATTTAAAATTTAGTATCAAGGTTTTTTTATAATTTTAAAAGATTGTTCACCTTTTTTAGTTACTAACTTAATATAGTAGATTCCCACTTGGTTAGGAATCGGTATTTGAGTATCATCAAAATTTACAATATAATTTATTAAATTTCCTGAAATGTTATAAATATATATTGCTTTAATATCTCGGCCTTTAACATATACAAAATTTTCAGAAGTAACGGTTGGGTAAACCTTGTATTCTTCAGATTTAATTACTTCATCCATTAACAAACACCCCCAAGTATTTAAGGCTCTGGGCCCACCCCATATGAGAGTTGCAATGTAAGGGTTATCAATAAATGGATTTCTATTTCCTTGAATGTTGTAAATAACTTCATTTCTAAGTTTTTCAAAAAGGGTTGGATCTTTTTCAGCATTCCACTTCAAATATAAATCGGGCATTTCAACGCTGTAAGTATACGTGCTTTCTGCTGTATTTTTTGCTTCGCATTGACCGGGATATCTAACATGCATATACATTATAATTCTTGCTACAGATCCCTTCCATTCATCCCCCGGATAAAATCCTGTGGATGAAACATTACCGGAATTACCGGTGCCTTCTGCAAAATTGCGATTACTTCGACGGATATTATATTGTTGATCTACAGCTCGTAAGTTATGTGCATCAGTACCGGGACCTCTAGACGAGGTAACCAATTTGGGATTAGCCAATGATTTGGCAAAAACATGCTCTCGAGTCCAAAGTCCTTTACAAGAAGATTTGTGACAAGAGGAATCAACACTTCTTATTCGGTTATGCATTACATCTTGCGGATCGTCATTATAGCCATAAATTAATAAAACAGTATTTTGATCCGAATTTTCAGGATCTATATCCGACAATTTTAAGGTCTTCCAAACATCCGGATTTTTAGTGCTGCTGTAATACAACCAGGTAGTATGAGTAGCTGTAACTAAAGATGAGATATCTGATTTTAATTCCTCTCCGTCTTTTGAAAAATCAATAGAATCGTAATAATTAGGAATTTGAGCAACTAGCATTACATGGGCTATTGCCCATAATAAAAGGATAAAATTTTTCTTCATAAAAGTATACTTAGTGAGACTGGTATAAAAATAAAAATATTGGTTGAGATAAAAAAATAAATATGTCGTTCTTATTCAACTTTACTTGTTACATTCAATCTGACTACGTTTTTTATGAAGATCATTGTCCATAAAACCCGGCAAACCACTATCTTTCAAATAAATAAATGTAATTAAAAAATTTTGCCGGTATTAAAATTACCTTGATTATTAAAATTTAATAATTAAAAATATTTTTTAAAGAATAATCAAATAAGATAGCTGATTGTACCTTATAATATATCGCAAAAAATATAATTAAATTATCGCTTATTAATCTTAATTTCACCTGATGGAGAGAAAACAAAATGATTATTAGGAAAGTCTGTATAGGTTAAATATTTAATATAATTATACGCTTTGTGATTAGTATCGATTTCAGGTCCTTTTTTTGATCCTTTACTTTGAATGACGGATATAACACGACAAGAAATAAAATTACCTTTAGTATCTGTTTTAATTTTCAAAATAGGAGCATTGCCATTGGGTCCAGTTAACGTAATCTTTCCATACGTGGCAAAATTACCTAAACTGTAAGCAATAAATTTATTATTATAGAGCTCAACGGCCCGGGCAACATGGGGTCCGCTTCCTAAAATAAGATCTGCTCCTGCATCAATGCAAACATGGGCAAATTCTACGACATTGCCTCGATTTTCCCCGGCATAAAATTCATTTTTAAAAGGTATATGCTGATAAGAAGCCCCCTCTCCTCCTCCATGAAACATAACAATAACTATATCAGCTTTAGGTCGTACTTCTTTAATGACTCTTTTAATATCTTCGTAATGAACCGAACTTATTAAGCCCTGACTGTGTCCGGCTCCTATAAAAGCATATCGTATTCCATTTTTTTCTTTAATAGCATATTCACAATGATTCAATACACCGGCATATTGAATACCTAAATTCTTTAAATTTTTTTCGGTTGCATTTCTTCCAAAAGTACCAAAATCATTACTGTGATTATTTGCTATGCTTAAAAAATCAAACCCGGCTTCCTTTAAATAGTTTCCATACGCAAATGGAGATCTGAACACAAAACAAAAATTCGGATCGGAACATTTTTTTGGTTTTCCTCCGGAATCAAATAGAGTACCTTCTAAGTTACCGACGATTAAATCTGTTTTTTCTTTAAGTACAGGAACTATTCCTTCTAATATATTGACACCCGGCAAGAAAGAGGCTGAAGGATAGTTACTTCCTAACATAATATCTCCCACTGCAGTAATGGTAACAGTATCGGAATTAGCGGATAGGAGATCTTTGGATTCAGTGACAGGATAAGATTTTTTTTCTGATTCTTTGACCTTATTTTTCTTACAGGCAACCGTAATCACCAAAAAGGTCAAGATAATTGAAAAAAATCTCATAAGAGCTTCTAAATGGTTACGATACTAGTTTTTAAAGACAAAAATTATAAATGATCTCCATCATATTTATGGTCTTTCTGTGTAAAACCAATAATTCTTTTACACCAATACAAAAGAAATAAACAAAGAATAGCCACATACAACCAATCAACAAAATGTCCAATGACAGGTAAAATTTTGTAAGACCATGTAAATAATTTGCCGATACCTAGTATTAATTCTGTCATGATTTAATAGGTTTTTATTTATATTTTTGTAACAAATATATAAAAAAATGTACTCGAACTCTCCTTCTATCAAATATTTTTTCCCCATTTTTGGCCTGTGGATCATTTTTTTAGGAGTCTTTATTTATTATCTTAATTTACAGGTTACATCTATTTTAAAATTGTGGGAGATAGTTGTTGTTAGTTCATTGTCATATATTTTAAATACCCTCACAATTTTATATTCAAAATTTAAGAAAAAAAGGAAAATTTGGGCGTTAGCCATTTATAATCTTTTATTTATTCCTTCTTGTGAAGAATTTATAAATTTACCTATAGGTCTGTCTTACTTACTTCTTTCTATGGCGCTTTTATTATTGTTAGATATTTTCAGCAAATCTTCTCATTTGAAATATTTTAACATTGGGATGTTCGCTTCTATAGCAAGCTTATTATATTTTCCAACCATTTCAATAGTTTTTTTATTTTTATTCATGACTATTGTATATTATAAGGAAAAAATAAACATATCCCAGTATATAGCAGGTGTATTGGTAACCGTTATACTTACTCTTGAAATAACATTTATTACCGATTCTTTTTCATATATTACTAATTGGATAAATCAATTAACCATTCCAACATTTCATTTTGAATATCAAATCCCTATTTTATTAATACTTCTTGTTGTATTAATTTTAGGATGGATCAGTCAATATTCAAATAAAAATATTTCTGAAGATTTAAAGATTTCTTCGCAACATACTATTTTAGTTTTTTATCTTTTGTTCTGGATTTTAATTTATGCTTTCTTCATGGGAGATAATTATGCCTTGTTGATATTCGTTAGCCTTCCGGTGAGCCTGATCACATCAAGATGTATTTAATATCGATTCCATTTTAATAAAAACCATACGGAATGTAACAATAAATTCAAGAAGCATTTACTTTTATATTAATTTAAAAAAAATTGAAAGTTAATTTGATTAAGATTATTTAGACTACAGCCATTTCAATAAAATAAATTAGCTTTGTTTTATTTCAAATAAATTGGCATATAAATTCCCCCAATCTTCAATTTGCTCAAGAAGAGGAATGATAGTAATCCCTAATTCAGTTAAGGAATATTCAGCCCGTAAAGGAACTTCCGGATATATGGTTTTTGATATCAATCCATCCATTTCCAATTCTTTTAGTTGTTGCTGTAATACGCGTTTATTAATATTTGTTATCTTTTTATTTAGGTCCCTAGGTCGTGAAATACCTTTGTTTATCAATTCTATAATACACAATTTCCATTTTGAACCTATGACTTTTAATGCCACATTAATCCCGCAATTTATATCAATAGGTATTTTACGTTTGTATGAAGACATATGAACTATTTTTTTCGAAAATACAAATTAAAAACTTTACAAATCCATAGAGATAAAATTATCACTATACGATAAAATTAACAGTTATAGTATATTCATATGAAGGTTTGTAATTTTGTATCAAATAAAAATGAATTACTAACTAAATCTTTAAAAAAAATGAAAACATTAATACTTGTAGCCCATCCTCAAATTGAAAATTCAATCATAAATAAACGATGGATCGAAGAACTTATGAAATATCCCGATACTATTTATGTTCATCAGATTTATAAAGAATATCCCGATGAAAATATTGATGTTGAAAAAGAGCAGAAATTAGTTGAAAAATATGATAATTTAATACTTCAATTTCCGATGTATTGGTTTAATTGTACCCCACTCCTGAAAAAATGGATGGATAAGGTTTTAATATACGGATGGGCATATGGATCTAAAGGTAATAAATTAAAAGAGAAAAAAATATCTATAGCCGTTTCAATAGGTTTAAATGAAGACAAATTTTCTAAGTTTTGGGATTCTGAAACCAATATAATTGACCAAATATTATCTCCTTTTAAAGCTGCATTTACATATACAAAATCAGATTTTCGTCCTTGTTTTAAATTTTTTGGTACTAATGAAGCTACCCATGAACAAATCGAAGAAAAGGCTATAGAATATATTGATTTTATACAATCTCTATAATTAAAAACTTAACTATTTAACTAACTTTCTTAATATTATTTTTTAATACATTTTTATTAAATTTTAGGATAGGAAATACAATTTCACAATTAAAAAGAGTAGATCCTATCAAAAAATGAAATACGTAAACCCATTGAGCATTTTTAAAAACCATTAATAAGTACTAATTTAGCAAATTCATGTAAATTAATACCTACTATAATCTTCGAAAGCAATGGGTAAAACAAAAGAAACTCCTTTGATGAAGCAATACAACAGTATAAAAGCCCGATATCCGGATGCTATGTTGCTATTTCGAGTTGGAGATTTTTATGAAACATTTGGTGAAGATGCGGTTAAAGCTTCCAAAATTTTAGGAATTGTACTTACAAAAAAAGCAAACGGCCAAGCAAGTCATATTGAGTTGGCCGGTTTTCCTCATCATTCAATAGATGTTTATCTACCCAAATTAGTACGTTCGGGTCTTAGAGTTGCTATTTGTGATCAATTAGAAGATCCCTCCATGGCAAAAGGTATTGTAAAACGTGGAGTTACGGAATTGGTTACCCCGGGAGTAACTTTTAATGATAAGGTTTTAGAAGCAAAAAGTAATAACTTTTTATTATCCGTTCATCAGGAAAAAAATTTATACGGAATGGCTTTATTGGATATTTCCACCGGAGAATTCCTGATTTCTGAAGGAGATGAACACAAACTTCGACATCTTATCGATAATTTTAAGCCGACCGAAATAATCCATCAACGAAGACATCCTTTACCCTTTGATCATCAAGCCTATTCATTTCAATTAGAAGATTGGGCATTTCAATATGATTATTCGTACGATAAACTAACTTCACATTTTAAAACCAATTCTTTAAAAGGTTTTGGTATAGAATCAATGAAACTGGCGATCACTGCAGCAGGTGCGGTTTTTGCTTATTTAGTTGAAGATACTCATCATAAATTATTGGACCATATAACCAATATTCAGCGATTATCACAAGATACCTTTGTCTGGATGGACGATTTTACCATCAAAAATTTAGAATTAATCCATACAACTGAATCTCAATCGGTTTCCCTGTTAAAAATATTAGATAAAACCCATACCAATATGGGAGGGAGAATGTTACGCCGATGGATTCTCACTCCTTTAAAAGAAATATCCGTAATTCAGAGGAGGTTGGAAGTAGTAGATTTCTTCTTAGAATTTTCCGAAATTGCTTATGAGATCCGAGAATTGCTTAAAGGGATATCCGATGTAGAAAGACTTCTAGGCAAATTAGCCGGTGAACGTATATCACCTAAAGAATTAGGATATTTAAAAGATTCTTTGATTAATTACTTAAAAATCGAAAAAATCTTAAAAGAAAAAAATCATCCGACCTTTACTAATTTTGGAGAATTTAAAAATTTAGAAGAGGTTGTATCCTTATTGCAAGAGCAATTAAATGATGAGTTACCGGTTATTTTGTCAAAAGGAAACGTAATAAAAGAAGGAATTTCCGAAGAATTGGATGTATTGCGTAATTTAAAAAATCATGGCAAAGAATATTTAGACAATTTATGCATTAGAGAATCTGAAAAAACCGGTATTCCCAGCCTAAAAATTGATTTTAATAATGTGTTCGGCTATTATTTGGAAGTTAGGAACACCCATAAAGATAAAGTTCCTACCGATTGGATCAGAAAACAAACATTGGTTAATGCCGAAAGATATATTACAGAAGAATTAAAAGAATACGAAAGCCAAATTTTAGGCGCTGAAGAAAAAATAGGAATATTGGAATCTGAACTTTTCAAAAGTCTTTGTTTACAAATCAAAAACAGTCTTACGGATATCCAGCATAATACTTCCAAAATTGCGACCATCGATACCTTACTTTCTTTTGCGGAAACAGCGCAAGAAAACTCTTACACACATCCTAAATTAACCGATTCCAAAGTCATCGACATAAAAGACGGAAGACATCCCGTCATTGAAAAACAATTGCCTTTAGGAGAATCCTATGTAGCGAATTCGGTCTATATGGATGACGAAAAGCAGCAAATACTCATGATTACAGGCCCTAACATGGCAGGAAAATCCGCATTGCTCAGACAAACGGCATTGATTGTTCTCATGGCTCAAATTGGAAGCTATGTTCCTGCCAAGGAGGCAACGCTGGGAATTGTGGATAAAATATTTACTCGCGTAGGAGCTTCTGATAATTTATCAAAAGGGGAATCAACCTTCATGGTTGAAATGAATGAAACGGCGAGTATTCTAAATAATATTTCAGATCGCAGCTTAATATTGCTTGACGAAATAGGCCGAGGAACCAGCACATACGATGGCGTTTCCATAGCCTGGGCAATTGCAGAATATCTTCATGAACATCCCACACATCCTAAAACGCTTTTTGCTACACATTATCACGAACTTAACGAAATGACGGAGTCATTTCCAAGAATTAAAAATTTCAATGTGAGCATCAAAGAGGTCAATGGAACGATAGTGTTCCTTAGAAAATTAATTCCGGGAGGAAGTGAGCACAGTTTCGGTATACATGTAGCTAAACTGGCAGGAATGCCCGAAATAGTAACTCAACGTGCCGAGCAAATTTTAAAAACTTTGGAAAATAACAGTTCTAAAAAAGAGCGGAAAGAAAATGCAAAAACATCTACCGATGAAAATATGCAATTAAGCTTTTTTCAACTGGACGATCCAATTTTAGAAAATATTCGTGAAGAAATAGTAAAAACTGACATCAATGCGTTGACTCCTTTAGAAGCTTTAATGAAATTAAACCATATAAAGAAAATGATTGGCGGCTGATTGTTCATTTTTTAATAATATATTAAGATTTTCAACCTATTTTTTTTATATTTTTTACTGTATAAAATCATGCATATGGGTCATAATTTTAAAAAATTCTTTTCTTAGAACGACTTACTTTCGATTTGCATTTTAAACTATTGAATATTATAAAAAAAGTTTCGTTTAACTCTTGCTTACTTTCGATTTAGTAAATATATTTGTTTGATTGACTTTCAATTAAACTAAAACCACAAAAAAATTATAAACTATGGACACAAAAAAAGCAAAAGACGGTCCTTTAGTAATTGCCATTGACTCCTCAACCACTTCCTCCAAAGCAATTATTGTTGATGAAAACGGACACGTTTGGCAAACTGCAAAAAGAAATATACAACTTCATACTCCTGCCATGGATTTTTATGAACATAATCCGATTCGATGGTGGGAAACAACCAAAGAATGTGTAGGAGAAGTACTGTCAAAACTATCTTCTAAAGACAGAGAACGAATTTCGGCTATTGGAATTACTCATCAACGAGAAAGCTTTGCTCCTTTTGATGAAAACGGAATGCCTCTACGTAACGGAATTCTTTGGCTGGACGGTCGCGCAACGAAACAAATTAGAGCCTATGGCTCTTATCATATCCATGACCTCTCAGGTAAGCCGCCCGGTGTAACTCCCGGTATCTATAAAATTGCTTGGTTAAAAGAAAATGAACCCGAAGTGCTGAAAAAAGCGTTTAAAGTTGTTGAAGTACACGGTTATATCACTTGGAACCTTACCGGTAAATGGATATCTTCAGTAGCAGCAACAGATTCTTTAGGATTATTGGACATCCGTAAATTTGATTACAGCGATGAACATTTACAAATAGCCGGAGTAACCCGCGAACAAATGGCCGATTTAGTTCCTCCCGGAGAAATTATGGAAGAATTAAAACCAGAATTGGCAGCAGAATGGAAACTATCTAAGCCAATACCTGTAATTGCAGGTTTGGGAGATGGTCAGGCAGCAGGAATAGGTGCAGCTGCCGTATCTCCTGATATTGCCTTTCTAAATTTAGGAACAGCTGTAAATGCGGGAGTTGAAAGCTCTGATTACAGGTGCGATCCCGTATTCAGGACTCATGTTTCAGGAATTAAAGGAAATTTTGTTTTCGAAATTTTACAGTCTTCAGGGTCATATTTGGCGGGATGGTTCCGACAATCCTTAGGAGATCCTAAATTATTGGGAGAACCGGATCCAAAGTTGGATCACGAAGCTTCTCATATTCCCCCGGGATGTGAAGGACTCGTAACCTTGCCTTACTGGAATGCCGTACAAAGTCCCTATTGGGATTCTGTAGCAAGAGGTGCAGTGGTAGGCTGGAGAGGAACTCATTCCAAAGCGCATATGTATCGATCAATTTTAGAATCCATCGGCTTTGAGATGAAATTTAATTTAGAATCCATTGAAAAAGGAACCGGTGTTAAATTAAAATCGGTTCGGGCTATGGGAGGGGGAACTCGTTCTCAGTTGTGGCGTCAAATAATGGCCGATTCCCTGGGATTACCCATTACCATTTGTTCTGAAGATGAAATTTCCGCCTTAGGAGCCTCCGTTGTTGCCATGGCAGGAATAGGCGCACATGGATCCAACAACGTAGCTCATGCTGCTAAACACATGGCACATTTTGGAGAAACTATTGAACCGGATGTAACGCAATCAGAAAGATATAGAGAAGTCGCCGAGATACAGCATAAACTATATCCGCAACTAAAAAATATTTTTGAACAACTTTATGAGTTGTCGGAAAAATACCCTTCAACAAAGCCGGAATCACCAAAATCAGAATTATAAAAACTAAAATCACAAATCGTAAAATAAATAAAAATGGCAATAATCACCATATTAGGCGCCGGAGCCATGGGCTCCGGTTTATGTACACCGGTAAGTAAAGCCGGTTGGGAAGTTAGATTATGGGGCACCTGGCTCGACGATCATTTATTGGATGCCTGTGAAGCAGGTAAACCTCATCCAAGAACACAAATACCTTTAGCAAAAGGAGTTAAACTATTTCGTTCCAATGATTTACATAACGCTTTGGAAGGAGCAGATGTCGTGGTGATGTCGGTTGCCTCAGTAGGAGTTCCTAAAGTTACTGAAATGGCATTAGAAGGAATATCCAAAACAAAAGCACTTTGGTTGACCTCTAAAGGATTTTGTCCCGATGAAAAAGGAAAAATCCAACTTCTTCCCGAAGCTATTCGCACCCTAGCTAAACAAAAAGGAATACAAATCCCTCCTGTCGTTGCAATTGCCGGACCGGTAAAAGCCAACGAGTGTGCAGACGGTAAACCCACAGCTACCATTTTCGGATGCAAGGATATTGAAGTTTCACGAAAATATGCCAGAGAAGCAAGAACAGAGGTTTACTGCATTGAAGCGACCGATGATGAAATTGGAGTAGAAATCTGTGCGCCCATGAAAAATGTGTACGCCATAGCTCTGGGAATTGCTGACGGACTGGAAGAAGGTACCGGATTTCCTCATCATAATTTAAAAGCTGCTACTTTCAGTCGTGCTATAAAAGAGATGTCTTTATTGGGTCAAGCTTTGGGTGCTCGTATGGAAACAGCCTTCGGACTTCCCGGAGTGGGTGACCTGGAAGTTACCGGATTATCGGGAAGAAATAAAGTATATGGGGTACGTATAGGAAGAGGTGAACACGCAAAAGATGCTCTGAAAGAAATGGATCGTTTGGAACAAACGGTGGAAGGAGTACCGGCAGCGGGTCTTGCGGCTAAATTAGTCGAGCAATCGGCTCCTCAACTTAAAGAAGAACTGACTTTGTTGAAAGCTGTTAATGAAATTTTAGCCGGAACTAGTCGACCTGTAGTCAATGTGCTATCAGAAGCTGTACTTCCTAAAAAGCCTTAAAGTTAATCTTTGAAAATTTCAATATACTTGTACTATTTAGTCAAAAAAGTTCCTGGTAATTCAGGAACTTTCTGTTTGCTATTCATTTTGATTTTTAATTATAGTTTTTAAGTTGTATTAATTGTATAGGTTTATTAATTCATCAATTCTTTTTTATAAATTTAAAAATGATCGTTGACTTCTTGCGGGATTTTTTTCCATTCTGATACTGTGAAATTTTATATCGATTTTTTCTGAATAGGTAATTTCTTTATCCACCGTGTAGATATTTATTGAGGCCGTTTTGGAAAGTAATTTACCACTGTCTTTTTCCCAATGGGCCGTCACTTTGCATTGGGATTTTATGTTTTCCTTAGTTATATAGTCTCGGGTATATTTTTTTATGTCTAATAAGTAATTAATATTTTCGATAAATTTATCCTCTAGTTGTTTCGGACATCCATCATAACTACTAAAAATTTCATTTCCTTTTATTTCATTATGGACCGCTCCCAAAAAATACACAGTTCCTATCTTATGCAGACTCCAACGTAAGCTTTTCTCATTTTGATTTTCTGATACACCAAAAAAATACAGTCTCCAAAAAGCTTCTTCTTGTATTTTTTGTTTCAGTTTCTCTTCTGTTTCTATTGCTTGTTTATATTGGTCTCTTAGCTGTCTTGCTACCCCTTCTTGATAGTTAGTATTTAGTAAAGCACCTGATTTTTTTAGCCACTTTTCTTTCCAAAGATTATAAGATACTATTTGTACATAATTTTCATATTTATTTACCTCAACTGTTAACGGATACATTGCCAATTCTAAATTACATACCATATCAGTATTGGGATCATGGGAAGGTTGAGAACTTATTTTAAGATTTTCTTTAGTAAACATTCTTTGAAGTCTCTTTCCATTGGTAATATAACTTATAGCCATATCATAATTGATCTTGCTTTGCTTGTGTTGAGATCGTTCTTTTATATCCAATGTATGTTCTACTTTATATAGGCGCGTGTTTTTCGGATTATTTATCTGCATTTGTAGTTAGTTTTTCAGTGCATTAAAATACAATTTTTATTTTATCTTTTTGTTTGATTCATTCTAAATTATTACTGAATAATTCTTTTATGGCTCTTCTTATTGTTTTTACTTGTCTAATTTAATACAAGAAACTTTCTGTCCCTTTTCATCAAAAGGTCCGTCAAGTTTTACCACGCGCAAAGGCGGTGGAGGGTTATAATTATTTAGATATTCAACTTCTCCCTGCTCTCCTATCATTTCTACTTTTTTGGAAGAATATAAGATCAAATTAACATGGGTTGCCTCTAAATATAAGAGATTCTTTTGCTCGTCTTATACTCTCTCCCCCTATTTTGCGTACAATATTTCCTCCTTGCATAATCCTTAAGTATTAATGAATTAGAATTATTTTAACTATAATGAATATAACTTTTATTTTCAAGTAAAATTTATTTTAACTCTAGCAATCTCTTACACTGATGAAATTTGTATTCATAAACGCATATTATTTTTTCTTTGTTTTTTTATATAAAATGAAAAATATTCCAATACAAATAAGATCTCCAATTAAGTAAATTATACCTAACCCAAATAAAGCACCTACCATAGCTGAATCATCTCCCGGGATAGTTTTTTCCGGATGAAAATAATCATACCAATTAAAGCCAATTAATATAATAGATGCTAAACTTGTATATAAGATTGCAATAATTAAAATTATTTTAGCTATCTGTATAACTATTTTTTTATTCATGTAAAACTTCTTTTGGTTATAAAAGGTTTATAACCTCTAAAATGTTGTAAAATAAACCAAGCAATAAAATATTATAATCATATTTTTCAATGTCCGGATAATCTAAACAAAATGATCAAACATTTCAAATATTAATTATTCATGAGGTTTCATACTAATTATTACCTATATAATTTCAACCTCAAACCATTCTCCTTTATCATGATAAGTGATCACTACTTTTTTTTCTTTATCTTTATTATACAATTCATATATATAAGTGTCTATTTCTTTTTTTTCTTTATCCTGTTCTGCGAAATCTAACAGATTTTGTAAAATATTTAAGTTTAGAGTTTCAAAATTATAATATAAGGAAAGAGTTTTAGAATTAATTTTACTTGCTTCTTCTTCATAATCAGAGGCAGATACTTTTATTACAGGAGGCTCATATGGTTTTACTTCTTTTCCTTGTTCATTTTGAAATTGGATTGGAATATTTTTAAGAA
>NZ_WINV01000006.1:0-134874 GCF_009827835.1 Apibacter sp. B2912
TTGATAGTTTTGAATTCCTTTCCTCTAATGTTTTTATTCAAGTACTTTTTTTATATATATAGGTTGATAGTACTCTTTACTATTACTTTAACTGAATAGCTTTTTGTTTTGTAATTTATAATAATATATATCGAACAAGTTATTAAAGTCTTTTGCTAAATAAACTGATATATAAAATTAAATCTAAAAAGATATATAAACTATATATAACAAAAAAGACTGCTTATTTTTCATAGCAGTCTTTTTAATTTTTCAGATATGTTCTAGCAGATTATCTTTTAGCTCTGTATTCGCTAACAGTTAATTGCTTTCTTCCTTTTGCTCTACGTCTTGCTAAGACTTTTCTTCCGTTAGCTGATGCCATTCTTTCACGAAAACCATGCTTGTTTCTTTTCTTTCTTTCTGAAGGTTGAAATGTACGTTTCATCGGTTGTTATCTTATATCTTTATATTCGTTAATCTTTTTCGAGGTTGCAAAGATAGCATTTATTTTTTATATTCCTACTTTTAATTGTTTTTTTGTGTAAAAAATTTTAGGTGTAACCGTAAGGTAGTTATAGGTTTATAGTCATAAACAAGGTTATTGTAGGTTATTTCTTCAATTTACATGACAAATGTTACTATTAGTAAACTTCTTCTTAGTTGTTATTTTTATATGTTCTGTCAAGAAAGAATAAATCTTGATTGTTCTTTTATATTAAGGTAACTTATATTTTGTTTTCGTGAAATCAATTTTATACTTATCAATAAAAAAAGCTATCATTAATGATAGCTTTTTCAATTCATTATAAAGTAGTAATATGAATATTACCCGTTAATTTTAGCAATTCTTTGAATCAATTCAACAACTTTGTTAGAATATCCCCACTCATTATCATACCAGCTCACTACTTTAACAAATTTAGGGCTTAATTGTATCCCTGCTTTTGCATCAAAGATTGATGTACGTGGATCTGTAATAAAGTCAGAAGAAACAACTTCTTCATCGGTATATCCTAAAATTCCTTTTAATTCACCTTCTGATGCTTCTTTCATTGCTTTACAGATTTCATCATAAGTTGTTTCTTTAGCTAAATTTACTGTTAAGTCAACTACTGAAACGTCTAAAGTTGGTACACGGAATGCCATACCTGTTAATTTTCCGTTCAAAGAAGGAATTACTTTTCCAACTGCTTTAGCAGCTCCAGTTGAAGATGGAATTATATTTCCTGCTGCTGCTCTACCTCCCCTCCAATCTTTTGCTGATGGTCCGTCAACAGTTTTTTGAGTAGCAGTAGTAGCATGTACTGTAGTCATTAATCCTTCTAAAATACCAAATTTTTCATGTAATACTTTAACTACCGGAGATATACAGTTTGTTGTACAAGATGCGTTAGAAATAAATTGAGTACCTTTTACATAGGTATTATCGTTTACTCCGCATACAAACATAGGGGTATCATCTTTAGATGGAGCAGACATAACTACATATTTTGCTCCGGCGTCGATGTGACCTTGTGCTTTATCTTTTGTAAGGAATAAACCTGTTGATTCTACTATATATTCTGCTCCGATATCACCCCATTTAAGATCTGCAGGATTTTTTTCAGCAGTTACTCTAATTGCATTTCCATTTACTACTAATTTACCATCTTTAATTTCAATCGTTCCATCGAATTTACCATGAACAGTATCATATTTTAGCATATAAGCCATATATTCAACATCAATAAGGTCATTGATTCCTACAACTTCAATATTTTCATTATGTTGAGCCGCACGAAATACTAATCGTCCTATACGACCAAAACCATTGATACCAATTTTAATTTTTGACATAATACTTTACTTTTTTAAGTTTGTTTCTAAATTAATTTTTTTATTTTATCTATGTAGATAAGATATCTGCTACTTTTATTAGATCCTTATCTATTTCATTATGCTTTTTGATTGCTTCTTCTATAGGAGTAAAAACGATTTTGCTTGATTGCATTCCTGCCATTACATTAGATCTACCCGCCATTAATCCTTCAACTGCAGCAACACCTAACCTTGAAGCCAACACTCTGTCGGCAACTGTAGGAGATCCTCCTCTTTGAATATGACCTAAAACGGTAACTTTAACGTCAAATTCAGGGTATTTCATTTTAGTAAATTTAGCCAAATCATATACTCCTCCTAATTTTTCTCCTTCAGCTACTACTACAATACTGGATGTTTTTCCTTTTTGTTTTGCATTGTCAAAAGAAGAAAATAAATCTTCAATACTATCTTTTTGTTCAGGTATAAGTATATCCAAAGCTCCGGTAGCTATACCGCTGTTTAAAGCAATAAATCCGGCATCCCTTCCCATAACTTCTACAAAGAAAACTCTATTATGCGAAGTGGCTGTATCTCGGATTTTATCTATTGCATCAACGACGGTATTTAATGCGGTATCATAGCCTAAGGTGAAATCTGTACCGAATATATCGTTATCGATAGTTCCGGGAATTCCAATAAAAGGTACTCCTTGTTCTTTTTGGAAAACAGTTCCACCTGTGAAAGATCCATCTCCTCCTATGACTACTAATGCATCTATATTATGTTTTTTTACTGTTTCTGCTGCTTTATTTCTTCCTTCAATAGTTCTAAATTCATCGGAACGTGCAGATTTGAGCTCAGTTCCTCCTCTATTTATTAAATTTCTTACTGAACGAGGACCTAAATCAACAACCATATCATTAATCAGTCCATCATATCCCATTCGTATTCCACAGCATTCTATTCCATAATAATTAGCTGCTCTTACAACTGATCTTATGGCAGCATTCATCCCGGGAGAATCTCCTCCTGAGGTTAAGACACCTATTTTCTTAATTTTATTTGTGTTTTTAGACATGTTTTTTTATATAGATTTTTACATTCTAAGATCATACAAATATACTAATCATTTGTGGATTATGCATTAAGAAAAGGACATATATAATAAAATATATATCATGTGATTTTATATTGATTTAAAATTAATTTTTTCTTAATTTTGTAGCTATCACCTTTAATTTTAAGGTAACTTATTTATTTTATATCCACATTTTAAATTAGATATATTACGAAGTTATTAGTATAATAAATTGTATTGATAATTTACAGTTTTATATATCAAAAATAATACCATATTCCTTTATAATACAACATTTATACAGCTTCTTAGTCGTAAAATAAAAAATCATTTATGCTGATTTTCATAAATTTTTTATTAATTATTTTAAACTTCCTACCATGTCTTCCGGTCTAACCCATTGATCAAATTGTTCGGCAGTTACTAAACCTAAATTAATTGCTTCTTCTTTTAATGTTGTTCCGTTTTTATGTGCTGTTTTAGCAATTTTGGCAGCATTTTCATACCCTATATGTGTATTTAAGGCTGTCACCAACATTAGGGAATTATTAACGAGTTCTTTTATTCTTGTATAATTAGGCTCAATTCCGATGGCACAATGATCGTTGAATGATTTACAAGCATCTCCCAATAGTTGGGCTGATTGTAAAAAATTATAGGCCATAACCGGTTTAAAAACATTGAGTTCATAGTTTCCTTGTGTACCGGAAAAAGAGATAGTTGTATCATTACCCAATACTTGAGCACATACCATGGTAATTGCTTCATTTTGTGTAGGGTTTACTTTGCCCGGCATAATGGAAGATCCGGGTTCATTTTCAGGTATAAATAATTCTCCTATTCCGCTTCTAGGTCCGGATGCTAATAGTCGTATGTCTTGAGCTATTTTAAAAAGTGAAACGGCTAATTGTTTTAATGCTCCGTGTGTTTCAACTATTGCATCATGAGCTGCTAATGCTTCAAATTTGTTAGGAGCAGTAACAAATGGCAATCCGGTAAATTTAGATATATATTCTGCAACTTTGACATCATACCCTTTAGGAGTGTTCAATCCTGTCCCTACAGCTGTTCCTCCTAAAGCTAATTCTGATAAATGCGTCAGGGTATTTTTTATAGCTTTAATGGCATGATCCAATTGAGCTACGTATCCGGAAAACTCTTGTCCTAAAGTTAAGGGGGTGGCATCCATTAAATGAGTCCTTCCTATTTTTACTACATCTTTAAATTTCTCTGATTTTTTTAACAATGTATTCCTTAATTTTTCAACTGCCGGTAAGGTATGTTTTACCACCTTTTTATAGGCTGCAATATGCATTGCTGTTGGGAAGGTATCGTTTGAAGATTGGGATTTATTTACATCGTCATTAGGATGAATAGGACTCTTTTCACCTAGTTTACCTCCACCTAATACCAATGCTCGATTAGATATTACTTCATTGACATTCATATTGGATTGAGTTCCTGAACCGGTTTGCCATATAACAAGCGGGAATTGATCATTTAATTCTCCTTTACTGATTTCATCACATACTTTGGCTATTAAATCCCTTTTTTCTGAAGGTAATACTCCTAAATTAGTATTAGCATACGCGGCCGCTTTTTTTAGATAGGCAAATGCTTCAATTATCTCTTTGGGCATTGATGCCTCCGGTCCAATCTTAAAATTATTTCTTGATCTTTCTGTTTGGGCGCCCCAATATTTGTCAGCGGGAACTTGTACTTCTCCCATAGTATCTTTCTCTATACGGTAATTCATGGTTATGTTTTTTATTTTATATGAATCTTTCAAAAATCATACAAAAATAAAAAATCAGCCAAAAAGGCTGATTTTATTACTTCTATTATAGTGATTGATTTACTTTTTCTTATTTTTATTTTGATTCATTTTTTGTTCTTGAATCTGTTTTTGTTGCTCTTGGGCTTGTTCCAACATGGATTGCATTTTTTGCTGCCATTTACTTTTTTTCTTACCCGGCTTTGTTTTGTTCTCTTGCATCTTAGCATGCAACTTTTCTTCATTGATCATAAAGTTTTTAATCAATAAGATTAAAAGTATATTTATAGCATTGGATACTAAATAATACCAAGAGAGACCTGATGCATATGAATTTAACCAAAATATAAACATAACCGGCATCAAATACATCATAAACCTCATATCCGGCATTCCTTCTTGTGTAGGTGCCTGCATGGTAGAGGTTGACATTTTAGTATAAATTAATAATACTAAACAGTATAATATTGTAAACAGACTTATGTGGTTTCCGTAAATACTTGATAAAATCGGAATATGTGTTGTCCATTCATAAATAGAATCATAAGCGGTCAGATCATCTGCCCAAAGGAAGGACTGTCCTCTTAAAGCTATATTATTCGGGAAAAATCTAAATAATGAATAGAAAATAGGTATTTGTATTAATGCCGGTAAGCATCCTGCTAGTGGATTAACCCCTACTTTTCTATATAATTCCATCGTAGCTTGTTGCTTTTTAATCGGATCTGAATTTTTGTGTTTTTCGTTTAATTCGTCAATTTCCGGTTTTAAAATTCGCATTTTTGCTCCTTGAATGTATTGTTTATACATAATAGGAGAGGTAACTAATTTTACCACGATGGTCATTAAGAAAATTATCCATCCTGCTGCAATACCGAATTTTGATAAAAATTCATAAATCCATAAATAAAATATACAAAGCCATTTCATCCATCCAAATGGAATGTTGTATGAAAACTGTTTACTGTCTCCATTATCTGCTTTGTAAGATTTCAATAGATCATAATCTAAGGGTAGAAAATTCCAAGTATATTTTTGATTAATTTCTCCTTGTTGGATAGGAACTATACTTGTAAACGTAAAATTCTTAAGATAATCAGGGTTATCTCTTTCTGCTTCTTGTGTACCTTTGGATTTGTAAAATCCGTTCTGTGCTTCTAAAATAGTTGCAAAGAATTGTTGTTTAACACTAATCCAATCTATTTTGTCTTTATCTTCTGTAAATCCGTTTGTATCGTAATCAGTTTGAGAATAATCGTTTAAACTGTATCTAAACTCTGTATAAGTGGTTTCTTGTGATTTTCCTTTTTCAAGAGCGATCGCATTTTGATTCCAATATAATTCGGCATCTTGCTGGGAGGTAATTTTTGATAATCCTTTCGATACAACCTGAAAATCTAAAGAATATTTTCCTTTCAGTGCATAACGAAATTGAATAAAACTCGTATTATCTAAATTCGCAGTTAAAACGGTTACATTTCCTTCCGTTGATGGTGTAAAAACTAAATCTCTTGTATTAATTATTTTACCTGCCTTATCTTTAAATGAAATATTGAAATCGGTATTTTCATTATTTACAAGATATAAAGGTTTTTTGTGAAGGGTTGTATCCTTATCATAAGCCGTCCATTTTTTTAAACGTACTTCACGTAGTTGAGCTCCTTGTGTGCTGACTTTAACTTCTATTTCATCATTTGAAAAAGGTAATAATTCTACCTTAGCCTGAGCAAGTGAGTCTAACTTTACGGGTGCTGACTTATCATTGGTATTCTGAGAGATATTTTCAGATTTGATTTGTTGCTGTTCGGATTTTTGGGCTTCATCTATCGCCTGTTTTTGTTGATTATTAGAATAAATCAAAAATCCAATTAAAATAATCCCTATAAGAATAAAACCAATCAGCTGGTTTTTATCAAATTTGCTTTCCTGTTGCATTCTTTACTTTGTTTATCTGATAATTTTGAGATGCTTTAACTAATGCTAAAAATAATGGGTGGGGTGAAGCTACCGTACTTTTATATTCCGGATGGTATTGTACACCTATAAAGAATGGATGATCTTTTACTTGTATAACTTCCACCAACCCTGTATCAGGATTAGTTCCAATGGCTTCTAAACCATTGTTTTCAAACTCACTTATATATTCATTGTTAAGCTCGTATCTATGTCTGTGTCGTTCTTCTATATTTTGTGCATTGTAGATTTTTTCTGCTATAGAGCCTTTTTTAAGTTTACATGCCCATGCTCCCAGTCTCATAGTGCCTCCTTTATTGGTGACATTTTTTTGTTCTTCCATTAAACAGATAACCGGAGCTGAGGTATGCAAGTTAAATTCAACACTATCTGCATCTTTATATCCAAGTACGTTTCTAGCAAATTCTATGACCGCAATTTGCATACCTAGACAGATTCCTAATACAGGTATTTTATTAACTCTAGCGTATTGACAGGCTATAATTTTTCCTTCAATTGCTCGATCTCCGAATCCGGGAGCTATTATAACTCCATCCACACCTTTTAAATAATCGGAAATATTTTCATAAGTAAGATCACCGCTGTATATCCAACGAATATTTACTTTAGTTTCTAAAGTAGCGCCTGCATGTATTAGAGCTTCTACAATAGATTTATAGGAATCTTGAAGAGATACATATTTTCCTACTAAGGCTATTTCAACATTACTCTTTGGATTTTTATATTTATCCAGAAAATCATTCCATTGTTTTAAATCCGGTTTTTTATCTGTGGATAAACCTAGTTCTTTTAACACTAATGCATCAAAATTCTGATTTTGCAGATATAAAGGAACTTCATAGATGGTAGGAAGATCTTTACTTTCAATTACATTATCAATATTAAGGTTACAGAATAATGCTAATTTAGAGCGTACTTCTTTAGATATTGAGCATTCTGTCCTACATACCAGAAAATTGGTTTGTACTCCATATTCCATAAGTTGACGTACGGAATGTTGAGAAGGTTTAGTTTTTAACTCTCCACTGGCTGCTAAATATGGAATTAAAGTTAGGTGTACTACAATCGAATTTTGATATCCTAATTCCCAGCGTAATTGACGTACGCTTTCAACATAAGGCAAGGATTCAATGTCTCCTACCGTTCCTCCTATTTCAGTAATAATGATGTCAAAATCTCCTTTTTTGCCTAATATTTTAATTCTTCTTTTTATCTCATTAGTAATATGAGGGATTACCTGTACCGTTTTTCCTAAAAAGTCTCCTCTTCTTTCTTTATCAATAACTGTTTGGTAAATTTTTCCGGTAGTAACATTGTTGTCTTTGCTGGTAGGACTATTTAAGAATCTTTCATAGTGCCCTAAATCTAAATCAGTTTCAGCTCCATCTTCAGTAACATAGCATTCTCCATGCTCATAGGGATTTAGAGTTCCCGGATCAATATTAATATATGGATCGAGTTTTTGAATGGTTACTTTGTAACCTCTGGCTTTTAAAAGCATTCCTAAAGATGCAGCGACAATTCCCTTTCCAAGTGAAGAAGTAACACCACCTGTAACAAATATATACTTTGGAGAAGATTGGTCAGACATAATTTTAAAGTTTTGAAAAAATTTAGTTTATATAGTTTAGAATAGTTCAGTCAGTACCAATAAAAAAAGGCAAGCTACCTGCATCACACCGCTACAACCGTTTACCTTTGCTGCGTTCCCACCCTGGAGGATTCACAGGAGCTGGTTGTGCAGGACTTGCCGGTGCAAAAGTATAACTTTTTATAAATAATACAAAATTATAAGGCTTTTTTGAATAATATTTTTTTCAGCACTTTTTGAATCATTATATTAAAAATAAATACTGATTTCAAATAAAAATAATCCTATTTTACAACATTAGGTGCTATATATTATTTTATCTTTTTGAAATTTGATGAAGATTATTTATTAATTGATAATTATTAATATAAAAATTTCAAGAAAAGGATTTATAAAGTTTACTATTTTAATTTCATCAATTGAATAATTAATTTAAGTCAATTTTCACTAAATTTAATACATATTATTTTAAATTTCTTTTGCATCAAATTATCCTTTTATATAAAAGATAACACTAATGATATATTAATTTAAAAATTTTTAATTAAAGCTATTTAAAAGAAGTATAATTATACTTTTTGTTCATCAATTATGAATCAAAATATCATACTCTTATTTATCTTAATCAAAAAAAATAATTACTATATTAGCTACTGATCAAAATACTAAACAAAATGAGCATAAAATTGCGGCTAATTATTCTTGTTTTTCTTCAATATTATATTTGGGGTTCTTGGTTAATATCCTTAGGAGGATATGCCGGATTACCTATAACTGAGGGTGGTTTAGGATTTACCGGAATCCAAATTGGAAGTTTATTTGCAACTATGGGATTTACTTCTCTTTTTATGCCCGGCTTATTGGGTATAGTTGCCGACCGATGGATAAATGCTGAAAAATTATTAGGTATAAGCCATATTCTAGCTGCCATATTTATTTTCATGGCTTCTCAAGTTAAAGAATACCATATATTTTATCTTTTGCTATTCCTGCATACATGCTTTTATATGCCAACCATATCATTGACTAATTCTGTTTCTTATAATGCTCTTGAAAAAAATGGTTTAAATTCAGTTACCGATTTTCCTCCTATACGAGTTTGGGGAACCATTGGTTTTATTGCAGCTATGTGGACGGTTGATTTCTTAGGTTTTGCCAGAAGTTCTGTTCAACTTTTCATTAGCGCGGGAGCCGGAATTATTATGGCCTTATATTCCTTTACGATGCCGGCTACACCACCAACTAAAAATGTTGATAAGAAAGGATTAGTACATGCACTAGGCCTGGATGCTTTTGTTTTATTGAAAAATAGGAAAATGGCTATATTTTTCTTTTTTTGCATGCTGTTAGGTTGTTCACTTCAAATAACCAATGCTTTCGGAGGTCCTTTTTTAGATAGTTTTAAATCCACATATCCCGATTCTTTTGGCGTTAAACACCCTAACTTATTATTATCTATTTCACAAATTTCTGAAACTTTATGTATTTTGCTAATACCATTCTTTTTACAAAAATTTGGAATCAAAAAGGTGATTATGATAAGTATGTTTGCATGGTTTCTACGTTTCGGACTGTTTGGATTAGGAAATCCGGCTAATAAAATTTATCTTTTAATTTTATCCATGATTGTATATGGAATGGCTTTCGATTTTTTCAATATTTCAGGATCTTTGTTTGTAGATAAAGAAACTGATAAGAGTATGCGTTCCAGCGCTCAAGGGTTATTTATGATTATGACGAACGGACTGGGTGCTATTTTAGGAAGCTACGGTAGTGGATGGGTGGTTGAGCATTTTACAGTCAATGGCATTACCAATTGGCCATATGTTTGGTTTACTTTTGCAGCTTATTCTCTAACAATTTTTATCATTTTTCCATTTGTATTTAACCCTAAAAAATCTTCTTAGAAATTAGATATTTTCAAAATGGACTATTAAAAATATTTTTATTTAAGAATAAATATTTGCGTTTTAGTAAATAACCATCCTATTAAAACGCCGACAAATGCTCCTGAAAGAACATCCAGAGGAAAATGTACTCCTACATATATTCTGCTATAAGATACCAAAATAGCCCAAGAGAATAATAAAATGGATGAATATTTATATTCTTTTTTAAAAAGAAAAGTTAAATAGGTAGCTAAACTAAAAGAATTGGCAGCATGTGCGGAAAAATAACAATAGGATCCTCTACATTTTTCAATCACTAGCCTAAAAACCCCTTCTAATTCTGGATTTCTACAAGGTCTTGGTCGCTGAATCCAATTTTTAACCAATGAGGATAAAGAATCGGTTAAAGAAATCATTAACGCAATACTTAAACCGATTAAAAGAACTTTTTTCCATCCATATTTTTCTAAAATAACTAAAAATATAAAAAAATATGTAGGGATCCAATAGTATTCATTAGTTATAAATAACCAAAAAGCATCAAATTTTGGGCATCCTAAATTATTTAAATATAAAAATAATTCTTTATCCCATTTTATAATTTTATCCATTAACTTCTTTTTACAGGACCGTCGAACGTATCATCCATAAAATCATTTAAATGATCAGTAGCCTCACTTACCTTTTGATCCATATTTTTTTTGGCCTCATTTATTTCATCTTCAATTTCCTTAACTGATCCGTTGTCATCAACTTGAGACATGATTTCTCTTTTAATATTATCGGTGGCATCTTTCATAGCTCGTACCCCCTGACCTAACCCTCTTGCTATTTCAGGAATCTTATCAGGGCCAAATAATAAGACCACTACTAAAAGTATAACTATAATTTCTCCAAAACTCACAATATCTACATTTATTTTTTACAAATTTACAACTTTCTCATATGTATTGTCCGATTTTAAATGAATTTAACGTATTCATATTAATTAAATTCTAATAAGTGCTTGTAATAATTATTTTAAATAATAAATGAGAATTTTTATGTGTGAAATATCATTTTAAGCCTAACAATCCTGTAAAATTCAAAATTCACTTACCCTATACATATTGTTTATAAAAAAAGGTCTTGAAATTCAAGACCTTTTTTTTATTACAACATAAAATATTTATTTTATAGTGGATACTTTCGTATTTGAATGTTCTTTATCATAATTATATTTAGTTAAATCATAAGATAAAGAAGATGCTATGTATATAGATGAATACATACCAAATGTAAATCCTAAAAATAGTGCAAACATAAACCCTTGTAAAGTTTCACCGCCGAAGAAGAAGATAATAACTGTTACCATAATTGTAGAAACACCCGTATTAATAGTTCTTCCTAAAGTATGATTAATTGCATCGTTATATAATTCCTCTAAAGTCATTAAGTGGTGCGCATTATTTTTCTTATTTTCTCTAATCCTATCAAATACAATTACAGTATCATTAATTGAATAACCGATAATGGTTAAAATAGCAGCAATAAAGGATTGATCTATTTCCACGGAAAAAGGTATGATTTTTAGCCAACTCAACACGGAAAATGCACCCATTACAACTATCGAGTCATGTAATAAGGCTGCAACCGCACCGGTCGACATTTGCCAATTTCTAAATCGTACCAAAATGTAAATGAAAATACCTGCTAATGCAATAGATACGGCAATAACTCCATTTCTAACGATCCCACTGGCTACTGTAGGACCCACTTCTGAACTTGATTGAATTCCATAAGGAGTACCTTTTACAAAACTTTCTTTAGAATAATTAGCCGGAAGATAATTTTTTAATCCTGTATATAATTTTTCACGAATTACCACATCAATATTCGGATCATTACTATCCATTCCATATTTAGTAGTTATTCTTACTTGATTACCTTCTCCATATTTTTTAGCATTAATATTCGAAGATTCTCCATCAGTAGTAAATAATTTTTCTAATGATTCGGTTACTTCTTCCGGATAAATATTTTTTTCCAGTTTAATTACATAAGTTCTTCCTCCCGTGTAATCTACCCCTTTATCAAAACCTTTGGTGAACATGGAAACCAAGGCAATAACCATTATAACCAATGAGAAAATATAAGCATATTTTCTTTTTTCCATCCATTTAAAATGAACATTGGTAAACCAGTTTTTAGTTATGCTTGTAGCTAAAGAAAAGTTTTTACCTTTTTCCATAGAACCATAAATAAGCATACTGGTTATAAATATTGCAGTAAATAGGGTACAGAAAATACCAATAACTAAGGTAACCGCAAAACCTTTGATCGGTCCGGTGCTAAATAAAAGCACGATACCCACAATTAATGTGGTTAAGTTTCCATCAATAATTGCTGCTAAAGCATGTTTTTGTCCTTCAATAAATGCTTGTTTTAGAGGTCTTCCTCGTCTCAATTCTTCTTTAACTCTTTCAAAAATAATAATGTTAGCATCTACTGCCATTGCCATAGAAAGTACTATCCCTGCAATTCCGGGAAGAGTTAAAACAGCACCCGTGGAAGCCATAATACCTATTAAATAAAATAAATTTAATATAAGAGCTATATTCGCGTATAAACCTGCTTTTCCATAGTAAAAAATCATCCATCCTAAAATAAACAAGTAGGAAACAACTATAGATATCAATCCATTGTTTATAGATTGTTGACCCAAAGTTGGACCTACAATTTCTGATTGGATAATTTTTGCTTTTGCCGGTAGATTACCGGATTTTAAAACATCAACCAAATCGTTAGCTTCTCTTTCTGTAAAATTACCGCTAATAACTGATTGACCGTTAGGAATTACTGAATTGACATTAGGAGCAGTATAAACTACATCATCAAGAACAACTGCAATGGGTTTACCAATATTTTTTTCAGTCATATTTTTCCAAACCAAGGCACTTTCCGGTCCCATTTGCATACTTATTTGTATTCTGTTGAATTGGTCGAAAGTTAAACCTGCTTCAGTAACTGCCCCGACTAAAGGAGCTTTGTTATTTTTAGTTCCACGAATGGCATATAATTCTAACTCGTTGTTAGATTGGGAATCTGGTTTAGAAGCCCATAATAATTTTATATATCGTAAACCAATCGGTAATAATTTTTTAGCTTTATCTGAATATATAACTTTATTAATTGCTGCTGTATCAGATAATTTAGCAACTGCTAATGCATTGGATCGATTAGACGGTTTCAATAAGGGCGTTAATTTGTTATTAGCAACCTTTAAATTAACATCCATTAGATAGGACCATGCGGTAGGTTGATCATACACTTCCCAAAACTCTAATCTCGCAGAAGTCTGAAGTAATTTTTTTACACGATCAGCATCAGTAACTCCCGGTAATTCTACTAATATTCTACCGGTACCGGGTACTCGTGCAATATTGGGTTCATCAATATTTAGTTTTTTGATACGGGCCCTTATAACATCTATTGCTTTAGTAACTTTGGATTCAATAACTCCGGAAATATATTTTTCAACTTGCTCGTCTGTTGTGTTATGTTGAATTTGATTGGATAAATCTCTAGTACCAAAAACATCAGGACTAGATAACTTTAAATCCGGCTGATTTAATTCTGATTTAGCTGTTTGAAATGCTTTAAAAAAATTAGCTGTATAGGTATCCCTGGATTTCACTTCCTCCGAAGTAGCTATATCTAAAGCTTTTCTAAATACCGGATTTTCTGAATTATCTGCCAAATCCAACAATAGATCTTTTTCGGAAATTTCTAATAATAGATTTAATCCGCCTTTAAGATCCAATCCTAACTTCATTTCATTCTTCTTGGCATCATAATAATTCATCTTAACTATTCCGAGATTCAAAGTATCTTTAGCTAATTTATCAAGCTCAGCTTTTTTACTCGCCTCCGTTCCGTTAGATAAACTGTTTGCTTTAGATTCTATACGGTTAACATATAATGTTGGAAATAATTCAGCCAAACATATTAACCCAAGAACAATTGCAAAAAATTTAACAAGTCCTTTTCCTTTCATTGGTAAGTTTTAATTATAAATAATGTATTTTTATTTGGTTTGCAAATATAACAGTCTATTTGATGACTGGCAATTATTTATATATTTTTTTGCTCATTAAAATAAATACTTTCAATAATATGCATAAAATTTTAAAATAAACTTATAAATAAAAAGTGTAAAAATTATTTTTATAAAAACTTGCCGTTTTATATTTGTATTTTAAATAATTATGGAAAAGGAAGAAATTGAAAAAGCAGTTGAAATTTTAAAAAAAGGAGGAACTATTCTGTATCCCACCGATACCATCTGGGGGATTGGATGTGATGCAACCAATGAGGAAGCCATTGAAAAAGTTTTCAAATTAAAAAATAGGGATAAATCTAAAAATTTAATTATTTTGGTAGAATCTGAAAGAAGGCTTCAAGAATATGTTAATGTTTCTTCATTGGCTTGGGATTTGATTGATTTTGCAAACAAGCCATTAACCATAATATATGATAAACCACAAAATTTGCCTGTTCTATTGATTTCTGATGAAAATACTATAGGAATTCGTTTAACGCAGGATCCCTTTTGTAAAAAATTAATTTCAAAACTTAATAAACCCTTGGTGTCGACCTCTGCAAACATCAGTGGTGAACCATCTCCGGAAAATTTTTCATCAATTTCTTGCAAAATTTTGGAAGGTGTGGATTATATAATAAATTTGCGCCACGAAGAAAATATGCAATTTGCATCTTCTTCCATTATACAACTATCTGAGGATGGACGAATTAAAGTAATTAGAGAATAAATACTAAATGAATTTAAGCCACGCAATACAAAATCCTATTTTTAAACTGATAACCCATGTTGTTTCGGACAAAAAACAACAAACTTTTGTTATCGGAGGCTTTGTTCGTGATCTCCTTTTGGAAAGACCGAAAGTTAAAGATATTGATATTGTAACTGAAGGTAGCGGTATTGAATTAGCTTTATCCGTTGCAGATAAACTACATTCCAAACCAAAAGTATCCGTTTTCAAACGTTTTGGTACCGCTATGATCCATGTTAAGGATTATGATGTTGAATTTGTGGGTGCGAGAAAAGAAAGTTATTCTTTTGATAGCCGGAAACCTTTTGTTGAAACGGGTACTATAGAAGATGACCAGAATAGAAGGGATTTTACTATTAACACATTAGCGATAAGCTTAAATGAAGAAAATTTTGGAGAATTGGTCGATCCATTTAATGGATTAGAAGATTTAAAAAGAAAAATCATTCGTACGCCTTTAGATCCTGAAATTACCTATTCAGACGATCCCTTACGAATGATTAGAGCCATACGTTTTGCAACTCAGCTAAATTTTACTATTGAATCATCTTCTTTTCTTGCGATTAAAGAAAATGCAGAACGATTTGATATTTTATCAAAGGAAAGAATTACGGATGAGTTTAATAAAATTATGATGTCTCCTCAACCTAGTATTGGTCTGAAATTATTATATGAAGCAAATCTTTTACAACGATTTTTACCGGAACTAACCGATTTGCAGGGTATTGAAGAAGTTGAGGGACAAAAACATAAAGATAACTTTTTTCATACTCTTGAAGTAGTTGACAATATTAGTAAAACTACAAATAATTTATGGTTAAGATGGGCTGCTTTATTACATGATATTGGTAAAGCTCGAACTAAAAAATTTGATAAAAAAATAGGTTGGACATTTCATTCTCATGAATTTGTGGGTAGTAAGATGGTTCTTTCCCTATTTAAAAGATTAAAATTACCTCTGGGCGATCCCTTAAAATATGTTCAAAAACTAGTTCAGAATAGTTCGCGTCCCATATCACTTATTACAGATGATGTATCGGACAGTGCTTTGAGAAGATTATTATTTGATATGGGTGATGATTTGGAAGATTTATTTTTACTTTGCAAAGCTGATATCACAACAAAAAATATAAAGAAACAAACCCGTTTCAAGCAAAATTTTGATTACGTTGAAGAAAAAATAAAGGAAGTCGAAGAAAAAGATAAAATAAGAAATTTTCAACCGCCTATTACCGGACATGACATTATGGAAGCTTTCGAAATTATTGAAGGAAAACAAATTGGTACAATTAAGGAAGCAATTAAAGAAGGTATATTAGAAGGCACTATTACAAACGACTATAAAAACTCATACAACTATATGTTACAATTAGGAAAAAAATTAAATTTAAAACGTAAAAACTAGACTATATGATTTATAAGATTAGAGTAATTCTTGAAACAGAAGGGGACGTTTTTCGAGACATTGAGATTAAGGATTTGCAAACATTGTGGAATTTATATGAAGGCATTAAAAGTGCTTTTAGTCTACAAGGTGACGAGTTAGCTTCATTTTATAAGTCTGATGATAATTGGACTCAAGGCACAGAGATTCCTTTAGAAGATATGGATGAAGATGGCGAGGGTGAGACCATGTCAGACATATATATTAAAGAAGTTTTTACAAAAGTCGGAGATAAAATGTTATTTGTTTATGACTTTATGAAAATGTGGTCTTTTTACGTAGAATTGTTAGAAATTATTGATAGAAAAGCGATAGGTGTTTATCCGTTAACGGTGTATCGTTTTGGTAAAATGCCTTTAAAAGCACCTGATAAAAAGTTTACTTCACCATCAAATATTGACGATTTCAGTGATGTGGGTGATGTTGACATGAATATTAAATTTGACGACGATGACGATTCCTATGACGACGATGATGATGATTCGTATAATGATGACGAACTTCTAGACGAGGATGAATTATAGAAACAAAAAAAGGAAATTAAATAAAATTTAATTTCCTTTTTTTTATTTAAATTTATAAATTTTCACATATAAATTCCATATATAAATTTACTAATAATATAGCTTATAGATCGTATTCATATTTTCTATCCAAAACAAAATCTTCCATAAATTTGGTCGTATAATCTCCTTTCAAGAAATTTGGATCATCCATAAGCTGTCTGTGTAAAGGAATAGTAGTTTTAACCCCCTCAATATAAAATTCATCTAATGCTCTCTTCATTTTAATAATAGCTTCACTTCGTGTAGGAGCTGTTACTATTAATTTAGCAATCATAGAATCATAAAAAGGTGGAATTGTATATCCTGAATAAACATGTGTATCAACTCTTACTCCATTACCTCCGGGAATATTCAAGGTAACTATTTTTCCGGGTGATGGACGAAAATCACTGTAAACATCTTCTGCATTAATTCTACATTCTATGGAGTGTCTTTGCGGATAAAAATTATTTTTAGGAACTTTAGCACCTGCTGCTAACTCTATTTGAAGTTTTAATAAGTCTAAGTCGGTAATTTGTTCAGTGATCGGATGTTCAACTTGAATTCTCGTATTCATTTCCATAAAATAGAAATTTCCATATTTATCAACTAAGAATTCAATTGTACCTACTCCTTCATATCCTATATATTCTGCTGCTTTTACAGCTGCTTCACCCATTTTTTTTCGTAATTCTTCTGAAACAAATGGAGAAGGCGTCTCTTCTGCTAATTTTTGATGACGTCTTTGAACTGAACAATCTCTTTCAGAAAGATGGATAGCCTTACCATATTTATCTCCGGCTATTTGAATTTCAATATGTCTAGGTTCTTCAATAAGCTTTTCCATATACATACCCCCATTCCCAAAAGCAGCTTCGGCTTCTTGAACTGCAGATTCCCAAGAACTTTTAAGGTTTTCCTCTTTCCAGATAGCTCTCATTCCTTTTCCACCACCTCCGGCTGTTGCTTTAAGCATAACAGGATATCCTATTTCTTTAGCAATTTTAACAGCATCTTCATACGATTTTATTAAACCGTCTGAACCCGGTACAGTGGGAACTCCCGCCTCTTTCATGGTTGCTTTTGCAGAAGCCTTATCTCCCATTCTTTCTATATTTTCAGGAGTACCACCGATGAATTTAATTCCCATCTTTTGACAAGATCTTGAAAAATTAGCATTTTCAGAAAGGAAACCATATCCCGGATGAATAGCGTCTGCGTTAGTAACTTCTGCAGCTGCTAAAATATTCAATTGTTTTAGGTAGGAGTCTTTACTTGATGAAGGTCCAATACATACTGCTTCATCTGCAAATCGTAAATGTAAGCTCTTAGCATCTGCCGTAGAGTAAACAGCAACCGTTTTAATACCCATTTCTTTTGCTGTTCTAAGAATTCGCATAGCGATTTCTCCTCTATTAGCAATCAAAATTTTTTTAAACATACACTTTAACTTTTAATTTTGATTATTTAAGATGGATCTACTAAGAATAAAGGTTGGTCAAATTCAACGGGTGAAGCATCATCAACTAAAAATTTAACAATTTTTCCTGAAACTTCTGATTCTATTTCATTGAATAATTTCATTGCTTCTATCACACAAACTATACTGCCTGCACTAACAGTGTCTCCTATATTAACAAATGCTTCTTTATCAGGGGAAGGTTTTCTGTAGAATGTACCAATCATTGGAGATTTTATAGTTACATACTTAGATGTATCTTCATCGTTCTGGGTAGCTACTGATTGGTTAGTTACAGTTGGCAAAGAAGCTACCGGATGATTTGTCACAGCTTGTATTGGTTGAGAAACTTCCGGTGTATATACTACTGAACCACTTTTGGTTTTAATGGAAATCTCAAATTCTTCTGTCTTATATGTTACTTCTGCAACATCTGATTTAGATACAAATTTAATTAAATTTTGAATGTCTTTAATGTCCATGAGCTAGAGCTTTTATTTAAATTTTCCCAAATGTAAAGGAAATAAATTAATTTTATACAGAAAAAAACCATTTAACTAATAAATTAAATGGTATTATATTTTTAGATTCTAACTAACTTAGATTTACTCTTCAACTTCTTCAACAGCCTTTTCCATAACTACTTTTCCTCTGTAGTATAATTTTCCTTCATGCCAGTATGCACGATGGAACAGGTGCAATTCTCCGGTTGTTGAACATTTAGCTAATTGAGGAACTGACGCTTTATAGTGAGTTCTTCTTTTATCTCTTCTTGTAGATGACTGACGTCTTTTAGGATGTGCCATAATTCTTCCTTAAATATTTTTTTATTTTATATTTTATTCGCCTTCTTCATCAGACAGGCCATACTTTTCAAGTAAATGGGTATGTTCGTCCTCATATCCTTCGGAATATTTAGGATGAACATGTTTCATAGGTATGGATAAAAGCACACTTTCATAAATTAATTGAGACACATTTATACTATGAGAACCTAAAGGTAAAATTAAAACTTCTTCATTACTATCATCATAAGATTCTCCAAACTTAACTAATGTTTTGATTTCATTTTTAACGGCTTGTTCATATTCTTCTCCGGATATATCACATTCTAAAACTACAACACCTTCTGTTTTTACTTTTAATTCTAAAAAAGAAGAATGTTTTATAATTTCAATGTCAACCTCAATTTTAGGACTTTTAAACTCCTGTATGAAATCAAACAATTCAAAAAATGGTTGCTCAATACTCATCTTAAAGCTATGGCTTCCAAGCTTTAATGATGAAAATAAAATATCATAATTGCGTAACCTTTCCATAAATATGGTTTGCAAAGTTAAGTATTAGTTATTAAAACTACAAATTTTTAATTTATTTTTAATTGGATGTAAGTTATTTAGTTAAACTGCCATATAATGTATATAAAAATAAATTTATCTAATTTATTTATTATTAGTATATATTTATAATTATTCTTTTGAAAATTTATAAATTTGTTAGAGAATAATTATCAATGAAAGATTATGCATTTTATTCAGGGTTAGGTTTTCAACTCATGGTAACCATATTAATTTTCACGGGAATTGGTTATTATCTAGATGAAAAATATCTTTCTATGAAACCTTTATTTATAATAATTTTCAGCTTATTAGGAATAGGAATCGGACTCATCAATATCATCCGCCAAGTATTAAGAAAACAAAAATAATATAAATCATATTTTCTTGGGTAGCAAACATTAAAATATGATAAAAATCATACACATGGAATGTGTTTTAAAAATATTTATATTTGCATATACATGAATCAGAAAAATATGATAAAATTTGCATTTAGCTTTTTAGTCTTAATTTTTACCTTTAATTTCACTTTTGCTGAGGGTACTACTAAAAGTAATGATTCAGAAACATTTAATCCTACTGAAACTGCCATGCACCATGTTAAGGATTCTCATCAATTTGAAATATGGGGCGATGATGTCACACTCTATTTACCTGTAATCCTCTGGACTGATAATGGATTAGTACTGTTTTCTTCTAAAGAATTTAAAGGAAATGATGATGGAGAAGTAGTAGTAGAGAAAAATGGAATGAGATTTATTAAATTTCATGAAAAAATATATTATGCTAATACCAAAAAAAATGCATCGGGGGAATATATAACAGAATCATCCCAAATTGTTCATTTGGACGATCAACATCATCCTATCAATAAAGCTCCTTGGGATTTTTCAATTACTAAAAATATATTTTCTATGTGGCTTTCCCTTGGGATTTTATTAATTGTATTTATTTCAGCAGCCAGATATTATAAATCAAAATCTTATAACGGAGTTCCTAAAGGAGTAGCTGCCGTTGTTGAACCTTTGATTGTATTTGTAAGAGATGAAATAGCTATACCAAATATCGGAGAAAAAAAATATAAAAAATATATGCCTTATTTGTTAACTGTATTTTTCTTTATATGGTTAAACAATGTTATGGGGTTAATTCCATTTTTTCCATTTGGAGCTAACCTGACAGGAAATATAGCTGTTACTTTTACATTGGCTGTTATCACTTTTATAATTACTAATATTAGTGGAAATAAAAATTACTGGAAACATATATTTTGGACTCCCGGCGTACCTGTACCGATGAAATTATTCTTAGCACCCATTGAAGTTATCGGTATTTTTACCAAACCCTTTTCATTAATGGTTCGATTATTTGCTAATATAACCGCCGGACACATTATTATTATCAGTTTAGTTTCTTTAATTTTTATATTTAAGTCTTATTTTGTAGCTCCTGTATCTATAATTGCAGTAGTCTTTATAAGTGTAATTGAAATTTTAGTAACTGCCTTACAAGCATATATATTTACAACTCTTTCTGCACTATATTTCGGTATGGCAACAGAAGATAATCACGAAGAACATTAATTTTTAATATATAATAAACATGGGAATGTCAGTAATTGGAGCAGGTTTAGCTGCTATTGGAGCAGGAATTGGAATCGGTCTTATCGGTGGAAAAGCGATGGAGGCTATTGCAAGACAACCTGAAGCTCAAGGAAAAATTCAGGCTTCTGCATTAATCTTAGCTGCATTAGTTGAAGCAGTTGCTTTATTTGCAATTGTGGTATCTTTGATTAAATAAGAAGAAAAATAACAGAAAACTCGAAATGATAACGGTTGGTTATTCGAGTTTTCTTTTAATTAAAAAAACATTTATTTAAACTCTTATTATAAAAAGTTAAAAAAGATATAAAATATGGATTTATTAACTCCTTCAATTGGTTTAATATTTTGGATGACTATTTCCTTTATAGTTTTATTAATAATTTTAGGAAAATATGCTTGGAAACCTATTTTAAAAGCCTTAGAAAATAGAGAAAACTCAATACAGAAATCTTTAGATGAAGCTAAAAATGCGCGGGAAGCAATGGCTAAATTAACCTCTCAAAATGAGCAAATTTTAAAAGAAGCTCGTATGGAGCGCGAAGCCATTCTTAACGAAGCCCGTGAAATTAAAGATAAAATTATCAACGATGCCAAAGATGCTGCTACTGCAGAAAGCAATAAAATTATTCAATCAGCTAAAGAAACCATTAATGCGGAAAGAATATCTGCGATCAATCAAATAAAAAGTGAAGTGGCAGATTTATCCGTTAATATAGCAAAAAAAGTTCTTCAAAAGGAATTATCTTCTCCTGAAGAGCAAAAAAAGCTTATTGATTCATTAGTAAATCAAGCAAAATTAAACTAAAATGTCAGTAGTTAGACTTGCTAAGCGCTATGCAACGGGTTTATGGGAGTATGCCCTATCTTTACATGAAAGTGAAACTATTATTAAAGAGATGAAATCTTTAATTGATATAATCAATCAAAATAAAGATTTTCAATTCTTTTTAAAATCCCCTATAATTGAAACCCATAAAAAAATTAACATTGTAAACGAAATTTTCAAATCCTTCTCTCCTACTTCTCGTAATTTTATTACTTTAGTAGTAAGGCATAAGAGAGAAAATGATTTATTGGAAATAGCACAACAAGTCTTGGAATTATACGATGTATATAATGGCATACAACGCGTTGAAATTATTTCTGCTGTACCATTAGATCAAGAAACCGTAAGCAAAATTTTAAATTCATTCCCAAAAATTAACCAAGAAAAAGCAATTATTGAAAATAAAATAGATGCATCTCTTATTGGAGGATATATTTTACGTATGGGTGATCAACAAATCGATGCAAGCGTAAAATCCGAACTAACTAATATTCAAAAAAAATTAAGTAATAAAATATTTTAATTTTTTAGCTATAACTTATAAATAAAAAGACCACAATGGCAGATATAAAACCAGCAGAAGTTTCTGCAATTTTAAAACAGCAATTATCAAATTTCGATCAAAATATTTCCTTAGAAGAAGTGGGAACGGTTTTACAGGTTGGAGATGGTATTGCCCGTATATATGGACTAAGTAACGCTGAACAAGGAGAACTAGTAAAGTTTTCCAATGGATTGGAAGGAATGGTTCAAAATTTAGAAGAAGATAATGTAGGGGTGATTCTTTTGGGTAAATCCAATGGCATAAAAGAAGGAGATATCGTTAAAAGAACTAAAACGATTGCATCTATCGATGTGGGTGAAGGAATGATAGGAAGAGTTGTCGATACTTTAGGTGCTCCAATAGACGGTAAAGGTCCGATTTCCGGAGAATTATACAGAATGCCTTTGGAAAGAAAAGCACCCGGTGTATTATTTCGCCAACCCGTAAATGAACCTTTGCAAACCGGTATTATAGCAATAGACTCTATGATTCCTATCGGTAGAGGCCAAAGGGAATTAATTATTGGTGACCGTCAGACCGGAAAATCTACAGTAGCCATTGACACTATTTTAAATCAAAAAGAATTTTATGATCAAGGCAAACCCGTATATTGTATTTACGTAGCTATTGCCCAAAAAGCATCTACAGTTGCGCAAATTGTTAAAACATTAGAAGATAAAGGAGCAATGGCTTATACGGTTGTGGTTGCCGCTAACGCTTCTGACCCTGCTCCTATGCAGGTTTATGCTCCATTTGCCGGAGCTTCCATCGGAGAATTTTTACGCGATACCGGTAGATCTGCATTAATTATCTATGACGATCTATCTAAACAAGCAGTTGCTTATCGTGAGGTTTCCTTATTATTAAGAAGACCTCCGGGACGTGAAGCGTATCCGGGTGACGTATTTTATTTGCATTCCCGTTTGTTAGAAAGAGCCGCTAAAATTATTGATAATGATGAGGTTGCTTCAACTATGAACGATTTACCGGAATCTTTAAAAAGTAAAGTTAAAGGGGGCGGATCATTAACAGCTCTGCCAATCATTGAAACTCAAGCAGGAGACGTTTCTGCGTATATTCCTACTAATGTAATATCTATTACAGACGGACAAATATTTTTAGAATCGGATTTATTTAATTCAGGAGTAAGACCTGCGATCAACGTTGGTATTTCTGTATCACGTGTAGGTGGAGCTGCTCAGATTAAACCTATGAAAAAGGTATCCGGTACACTTAAGATTGACCAAGCGCAATTCCGCGAATTGGAAGCATTTGCAAAATTTGGTTCCGATTTAGATCCGGCTACTGCCGCTGTTATTGCAAAAGGAGAGAGAAACGTTGAAATATTAAAACAGTCCGTTAACTCACCCATGCCTGTTGAAGAACAAATTGCTATTATATATGCAGGAACTCAAAATTTATTACGTGAAGTTCCTGTCAATAAAGTTCAAGATTTTAAAAGAAATTTAACGGAAACATTACGAACTCAACATGCCGATTTATTAAAAAGTTTAAAAGAAGGTAAAATAGATGATTACATTACTTCTTCTTTAGATACGATAATAGCCGGAGTTGTAAAAAATTATTCATAAATTAAAAAGAATATTCTAGAAAATGGCAACATTAAAAGAAATACGAAACCGAATTGCCTCTGTAAATTCGACTATGCAAATTACAAGTGCAATGATGATGGTTTCTTCATCTAAACTGAAAAGAGCGCAAGATGCTATTGTAAGATTACGCCCCTATTCAGAAAAAATGCAAGAATTATTATCAAATGTTAGTCCTTTTCTTGACTCTGATTCCGGTGGTGCAGAATATGCTAAAAAGAGAGAACTTAAAAAGGTTTTATTAGTTGTCATTACTTCCAATAAAGGACTTGCCGGGGCCTTTAACTCTACTATAGTTAAAGCTGTTAAAAATCTATTGGAAAATGATTATAAAAATACTCAAGTTGACCTTTTAACAATAGGAAAAAATGGATATGAAAATTTAAAAAAATCTGTATCTATATATAAAAATTGCAGTTCTCTATGGGATGCGCCAACCTATGAAAATTCTTGTAAAATATCTGAAGAACTTATGCAGTTGTTTTTAAATGGTGAATATGATCAAATTGAATTGGTATATAATCGATTTAAAAATGCGGTAGTTCAGCTTTTACAAGTCGAGCAATTTCTACCAATTGAACTTTCTAAAAATACCAATGATTCTTCCTTAGTTAGCGATTATATTTATGAACCCTCTAAGGAAAGTATTTTAACACATCTTATTCCTACTTCATTAAAAACTCAGCTTTTTAAAGCGATATTGGACTCAAATGCTGCAGAACATGGAGCAAGAATGTCTGCTATGCAGGCTGCCACAGACAATGCTAAAGCATTAAAAAATCAACTATCCATATCGTATAATAAAGCTCGTCAAGCATCCATAACCAATGAATTAATTGAAATTGTTAGTGGAGCTCAAGCCTTAGAAAATTAAGATTTTAAAATTATAATCTATATAGAAAAAGGTTACTATAAACGTAACCTTTTTTATTTTTATCCGGTTTTGGTTCAAATTTTGAGGGATTAAGAGCATAATTAAACCTATTAAAAAATCAAATAATGAATAATTTTGCCTTTGTAAATCCTGTAAAAATTTTATTCGGAAAAGGTATGATTTCCGAAATTACCAAAGAAATACCCTTACAAACTAACATATTAGTCATCTATGGTGGAGGGAGCATCAAAAAAAATGGTGTATATGAACAAGTAACGAATGCATTAAAAGGGTATCAATGGTTTGAATTTTCAGGCATTGAACCGAATCCTCACTATGAAACTTGTATGCGTGCTGTTGAATTTATTAAACAGAAAAATATCGAATATGTATTAGCTGTAGGGGGCGGTTCGGTTATTGATGCGACCAAATTTATAGTTGCAGCAGCTTGTTTCGATGAGGGAGATCCTTGGCGAATTCTTGCAGATCCTACTGTGGTTATAAAAAAAGCACTTCCTTTTGGTACTATTTTGACTATTTCTGCCACCGGATCAGAAATGAATACCTATTCTGTCATTACAAAAAATGAAACCCAAGAAAAATTATCTTTCAGCTCACCAATAGTCTATCCAAAATTTTCTGTATTAGATCCAAGTGTAACCTATAGTTTACCTCCGGTTCAAACCAGTAATGGGGTTATCGATGCCTTTGTGCATGTTATTGAACAATATCTAACGTATCCTGTAAACGGTTTATTACAAGATTTCATGTCTGAATCCATTCTAAAGACCTTAATCATTGAAGGACCTAAAGCTTTAAAAGATCCTAAAAATTATGATGTTCGAGCTAATCTGATGTGGGCTTCAACTTGGGCTTTAAATGGTTGGATTGCTTGCGGTGTACCACAGGATTGGTCTACTCATATGATAGGACATGAATTAACCGCTTTCTACGAAATAGATCATGCGCAAACACTGGCAATTGTACTTCCCGGAGTAATGGAAGTATTAAAAGAAGAGAAAAAAGATAAAATTCTTCGATTGGGAAGAGAGGTTTTTTCTTTACAAGCCGATTCTGTCGACGAATTGATCAAAGATACTATTAGTGCGGTTGAATCCTTTTTCCATAGCATGAATTGTAAAACCAGACTTTCTGATTATAATTTAGGAGAGGAAGCTATAAACCGAATTTCTGAACGAATAGAAAAAAGAGGTTGGCAATTGGGTGAACATCAAAATATTAAATCCCAAGAGGTTAAGAAAATATTAGAATTAAGAAAATAGAAAATTAATTTAGAATTCCGTCTTATAAATCAGGATAGTTTCCTATCCTGATTTTTTATTGCTTAAAAATTATATTTATTATAAACTTGATAGCGTATGATTGTTACCTAATCTTTTCCGTAACAAAATCTACAATTTCCTGAGTACTCTGATAATCGAACCAATTAACTGACTCATCTCTTCGATACCAAGTTAATTGTCTTTTAGCATATCTGCGTGAATTCTTTTTGATTTCATTTACGGCAAATTCTAAGGAAGAATTTCCATCGAGATAGTCAAAAAGTTCTTTATAACCAACGGTCTGTAACGCGTTTTTATGTCTATATGATTGCAAAGAAATAACTTCCTCCAATAATCCTTTTTCCATCATTAAGTCCACTCGTTTATTAATCCTATCGTAAATAAGATCACGAGAAGCTGTTAAACCGATTTTTACGGATGTAAAATTTCTTTTTTCTACCAGATTTTTTCTAAATGAACTGTAAGGTTTTCCGGTTCCTCTAAAAATTTCCAACGCTCTCATTACTCGCTGCGGATTATTATAATCCACTTGAGAATAATATTCGGGATCGTTCTTTTTTAGTTCTTCTTGTAAATAGGATAGTCCCTTTTCCTGTATTTCAACCATTAAATCTTCTCTGACTTTAGTATCTATATCGGGAAAATTATCTAAACCTTCATTAACCGCTTTTTCATAAAGACCAGACCCTCCTACCATAATGAGTTGATCATATTTATTAAAAAGCTCGTTTATCTTTCTTAAAGCGTCTTTTTCAAAATCGCCTACTGAATAATCTTGAGCAATACTTAAATTTCCTATAAAATGATGAGGAACTAAAGATAATTCTTCGAATGAAGGAGCAGCAGTTCCAATCTTTAATTCTTTGTAGAATTGTCTGCTGTCACAAGATACTATCTCTGTTTTTAAATTTTGAGCCAATTCAATAGATAAAGCCGTCTTTCCTATTCCTGTAGGCCCTACTATAGACCATAAAATTTTCGAATTTTTATTCAATGACAATAGTATTACGTTTTTGCTTTTCCCATGCTACATACTTATCAACTTCTTTGAATAATTTGGAAAATGCAAAAAAGGCAATAGTTAAATCATCAAGAAAACCTATGCCTACTAAAAAGTCTGGTATAAGGTCAATGGGAGATAGCACATAAATAATTAAAAAGGTGAAAATAAAAAGATTTTTAATTCCCGGTTTATATTGTCCCTTTAGAGAAGCCCTTAACATTCTAAATAAAACAGGAATTTTGGAAATAAATGATTTATCTTTAGATACTGCACCTACCAAATGTTTTACTTTCATTTTTTTATACTTGATTGATTAGCTAATTTCAATTTCTATTCCAAATATCACTCTCTGCCGCATTTGCAATTGACACCTCCTCCGCATTTTTTCTTTTTGGAAAAAAAAGTTTCCCTAAATAATTTAATCAAATACCAGACAGCTACTAGTAAAGTTAAGGCTATAAATGCATATTGAAGATAAATATTCACAACTAGTTAACTATTTAGATTAATTCTATGCGAAGATACAATTTTATTTTAAAATATTCTTTTATAAATGATTATTTGCTTTTCAATATTGTAATGGTTTTCAACTAAAAAAAACTTATTTTTGTAGAAATTTAGATGTTTTTTATTATGTTTAATAAAGAAGACGAAGAACTAGACCATTTCACACATACAGAATATACTCCTATTCGATCGGATGCCTTTGTTTTATCTCCTGAAGAGAAACAAAAAGCGATTCAAGAGCATTTTACTAAAATTATGCATATTCTTGGATTAGATTTGAATGACGATAGTTTAAAAGATACTCCTAAAAGAGTTGCTAAAATGTATGTAAATGAAATTTTTGGAGGACTTCTTCCCGAAAATAAACCGGAAGTGTCTACATTCAAAAATAGTTACAAGTATCGTCAAATGCTGATTGAAAAAGATATTACGGTTTATTCAACTTGTGAACATCACTTTCTGCCTATAATCGGAAGGGCACACGTTGCTTACTTTTCAAATGGAAAAGTTATCGGACTGTCTAAAATTAACCGAATCGTAAATTATTATTCCAGAAGGCCTCAGGTTCAAGAACGGCTCACCAGACAAATTGTTGAAGCTATTAAAGAAGTATTAAATACTAATGATGTTGCTTGTGTGATTGACGCTAAACATTTATGTGTTAATTCGAGAGGCATACAAGATACGGAAAGCAGTACGGTTACTGCTGAATTAAGTGGCTTGTTTTTAAACAATCCTACAACAAGAAAAGAATTTTTACATTATATTGGTATTGACTCCCATTTCAAAATTTAAATATGCGCAGCTATCTGAACAATCAAATAAAATTATATAATTCTTTACACGGTAAAAAAGAAGTATTTACCCCTTTGCATGAAGGTTTTGTAGGAATGTATGTGTGCGGTCCAACAGTATATAACAAAGTGCATTTGGGTAATTGCCGAACTTTTTTATCTTTTGATGTTATCAACAGATACTTGCGTCATTTAGGATATAAAGTAAGATACGTTCGTAATATTACCGATGCCGGACATCTTACCGATGATAATTCTGAGGATAAAATTTCAACGCGGGCTCGCCTGGAAAGAATAGAGCCTATGGAAGTCGTACAAAAATATTCTCTTAATTTTCATAAGGTCTTAGATCTATTTAATATGCTTCCTCCCGATATCGAGCCTACAGCTACCGGCCATATTGTAGAGCAAATAGAGCTAATAAAGAAACTATTGCATAAAGGTCTGGCTTATGAAGTCAACGGGTCTGTTTATTTCGATGTAAATAAATTTGATTTAGAAGGAGGCAACTACGGTGAATTAAGCGGCAGAAAAATAGAAGATATGATTGCCAATACTCGTGATTTAGACGGACAAGGAGAAAAAAGGAATCCTCAAGATTTTGCATTGTGGAAAAATGCGTCTCCTGAACATATCATGAGATGGCCTTCTCCTTGGGGAAACGGATTTCCGGGTTGGCATTTGGAGTGTACCGCAATGAGTACCAAATATTTAGGTAAAAAGTTTGATATTCATGGAGGGGGTATGGATCTTAAATTTCCGCATCATGAATGTGAAATTGCTCAAGCTAAAGGGTCTTTTGGTGAAGAACCTGTAAATTATTGGGTTCATACGAATATGCTTACCTTAAACGGACAAAAAATGAGTAAATCTACGGGTAATACCATTTTACCTGAAGAATTATTTAGCGGTGAAAATAGTTTTATTGAAAAACCTTTTCATCCGATCATTGTTCGTTTTTTCTTTTTACAAGCTCATTATAGAAGTGTCTTAGATTTATCCAACGATGCTATTATTGCTGCCGAAAAAGGATATTTCCGCTTAACTTCCGCGATTGAAAAACTCCCACATATTGCTGCTTCTGAAACTTCAAGTTATAACATTCAGGAATGGATTGATACTTGTTATGAAGCATTAAACGATGATTTTAATACTCCGGTATTAATTTCACATTTATTTGATATAGTTAAACTTATAAATAATTTAGATTTAAAAAAAGAAACACTAACTGCTACTGATTTAAAAAAGTTAAATACTGCCATTCATGTTTTCTTCTATGATATTCTAGGATTGGAACTTTTATCTGACACTATGAAAGATACCGGTAAACTTGATCAAGCCATGAAAGTTCTTATTGATTTAAGAAATAAAGCAAGACTTGAGAAGGACTGGGCTCTTTCTGACGAGATTCGTAATCGTTTGTCGGAAGCCGGTATTAATCTTAAAGATGGAAAAGAAGGAACAACTTTTGAAATTGAATAATTAAATGATCACAAAAAATGAAAAATATCAGTTATTTTACTATTATTTTAATTCTGTTAGCTTGTTACAGCTGTTCAAAATTAAACAAAAAAGAATCGGCAACTATTATTGCACCTGAAAATGTAATGAATGTTGCTGCTTCAAAAAAAGCTAAGGCAGAAATTACCGGAGAACAAAGCGGTGTATCCATTGCTAACGAAAAAATTAATGTTTGGAATATCGTTTACAGAGACGACAAAGGTAATTTACATTCAACTATTATAAAGAAAATGCCTGAAGATAAAAGTAAGGTAGGTGATTCTTTGTCTATTTATTATGATGAAACTAATCCTATGTCACTTCCTATTCACGAATCTCAATATGATGAAATGAATAAGTAAGTTACGTACTGAAAGCAGACACAGTTAAATTTCTAAAGGATATTTACGTCTTTTCTAATAAATTTATGATAAAAAAAATATGTATCTGTTTATTTTTACTAGTATTTACGATTATTGGTAAAGCCCAGCCTGCCACCTCGACTCAAATAATCAAGGATATTAAGGTAATCACTTTTTCAGATTTTGAAAATATTATTGAGAAAGAGAATGATAAATTTTTAGTCGTTAACTTTTGGGCTACATGGTGTATGCCTTGCGTTGTAGAAATTCCTTCCTTTATGAAAGTAAATGAAAGGTTTAAGGATAACGTCGGTTATAAAATGATCTTAATAAATTTAAATCCTGTTAAAAATATTGAATTTGTTAAAAAGTTTATACGTAAATATTCCATTTCAACCGAAGTTTATCTTCTAAATGATCTTGAAAATATGGATAAATGGATTCCTGCTATTGACCCATTATGGGAAGGAAGTATACCTGCAACCGTTTTTTATAAAAATGGAAGTAAGGTTTTATTTAAAGAGCAATTACTTAATGAAAAAGATTTAAAATCTATAATTATTGCCAACTTATAAAGTTGAATAAAGCTTAATTCATTCTCATTATGATAGTAATTGCTTTTTTTGTGGTATACACTAGTTAGCTTTATACTTTATTTTATACTGATACTATTTTATCTAAAGAATATATATTATAGATTGATTTCTTTCAATTAATTTTAAATATATTGGAAACCTTTAAAGTTATGGTTCTATCATTAATAAATTCAATCACAGTATCATTTGATAGTTTTTAGGAAACATTTAAAACACAACCATAACCCTTCCTTGTATTAAGTTAATGTTTTCTTTATTGGTTCCATAATTGTTATAAGGTCCTAAATTTAGGTAGGAATAATTAACTTTAAAACCTATGTATTTATTTAGATAGTAATTCACCGCTAATGATAAATCACTCATTCTCCCCCCTTTTAAAATTTCCGTATTATAGACCCCGTCATTAAGATCTGTATAATCATATCTAATAGCCATTTCCAAAGTATGATCTCCCGGTTTTTTCAATCGTCTGTCTCCTAAATTATATTTATAGGTTTTGTCTCCAAGTATTAAAAAACCCGTTTGCACATAAAAACCATCGGCGTTATACGAATGATTATTTGCTTTTCTATTGATATGAATCGAATAATATTCGCCTTGCAAAAAAGCAGGGCCGGCAGTCGCTAATAATTCCGTCACCCATCTGTACTGATCTTTTACGTTATTGATGGTTATGTCTAAGGGTTTCTTTTTTTCAACATTTGTATTTAAATTTCCGGAGTAACTCATAATCCGTTTGGTTTTTTTATTATCATCCAAACCATCACGATTACCGTTTCTATACTCTCCCGATATTCCTATATGAACTAATTTATCATTAGTACTGACAGGATCAACTGAAAATTTTCCTACAAAAGCATATCCTTGATTTCCTTCTTTGCTGTTGGTTATTGCATCGCTATCTGTATAAAAGCCACCGCTATAATATATTCTTTTATTCCATTTAACATAGGTAAAACCCAGCTGTCGACCCGAACCAAAAACTTGTGAACTAGCTGCCGCTGTCATAAATTTAAGCCATGCAGAACTTTCCCAATTTTCCAACCCGAGTTGCTCTCCGGCATATCCCAACTTAACCCAGGAATTTTCATTTATATTATAAATTAAATGGATGTCTTTGGTATTTACTTTTTTATCGGAAAAACCAAAATCTATTTTTGCATCCCATTTTTTATATCGCATTTTGGAGGTTAATCGCACATCAGATATAGTCATTCCATTACCCAATGGAGTTTTATCATCAAAATAAACAGCTCCGTCAAAAGCTATTCGACCTCCCATGGTTATTTTTATATTGTCCTCAGTATTCGTTCCTGTTTTTATTTCGAGTGTTTGAGCTTTAACAGAACTAACTAAAACGATAAGAAATAACAGACCAATTAAATTTTTTCTATTCATAATTGCAAGAACTTCAAAATATTTCCTCTGAACATTTTTAGATTGTTTAATTAATTCAGAGGAAATAAACTTAATTAATATTACTTCATTATGTAATCAACGGGTTTACCTATGGCACCGTTAGGCATTTGTATTTTTAATAATGCAGATATGGTAGGAGCAATATCTGTCATATAAACTTCTTCTGTAGTGCTTCCGTGAGGAATTTTCCAGCCCATTAAAATAAAAGGTATGTGCGCATCATCCGGTCCCCAAGTACCATGCGTACCTCCTTTGGTTGGATCATAGTATTCAAAATCATAAGATCCTCCATCTAAAATAATCTGTATTTCTCCGGAATATTCTCTGTTATACCCGTTAATGATTTTTTCTTTAATATATTGAGGAACTGTTGCTATAGATGCTTTTTTCATATCAACGGCATATAAGACCCCTTCCAGGGTTTGAAGATAATCAATACAGGTTTGTTTAAGATCTTCTAAATTTATTGAGGCTTGTTTAATTGCAGTATAGTTGAAATTTACTTGATAGTTATTAAAACTTCTAACTAAATCGTCTCTTCCGTATTTTGATTTCAAATAATCATTGATTTTCTTTTCATAAGGAGTTAATCTTCGAAGTGCACCGGCCATTTTATTGTCATTCATAAAATTTGCATTAGGTATTCCTGCATGATCGGCACTTAGAAAAACCAGGTAATTTCCTTTTCCTACTTTACTGTCTAAATGGCTAAACAAATCTGCTAATTCTTGATCCAATTTTATATAGGAATCCTCCGTTAGTATTGAATTGATTGAATAATGGTGAGCCATTTTATCGGGAGAAGAATAACTTATTGCTAAAAAATCGGTATCTCCTGATTTGTTATTTCCTAAATTCTCATGATCAATCGCCAACTTAGCTATATCTGTCGTGGTCGTGTTTCCATAGGGTGTGTATTGAATCAAGCTTACACCTAATGTTTTCATCATTTGGGAAGTCTTCATTGGAAAAGAGGGAGTTTCATATCCTTTAAATCCTACTTCATATTTACCCAGCATTTTGATATCCGGACTTTGTATGTAAGTTGAAATGGGATACGTTGGATTCCAATCTTTACTTAAATATTTTTCCGGCATATTTTTAGAATTATATTCTTTTAACCATTTCGGTAATTCTTTCATATAGTAGGTACTGGTTATCCATCTTCCGCTTTTTGCATCAAACCAATAGGCAGCATCCGCTGCATGTCCTGCTGGTAATATACTTCCTCTGTCTTTTAAAGAGATACCTATTACTTTTGATCTAGAATTGGTAGCATATTTAAGTTGATCGGTAACTGTTGATACTTTTAAATTATACGGAGACATTTTCCCTACTTTGTTTTCCGGATCATCCAATCCTACCCCTTTTACTTTGGAGTCTTCTGTGCAATAAATGCTCCTGCCGGTGTTTTGCTCTATATAATCATTTCCTGCAATTCCATGTATGGAAGGAACTGATCCGGTATAAACCGTACTGTGTCCTATGGCTGTAAATGAAGGAACATAATTTACCATGCAGTTCTCAAATGAAAATCCTTCATTTAAGAGTCTTTTAAAACCTGCATTTCCATATCTGTCATACAAGCGATATAGGTAGTCCCATCGCATTTGGTCTACAATGATACCAACTACTAACTTGGGTCTTTCTACCTGTGTTCTATTTTGTGCTTCTAATGATCCATATAGGGTCATCAAAGTCAGCAATGTGAGAGTAATTTTTTTTATTATCATATGGTGTATATAGTTCAAAAAATTGGTTACAAAATAAAGATATTTTTATATGTATTATATAATTATATTATATATATTGTAGCTTTACATTCAATCTTTTATCAATTTTGTTATTATTTAAAATAAGACAACATAAATTGCCATTAATTTAATATAATTAAATCTATAAATTAAATCAATTTATTGAAATTATCGTAATAAATCCTAATGATATTTATTATTTATATCTTGTTTTCAAATATAAAAAAATTTATCAATTAAATTAATAATATTTTTAATTTCAATAAAATTTCTTTTATATGGATTGTAAATCTATTAAAATGATTTAAGCTATAAATTTAATAAAGGTTTTTAAATTATATAATTTATCGGAAAAGATGTAAAAAAATAGAGGTTTATCTATGTTATATCTTTTAAGCAATATGCTTCTTTTTTAGTGAAATAATTATCAATAGATTAAATAGATTAAAGAAGAATGAAGAAAATTTTTAAATAGGTAATTTTCATTTGAATTAGATAAAATGCTTTTATAAAAATTTTAGCTTCAATACTGTTTAGGGTATTGAAGCTAAGTTTAAAATGCGAATAAATTAATTTATCTGTATTCTTTTTTAACCTCTTCGTATGCATTTACAATATCCACTTGAGTGTTGTCTTTTAAACGTCGGATGGTGTATGAAATAGGCGCAGATGAGGCTACTAGAGCTTTTTTTCCTAATAAATTCATATAATCCATGAATTGATCGTAATTAGTAACTATTTCGGATGGACCTCCTAGTACTGAAACTTTAATTTTATTAGAGTTAAACAACCTTTTAAATTCCTCATTCTTTTGATAATTCCCGCCAACTGAAATTCTACCAATTTTAAAGTCTACAGCCCCTTTAACCATATTACCGGTTTCTTGTGATGACTTTTTAGTTTCAATCAGCAAATAGGCCACTCTACCATAATCTATACTGCTGATATATACCGGTTCGTAAGGACCGCTATCTAAAACACTAATATCACCTTGTACCCAATTTGACCAATGCACCGGATCTATACCCGCAGAATATACGGTTTGTCTTAACTTAACCAAAATATAGCTGGATGATTTCACATTTGACTTATTATAATCATAATCAAAAGAGGAATTCGCTATACTAGCAAAATTTGCTTTTATATGCAGGTTGATTGTCTTTTTAAAACTCTCCTCTGTTGTAACATGCTCACTTTCATACGTATAATTTGCAGGTATATATTCTTCTGGAAAATAACCTGTATTATTTAATTTTAGATCCGATAAGGCTTGAAAAACTTCACTTCCTTTAGGAACAACATCTTTTTTAACATTAACATTGACTCCTTGGATAGTAAGAAACAAAGTAACCGGATTAAAAGAATTATGAAGTACTACCGGATCATACTTTCCATTTAAAAACGATTCCCCCCTAAGTATGCTTCCCGGATATAAGATTGTTTTTTCAATATTTGCTTCACTCATAATATCTGCAACCGAAAATTCGTTGTACCGACGCGTAACAATTTCGTATTCTTTACGGGGAACGCCATCAGCATCTATACTTGTATTTCCAGTAAATTTTGTAGAGATTTCCTTATCCGGTTCGGAATGAAATTTCACTTCACGCAATCCCCTACTACCGGAAACCGCATCATCGTCGCTACTGCAAGAGCTAAACACATTACCAAAGATAAATCCGAAAATCAGAACGGATACTAAATTTTTTTTCAAAGTCATTTCTGTATAGTTTTAGATTATTATAATTAAAGATTATTATTTCCTTCTGTTCCCCAATCATCTTTCCTTCCATAGAAAACTACGGGAATATTTTTGTATTCGATATTGGTGGTTACCCCATTTACTTCTTTTTTGAAAACAATTTTATCAATTGTATTTACCGTATATGCATTTTTACCTCCTTCCACTCTTTGTACTTCATAAAAATCTCTATTCTGTTTATTGCGAAAATTAGATTGCTCGAAACTTCGCGAATTATAATATACGTTATAGGTAAGATTCTCAAGATATTTATCATATTCTTCATTACCTGTGTCAATATAAAGTTTATGAAATACTCCTCTCAAGGAATGTTGCCATGTTGATGATTTCCTAAGCCTGATTTCATAATTGTAAGCAACAATTCTCACTGAATTAAAATACAGATCACTTTTTGAAATTAGTTTATTAGGAATTTCATTGTTTTCAGTATTTACAATAAAAGCAGTGTAGGCATGACTAAAATTACCTGCCTTTTTGATATAAAGGGTAAATTTACCTTGCTTTTCTAGCGTATTAATTTTATCAACCTTCTTATTTTTGTAATAAAGATCATAATCTTCTCCTAAAATTTGATGCGAAACAGGACCTCCGAGTTGAGGCATGATAGTAAATGCTTCATCCGATTTAATAGTGACACCAGTAATTTTATAAGCTATTACAAGTGAATCTCCAACTTGAAGATTATTCATGGTTGATCCACGGGATGTTCTGACAAATTTTAATGAGAATGTTGGATTTTCAATTAGAGTTTGATCTATAGTTTGATTTAAATTATTATCATCGGAATCGCTACAGGAATTGATACCAATATATAGCAAGAATAACAGTATTAATTTTTTCATAGTATAGTTTAGATTTTTTTATTAATACTTTATTAACGTAAAATTTAATTTATTATTTTATAATTAACTAAAATTAATATAGTTTTGTTCTATTAACGCAACAAATACTAATTAATTTAATATATTTACTAAATATTAAATCCTAAAATTATTTATATTAGAAAGAGAATTTTAATATCGCATCTGACATTTGGATAACATTTAAAGCATAATACTTAAGCAAAATTCAAAACGTAATTACAGTACATATTCATTTTATAACAAGCCAATTTCCCTTATTAAAACATTTAGCTTCAATACCAGAAAAGGTATTGAAGCTAAAATTTAGATATAGATAAGCACTATTTTTATCGGAGCTCTTTTCTGACTTCTTCGTAAGTGTTCACAATTTCAACTTTTGTATTATCTTTCAAACGACGAATGGTATATGAGATTGGCGCGGAAGAAGAAATGATAGCATCTTTTCCATATAAATTCATATAATTAATAAATTCGTCATAAGTAGTAACTGTTTTGGAAGGCCCCCCCAACACGGAGACATTGATTTTTTTTGAATTAAATAGTTTTCTTAATTCCTCATTTTTTATATAGTTTTCTCCTGATGTTAAATTTCCTATCTTGTAATCAACTGCACCTTTTACCATTTTACCGGCTTCCTTCGCTGTTTTATTAGTCTCAATTAATAAATAAGCTACCCTACCATAATCTATGTTGCTGATATATACCGGTTCATACAAACCAACTTCCGAGCCTTTTATATTACCTTCTACCCAATTAGACCAATTGGCGACATCAATACCTGCTGAGTAAACTGTTTGTTTTAGTTTTACTAAAACATAGCTGGATGACTTTACACCGGAGTTATTATAATCATAATCAAAAGAGGAATTTACAAGGGTTGAAAAATTAGATTTTACATGTAAATTGATAATTTTCTTAAAACTTTCTTCTGTAGTAACTTGCTCACTATCATATGTGTAATTAGCAGGAATATAATTATCAGGAAAATAACCGGAATTATTTGTTTTTAATTCGGTCAGAGTTTGTGAGACTTCACCTCCTTTAGGTAAAACATCTTTTTTTATACTAACATTAACCCCATTGATAGAAAGATACAATGTAACCGGATTATATGAATTCGTTAGGTTTAATGGCTCATAGTTACCTTTAATAAAGGACTCTCCCCTAAGTAAAGATCCTGGATATAAAATAGTTTTTTCAATAGTAGCTTCTTTCATTAAATCCGCTGTTGAAAACTCATTGGAACGACGAATAATAACTTCATATTCCTTACGTGGAACACCATTTTCATCCACGCCCGTATTACCTGTAGGCTTTGCAGATATTTCCTTATCTGACTCATAAAGAAATCGTACGGGACGAAAAAAATTAATATTTGAATCAGCATTATCATCACTGCTACATGAATAAAAAATACTACTTAGCATAAACCCGGAAAGAATACCGGATAATAAACGTTTTTTAAAAATCATTTTTTATAATTTTAGATTATTTATTAATATTATTTTTTCATAAATAGCTGATATCTTGATTAAAAATATTTACATTAAAATCATTTCTAAAATTCATATAAACAATAAAAAGCACTCAAAATATATATCTTTTCATATCAAGATAATAAAATTAAAAAATAAATATAATTATAATAACGTAAAAAAGAAGATAATTATTTTATTATAATATATATTTTAATTTTTTTTGTTCTATTATCATACTTAAAATATAATATTTAACCTGTATACATAAATTACTCTGATTTTTTTTATATAAAAAAAGGAGAATTAAAATTTTAATTCTCCTTTCTTTAATTCATAGAGTTAGTATGAATACAACGGTAACCAATAACCTAATTAACCCAAAATTTCTTTCACTTGTTTATACACATTTTCAGGGGTAAAACCTAGTTTTTGATCTAAAACTGCAGCCGGAGCAGAATATCCAAAAGAATTCATTCCCCAGATTTTTCCATTTTCTCCAACCAATCCTTCAAGAGTAACGGGAAGCCCTGCAGTTAATCCGAATTTCTTTTTATTTTTAGGTAAAACCAACTCTTGATAGTCTTTAGGTTGTGATCTGAATAATCCCTCTGATGGTACGGATACAACTCTTGTTTTTATACCGTCTTTTTTTAGTAATTCAGCTCCTTCCACCAGAGTGGAAACTTCTGAACCGGAAGCCAGTAAAATTATTTCATATCCCTCATCTTCCTGTACTATGTAAGCTCCTTTAGAAGTTTGTAAGGATTCATTAAATCGATCTTGTATAGTCGGTAAATCCTTAATATTTTGTCTAGACAAAATCAAAGCTGTTGGAGTATTTGTATTCTCCATTGCTAATTTCCAAGAAACAGTTGTTTCCTGAACATCTGCCGGTCTTAAGACTAACATGGAATTTTTACCTTTATGGTTTTGCAACTTTTCCATTAAACGTATTTGTGCTTCTTGCTCCACAGGCTCATGAGTGGGCCCATCCTCTCCCACTCTGAATGCATCGTGCGTCCAAATGAATTTAACCGGCTGTTCCATTAATGCAGCAACCCTAACTACAGGTTTCATATAATCAGAAAAAACGAAAAAGGTGGCACACGCAGGAATTACTCCTCCATGAAGACTCATTCCCACACATAAACAAGCCATAGTAAATTCAGCTACCCCTGCTTGTAAAAATGCTCCTGAAAAATCGTTTTTGGTAAATGGACGGGTGTGCTTTAAGAAGCCATCCGTTTTATCAGAATTTGACAAGTCGGCAGAAGATACAATCATGTTGTCAACTTGTTTAGCTAAAGTTTCCAACACCGTTGAAGATGCTGCTCTTGTAGCGGCATTGGGTTTTTGAGTAATTTCAGACCAATTGATATTTGGTGCAGCACCTGAAAACCATTTTTCCATTTTTTCGGCTAATTCAGGATTTTCTTTTACCCATTGTTCTTTTATTTCTTTTTTATTTTTTACTATTTCTTCTAATTCTTTGGCTCTATTTGCATATAATGCCTGAACTTCAGGAAAAATAATAAATGGGTTATTCGGATCACCTCCTAAATTTTCGATGGTTTTTGCTAAGTTACCTCCGGCTTCCCCTAATGGTTGACCGTGTGTGGATACTTTATTTTCAAAGGATTGCCCATTGGCATCCACGGCTCCTTTTCCCATGATAGTATTTCCTATAATAAGAGTAGGCCTGTCGTTAACTGCTTTTGCTTCATGTAAGGCTTTACGTATTTCTAAAGGATCATTTCCTTTTATAGTAATTACTTTCCAACCCCAGGCTTCATATTTTGCTGCTACATTTTCTTGATTAACTTCTTTTACTTGAGTAGAGAGTTGTATTCCGTTGGAATCATAAAACATAATTAGATTATCCAACCCTAAATGTCCGGCTATCCTTCCTGCTCCTTGAGATACTTCTTCTTGAATCCCTCCGTCTGAAATAAAGGCATAAATGGTTTGATTCATTAAATTTCCTAATCGAGCTTTTAAAAACTTTGCAGCTATTGCCGCTCCCACAGCATAAGCATGACCTTGTCCTAAAGGTCCGGAAGTATTTTCAACTCCCCTTTCAACATCTAACTCAGGATGTCCCGGAGTAACACTTCCCCATTGACGAAAATTCTTAAGGTCATCCATCGAGTATTTTCCGGCCAGTGCCAAAACTGAATATAACATGGGCGACATATGTCCCGGATCCATAAAAAATCGGTCCCTTCCTTCCCATCTAGGATTTTTGGGATCGTATTCCAAAAACTCCGAATATAATATATTAATGAAATCAGCTCCCCCCATGGCTCCTCCCGGATGGCCTGATTTTGCTTTTTCTACCATTGAAGCAGCTAATATTCTAATATTGTCCGCTGCTCTATTTAATGTTTTAATATCAGTCATTGTACTTTATAAAATTTTGGATTTCAAATTTACACTTTAATTGCACTTACTTCAATTATTCAGAGCAATATTGTGAAAAATTTGATTATTGAATTATTATTATTCTTTTATATAATTTTTAAAAGGGCGAGTTCTGTCTCTATCTGTTCACAGAGACAGATCCTCCAATACCCTTGAAAACTAATTTATATGATCTCTTTGATATTTTCTAAACTCAAGTATTTATTAAATTCTTGATTGTAATGTTTATTATATTCTTGGTTAGGATAATAGATATTTGAAATTTCCATTCCCATTTTACTCTGTGCTTCGGGTAAATTTTTATATACACCCGCAACTACAGCTGCACACATGGCAACTCCCAAAGCACATGCCTCACGGGTTGCAATAACTTTAATAGGCATTCCAATAACATCCGACATGACTTGCATTACATATGGTGATTTTTGAGATATCCCTCCAACGGCAATAATTTCTTTAAGTTTTATTCCGTTGTCTATAAATCGGTCAATAATATTTTTAGCCCCGTAAGCAGTTGCTTCTACCAAGGATTTATAAACTAAAGGAGCTACACTGGATAAAGCTATTCCTGTTATCGTTCCTTTTAATTCATAATCCACATTAGGAGATCTTCTGCCATTGATCCAATCGGTAGATACAATCTGACTGTCTTTGGGAGGTATGATTTTCGCTTGTCTGGCCAAATTAGGAATCATTTCAGCATATACCTCATCTCTTAAACTTTGCCGTGTCTCCGGATCTCCGATATTCGATTTTAGCATTATATTATCTAAAGGCCACATTAGCAATCTCTTAAACCAGGCATATAAATCTCCAAAAGCCGATTGACCTGCTTCAAATCCTACCATACCGGGAAGAATAATGTCATCTGCTTGTTGAGGAATTCCCGGAACTAATTTATTTCCTAAGCTCTTAGGTCCTACGGTAATGGCACAAGTGGAAGTTCCCACAATTTCCACCATAGCTTTATCTTTTACTCCCGCACCAACTGCACCTGCATGACAATCCAAATTACCGACGGCAATAAGTACATGTTCCGGAAGACCTAATTTATTAGCCCACTCTTTGGTGATCGTTCCCGCGACTTGGTCGCAAGTATATGCTTCTTTGTTAAATGTATCTACTAAGCCATCTAAAGACGGATCCAATGATTTAAAGAATTCATTGGGAGGATATCCCCCCCATTCTTTATTCCACATCACTCGAGATCCGGCTATTCCCATTCCTCTTTTTATCTCTTCGGGCTTAGTTAACCCACAAAGTAAGGCAGGCAGCCAATCACTGGACTCAACGAAAGAATAGGCGGCTTGTCTAATTTCGGGGATCTTAAATATATGTAATGCTTTGGTCCAAAAGTGTTCTGTGGAATAATCACCACAACCGGCAGACTTAGTATAGTCTATATGCCATTTTTTTGCAAAGTCATTCAGATATTCATTATCTTTTTGTCCTGTGTGATCTTTCCATAAAATAAACATAGCATCAGGATTTTCGGCAAATTCCGGCAACAAAGACAACGGGGTTCCTTCTTTATTTACCGCTACCGGCGTTGAACCGGTCATATCTGTACTGATGGCTTTCACGCGAGCGGCTGCTCCCGGCACTTTATATAAAACATCTTTAACGATATATTCGAGAACTTCGAGATAATCTAAAGGGTGTTGTCTAAATTGGGTCTTTACAGGATTACAATATAATCCTTTTTTCCATCTTGGATATTCTTTGATTGATAAGGCTAATTCTTTTCCGGTTTCTGCATCCATTAAAATTGCTCTTCCGGAATCTGTACCATAATCTAATCCTATTACTAAATTATTGGATAATTGCATTTTTTTGGGTTTAGTTTGAAGTTTTGTTTGATTGGAGACGGCGATCATTATTTTTTTACTATCCTCCGTCTCCGTAATATTATGGTTTTCCAGTTAGCTCTTTTACTTTTTCTAACCGTTTGTATTTTTCATATTCAACATTGTAATGTTGGTGATTTTGTTCGTTAGGATAGTAAATTGTTGAAATTCCCATTCCCATTTTTTCTTGAGCATGTTCCAATTTAGAATAAATTCCGGCGGTTACAGCTGCACACATCGCCACTCCTAAGGCACATGCTTCCCTGGTTGCGATAACTTTTATAGGCTTGCCTAAAACATCTGATAAAATTTGCATAACATAAGGAGACTTTTGGGAAATTCCTCCTACTGCGATAATTTCCTCAATTTCAATTCCATTGTTTATAAATTGTTCTACAATAGCTCTTGAACCGTATGCGGTTGCTTCTACTATGGATTTATATAGTAAAGGAGTACTGCTGGATAATGCCAACCCTGTGATAGTCCCTTTCAATTCATAGTCAACATTGGGCGTCCTTCTTCCATTAATCCAGTCAGTGGCTATAATATGGCTGTCTTTTGCCGGTATAAGTTTTGCTTGTCTGGCCAATTCAGGAATCATTTTATCATAAACTTCCTGAATTACTTTATCTTTTGTTTCTTTATCTATATATTCGATTTTTGCAAATATTTCTCGCAACGGCCACATTAAAACCCTTTTAAACCAAGCATAATAATCCCCGTAAACGGATTGTCCTGCTTCATAACCTACCATTCCGGGAATTATGGAATCATCTGCCTGACCGGATATTCCCGGAATTAACGGGTTATTTTCACTTTTAGGTCCTACAATAATATCGCATGTGGATGTCCCGATAATTTGAACAATGGCTTTATTTTTTACTCCTGCTCCAATTCCTCCTGCATGGGCATCTATATTTCCGGCAGCTACTTTAACGGCTGTGGTTAATCCTAATCTGTTAGCCCATTCTTCTGATAAATTTCCTATCGTTTCTACACAGGTATACACTTTTTTTGAAAAGGTGTCTACAATTCCATCTAAAACGGGATCTAATTCTTTAAAGAATTCATTAGGTGGATATCCTCCCCATTCTTTATTCCACAACACTTTAAATCCGGCTGTACATATATTTCTTTTTAAGTCTTCCGGTTTTTTTACCCCTATTATTAAATTGGAAAGCCAATCACAAGCATCTACAAAAGAATGCCCGATTTCTTTTATTTTGGGATCTTCTCTGAATATGTGAAGAGCTTTAGCCCAAAAATGTTCTGCAGAGTAATTTCCACCTCCTCCTGAATATCGGGTATAATCGGTATGCCATTTTTTGGAAAATTCGTTGATATGCTCGCAATCTTTTATTCCTGTATGATCTTTCCATAAGATAAACATCCCGTTGGGATCATCTAAAAAGTCTTCTCGTAAAGCTAAGGGGGTACCTTCTTTATCTACTACCACCGGAGTAGAGCAGGTAACATCTATTGCTAATGCTTTAACTCTTTCTTTTGCTACCGGAACTGTTCTAACTACTTCATTAATTATATATTCTAATACTTCAACATAGTCTAAGGGATGGTGCCTGAATTGGTAATTCACCGGATCGCAGTACATACCTTTTTTCCATCTCGGATATTCTTTTACTGAGAGTGCTAATTCTTCGCCGGTTTCAGCATCCATTAATATGGCTCTCGCTGAATCAGTTCCGTAATCAACACCGATTACTAAATTGTTTGAAATGCTCATCATTTTTTTGTTTATTCAGTTGGTTTATAGTAATTATTTGTTTTTTTCTTGTCCATAATAAGCATTCGCTCCATGTTTTCTTTCGTAATGTTTATGGATCAATGCTTCTTTCAATCTTGGGGCTTGGGGATTTATTTGCCTTGTTAAATAAGCCATTTTTGCTACATTTTCTAACACCGCACTATTGTAAACTGCTTTTTCAGCTGTTTTACCCCAGGTAAAGGGCGCATGGCTTCCTACCAATACCATTTCCATCTCTTTATGACTTAATTTTTTTTCTTTAAGAATATTGAGAATCTGGAAACCTGTTTGGTATTCATAGTCTCCTTGGATCATCTCATCACTCATAGGCGGAGCACAAGGTATATCAGAAATGGTATGATCTGCATGGGTTGTACCGAATATGGGAATATCCAATAAAGATTGCGCCCATGCGGTAGCATAGGTGCTGTGCGTGTGTACAATTGAGTTAACGTCTTTCCAATGTTTGTATAAAACGGCATGAGTGGGTGTGTCTGATGAAGGTCTTAGTTTACCTTCGACCACTTTACCGTCAAAATCAACCAGTACCATATCATCGACCTTTAACTTATCATAGGGCACTCCGCTAGGTTTAATAGCAAAAACTCCTTGATTGTGATCTGCGACACTTACGTTACCCCAGGTAAATAAAACTAAATTCAATTGGGGTAATAATTTATTGCCTTCGAATGCTTCTTCTTTTATTTGAGCATATTTTTTCATAGCTTTATTTTATATGTGAATATTCTATCAGGTTGCCTAATACCTCTATACTCGGCAAGACAATATCCAATTCAGGATCAGCTTTTTCCGCATCTTCCAACGTAGCTTCTCCGGTTAGTACCAATACTCCGAAAGCTCCGGCATTATGAGCCATCATCATATCTGTGTAAATGCGATCTCCTACCATAGCCACTTCATCCGGCTCTAAATTTTTCGCTGACAATATCCCGTCTAACATTTCTTTTTGTGGTTTACCCAACACAATATCCGGTTTTCTTCCCGTAGCGGTTTCTATAGATGAACATATAGAAGCACAATCAACTAAAACTACCGGTTTGTCGGTCGGACAAACTTTATCGGGATTGGTTGCTATATAAATTTTTCCTTGTTTCGCCCACCAAGCTGCTCTGCATAATCTTTCATAATTTAAAGTCATATCAAAAGCAACAATTAATGCATCGGGCTCATCTTGTGCTGAGTCTTCAGTAGATATATATCCTGCCTTATTGAATTGTTTGATCATACTGGGTGTTCCCAATATGAATAATTTTTTGATTTGTGGATGTTTCGCTTTTAAATAATCTATGGTTGCTACTGCGGATGAGTACATTTCTTCTTCTGAAGCATCAATTCCTAATCCTTCTAATTTTTGCAGGTAGTCTGAAATACTTTTAGACGGATTATTGGTAAGAAAAGAATAGCTTATGCCTAATCTTTTAAGTTGATTTAAAAAGCTTACTGTATATGGAAATAAAGTTGAGCCATTGTAAATCGTTCCATCCATATCCAAAGCCACATGTTTGAGCTTTTTTACTTTTTCTAAAAGAACATTTGAAGTCTTTTTTATATCTGTGATATAATTATTCATGCAATTTATATTTAAAAGATATAAAGGATATGCATGTAATTTTTTTATTACATGAATATCCTTTTAATTTATTTTCCTCTTAATGCTCCTTTTTCGCTGAATAATTCTTCAATCCATTGATCAAAATATCCTGCTCTGTAAGCAAAATCTAAAATTGTATATCTGCTTCGGATCTTATGTGCTCTGTAAAAACTATCTTTGAGTCTTTTTCTGGTAATACCGATTTCTTCAGGTTCAACAGGTGCTCCTACGGCTGCCAATCGTTTTTTTGTTTCCTCAAAAGGTATAACTTGATTTCTTAGTTTTTCTTTTAATTGCGGCCAATTCTTTTTAATTTTATTTAATTGTTCCCTTAATTCCTCTTTGGTAACGTATTTATCTGTAGTTTGGGCCACAGCAAAGGGATGTATTTCAGTCCCTGCAAACATTTCATCTATCTCTTTTAATTGAGCTTCCAGGGTCGGCCATTTTTCAACTGCCGCTTCAACATCAAGCCTGTCTATAGATTCTTTTAACATTACTTCATACAAAGCGGTAATTGCTAATGTACCAATACCTACTTTAAATCCATGCGATGGGGCTTGTTCATCTTGATTAGGATATAAACCGAATTTTTTGGCCATTTCTCCTTTGAAGGTGTGATGCTCCATATCCCACAGATGGCTGAATTGATGTTCTGAACCGGATGCCGGACGGCTTACTCCTGCCCCCCATGATTCCATGGATTGCATGGCGAAACCGCCTAGCATTAATCCTTCTGTTAATAATTCAATAGCTTTTGGATTTCCATTTTTTGCTCCTGCCGGATCTTGCAATGCCTCTGCCAGTCCATCTTGTACTATATTCCATGCACTAGTCATGGGCTCAATGCCTTTTTTTGGGTGATTGGGATCGGCTAATTCTGCAGCTAAAATCCAATCTGCTCCGGATACTACTTTAGCATATAAATCGGCATATCCGGAAGCGGTCATCAAAGGGGGAGCAGCAGCAATAATATCAATATCAGCTACTAAGGCTTGGGGAGCTTCACAGGCATGAGTGATTTTTGCTCCTTTGTTGGTTATGGATGCACCTGCCGAAGAATATCCATCCATGGATGCGGCAGTAGCAACACACATATACGGTCGTTTTAGTTCGGAACTTGCTCGTTTCGTAAGATCGTTTATAACTCCTGAACCAACCGCAATAGGTGTTACGTCTTTATCTTTTAAATAATCTCTTATTTTCTCTACAAATATATAATCTGCATATAAATTAGGATCATCTAAAATATACGGTTCTTCTCCTTCCAATCCGGCTTTTTGTAATGCTTCATGAACTTTTTTTCCTGCTACTCTATAGGTATTAGGATCTGCTATAATAATTGCTTTTTTTCCGGGAAATTGTTCCTTAAATATTTGCGGTACATCCTTTAAGATATTGGATTCTATTTCTAGAAACTTTGTTTCAGTAGCTTGTTTTAAAGCTGATTTAATGCTTTCTTTAGACATTTTATTTTTTATTTTTTGTGGTTTGTGATTGATATGGTCTCTTATTAAGTTTTAAAGTTTTTTAGAGTCTTCTAAAAACTTGGCTAATCCAATATCTGTTAATGGGTGTTTTAGTAAATCAAGTATGGGAGCTAAAGGAGAAGTAATCACATCAGCTCCTATTTTCGCACAATTGATAATGTGCATGGAAGATCGTATGGATGCGGCTAGTATTTGGGTAGAATAACCGTAGTTATCGTATATTTCTCTTATTTCAGCTATCAGGTTTAAACCGTCTGTTGATATATCATCTAATCTTCCTATAAAGGGAGATACATAGGTAGCTCCTGCTTTTGCCGCAAGAAGTGCCTGACCGGGTGAGAAAACTAAGGTACAATTAGTTTTAATTCCTTTACTTGAAAAATATTTAATAGCTCTTATCCCATCATGGATCATAGGAACTTTAACAGTTATTTGCTTATCAATTTCTGCTAATTCTTTTCCTTCTTTAATGATTCCTTCGTAATCGGTTGAAAGTACTTCTGCACTTACATCTCCATTTACGATTTCACATATTGCTTTATAATGAGCATATATGCTGTCCTTTCCGGTTATTCCAACTTTTGCCATAATGGAGGGATTTGTGGTAACTCCATCAAGAACTCCTAGATCCTGAGCTTTTTTAATTTGCTCTAAATCTGCTGTATCAATGAAAAATTTCATTTTTTTATTTTTTATGGTTTTATAATTGATTTGATTGTTTTAAAACATATTGTCCGGTTTTTATTTTAATTAAAATAACCTTTAACTAATACGTATAGTCCTGCAGCAAGTAATCCCCCTACTATTGGAGCAATGGAAGCGTACACAATTCCATATCCCCAATCACTATCTCCTTTGCCTTTTAAAGGGAGGATTTGATGAACTAATCTAGGCATTAGATCTCTGGCAGGATTTAAAGACCATCCGGTAACCCCTCCGTAAGCCATACCGATTGCAAATATCATAAATCCGGCAGGTAATGCTCCTAAAGATCCGAATCCTACCATCGAATGAGTAAATTGAGGAATACCTGTTGAATTTTCAATAATTACTCCTCCGTGATTGGCACTCATGGATAGCCCAATAAATACTAAGAAAAAAGTACCTATAGCTTCAGAGGAAAAATTCTGAATTGAGTTATTTTTTCTAATAGATGCATTGGTTGCAAAAACGCTTAAAAGTTTACTTGGATCTGAAGAAGTAGCAGTTAAATGACCTCTATATACAAAAGAAACAAGTAGAGCCCCTAAAAAACAACCGATAAATTGCGCTGTTATATACGGAAGAACAAATTTAGGATCTAAAACCCCTGCAGCCCATTGTGCTATGGTAACTGCCGGATTGAAATGCCCACCCGTATCAAATGGAGAAGAAATAATTACCGACATAGCTACAGCAAAACCCCAGCCAAGTGGCCCGCTTAAGGCTGCCTTATTACCTTCTCCGTATGATTTGTCTAAAGTAAGGTTCATGCTTATCCCACATCCTAAGGCTATTAATGAAAAAGAACCTAGTAATTCTCCTATAAATTTTGTTGCAACGACTGAATCCATAATCTTTAATTTTAGTTTTGATTTGAAATTTAATTTTATTGAATTTTTGTTTTACATAATTAAAACGTAACAAATGTATTTACTAAATCGAAACTAAACAATAATAAAACAAAATTTTTTTTTATAAATATTAAAATTATTTTAGCATAAAAATAGATTAAAAAGAATTAATTTATTATCTTTGTTGTTGATTGACAAATATTTATATATAAGTTTAACTATTTTCCAAATCGAAACTAATTACATTACCCTCTTCTGACAATTTAAATATTTTCGTAAATTTGATGCATAAAGCATTACGTTTAATTTCGTCCATGTCATTATATATCAACCTATGAAGAACAATAACATAAATAATATAAGACAACAGGAAATTTTAGAAGAATTAAATTTCAATCATTATGTTTCTGTAACAGACCTTTGTAAAAAATTAAATGTGTCTGCCGTTACCATTAGAAAAGATTTGACTCATCTGGAGAAGATCGGTAAATTATACAGAACCCACGGCGGAGCAACTCGAGAATCTTTTATTGTTAAGGAAAGACATGTTAATAAAAAGGAAACGCTACAGGTTGAAGAGAAATCGAAAATAGCCAAAGCGGCTCTTAATTTTATTGAAGATAATGATTTTATTACGATTTCATCAGGAACTACCACACAGATGGTTGCTCAGGTAATTGAAAATAATTATACTAAGTTAACCATTCTTACCTCTTCTTTAAAATCGGCTATGCTATTATATGGCAATCCAAATTTTGATGTAATACAACTGGGAGGAGACGTTCGAACCAAGTCAGGGTCTGTTATGGGGCCTTATGCGGAATTAATGATCAGTAATTATTCTTGCAGTAAACTTTTTATTGGCGGCGATGGGGTCGATTTTGATTTTGGCCTTTCCACTTCAAGTACTATGGAGGCTAAAATGAATCAATTGATGATTCAAAATTCAGAAAAGGTTATTGTTTTAGCAGATTCTACCAAAATTAGTAAAAGAGGATTTGGCAAAATAACTGATTTGGATAAAATACATGTTTTAATTACCGATGAAGGCATTAAAAAAAGAGATGTTGAAAGATTCGAAGATTTAGGTATTGAAGTTGTTATTGCACGATAAAATAAACCGGCTTTACTATCATAAAGTTAAGTTAAATTATTATGGAATTATCTGAATCTTTGATATCATAATCTCCAATTTTCTCCCTTCTCAATTTAGTCAAATACCCTCCAACTCCTAAGCTTTGTCCAAAATCATGAGCTAATGAACGGATATAGGTCCCTTTACTGCAATGGACTAAAAATTCTACATAAGGCAGATTAATGTTAGTGATTTTAAAATCGTAAATGGAAATTTCACGAGAAGGAACTTCAATAGCTATTCCTTTCCTTGCAAATTCATACAATCTTTTCCCATCTTTTTTTAAAGCAGAAAATACCGGAGGTTTTTGACTAATGGATTCCCCTATGAAATCCTGTACTGCCTCTTCTATATCTTTTATTTGTAAATGATTGTATTCTTTGGGATTAAACTCTTCTGTTTCTAAGTCATAGGAAGGAGTTTCTACTCCTAATTTAATTTCTCCGGAATATATCTTGGATGCATCTTGAATTTGTTGTATTTGTTTGGTTGCTTTACCAACGCATACAATTAATAAACCGGTTGCTTTGGGATCTAATGTTCCCGCATGACCTACTTTGATTTTCTTTAAATTAAATTGCTTTTTTATTTTCCATTTAACTTTATTTACTATATCAAATGAAGTCCAATCTAACGGCTTATCTATTAAAAATATTTTACCTTCCAGTAATTCGTCTAAATTCATTCATTCCTAAATTTAAAAGCAAATATAAACAACTAATATTTTAAGTCCATTTTTGAATATTGAAAAATATCGTAATTTTGCAAAAAGCAAATCAACCTTGTTGCTTCTATTTTTTATAGAAGAGGAAAGTCCGGACACCAAAGGATATCACAGCGGGTAATGCCCGTCCATCGTAAGATGAGGACCAGTGCAACAGAAAGGAAGTACAGTTCGGCTGTAGTGAAATCAGGTAAACTCTGTGAGGTGCAATGCTATGTATACCGGATTTATAAGGGCTATCCGTCCGATGCCGGGGGGTAAGCAGATAGAAATAAGGAGTAATTCTTATTCTAGATAAATAACAAGGCTTTTCAGTAATGAAAATGACAAAATCCGGCTTATTGATTTGCTTTTTTTATTTGTATATGTATAAAATAAGCTTGGATTTTATCCTATCCATTCATTGACATGTTCTCCTAATCCCATACTTATAGCCTTTGCTGATATGGTGAATGTTTCTGTAATCGAGGATCTACCTAATCCTAAGGAATCAAATTTTTCTTTATATTTTACTACATAACCGTCCGTAAAATTTAATTCTTTTAAAGGGGTGTTAGAATCCTTTTTTGTAAAGACTACTTTGCCATTTTTCTTTTCATAGCTATTAGTCATCCATTCAAAAAAACGAGTTTCATTAGTTGATCTTAAAGTTATCTCAATTCTTCCTCCTCTAATTTGTGCTGATGGTCGCCCGGTTGGATCTGTTTCTTGCGCTAATGAATAATTTACATTGATAATATTATATTTTCTTCCGGCTACCTCTAATCGTGCTCTAAATGACATAATAATAATGATTTTTAGTGAATTTTTCAAATTTTACAAATTTACGTATTTGAAAGTAGATAGTATTTTTCCATTAGTTAAATGCTTGTTAAAAATAAACAGCCCTATTTTGATAAACTTTATCTCTATATCATAAAAATATATGAAAATTAACTTTCATAATGCTCAATATTTTAGCAACTATTTATAACAATAAAAAAAAGAGATATTTATAATATCTCTTTTTTTTATAATTTAAATTTTTCCTAATTATTTCTCAATTAAAACATTTCCTGTCATTTCTGATGGAATAGGTAAGCCCATTAACGTTAATATGGTAGGAGCTATATCTCCTAATTTACCTTGTTTTAAATTGTATTTTTGATTATCTACTACAATTAAAGGGACTAAATTAGTTGTATGTTGAGTATTAGGTGAGCCGTCTTCGTTCTTCATTTTGTCAGAATTTCCGTGATCTGCAATAATCAGAGTTGTATATCCATTTTCTAACGCTGCTTTACAAATATCTCCGGCACATTCATCTACTACTTCCGCCGCTTTAACTGCTGCTTCAAATACTCCGGTATGACCTACCATATCCGCATTGGCAAAATTGAGACATACAAAATCCACTTCTTTTTTTTCTAATTCGGGAATAATAGCATCTCTTATATCATATGCAGCCATTTGTGGTTTTAAATCATATGTTGGCACATCTTTAGGAGATGGGGCTAAAATTCTTTTTTCATTTTCAAATACTTTTTCTTCTCCTCCTGAAAAAAAGAATGTCACATGTGGATACTTTTCGGTTTCGGCAATTCTGATTTGTTTTAAAGCTGCATTTGCTATCACTTCACCGATTGTATTTTTAATCGTATCTTCTTTGAATATGACACGAATGTTTTTGAATGTTTCATCATATTCCGTCATAGTAACGAAATATAAATCCAATTTTTTAATTCCAACTTCCGGGTGGTCATGTTGAGATAAAACATCCACTATTTCTCTCGGTCTGTCGGTACGGAAATTAAAACAGATCACAACATCACCTTCTTGTATTTTGGCTACCGGATTATTATTTTCAGTTACAACGATAGGCATAAGAAACTCATCAGTAATTCCGTCTTCATACGATTGCTGTATAGCTTGTAAAGGATCTTCTGTTTCATTTCCTTCAGCATTTACCATTACATCATATGCTATTTTAACTCTTTCCCAACGTTTGTCTCTATCCATAGCATAGTATCTTCCTACAATAGAAGCTAATTTTGCATTGTTATCTTTGCAAAATTCGATGGTATCTTTTATAAAACCTTTACCACTTTGCGGATCACAATCTCTCCCATCGGTAAAAGCGTGTACAAAAACATTAGGTACATTCGAAGAGTTTGCCGCTTCTACTAGTGCTTTTAAATGGCTTATATGTGAGTGAACACCTCCATTGGATACTAGCCCGATGAAGTGTACCGGTTTATTATTTTGTTTAGCATACTCAAATGCTTTTTTTAATTCTTCTTCATTTCCTAAGGTTCCGTTTTCTACGGCTAAATTTATCTTTGTCAAATTTTGATAAACCACTCTTCCAGCACCTAAATTCATATGCCCTACTTCTGAATTCCCCATTTGTCCTTTAGGTAATCCAACATCCAATCCATAAGTTACTAAAGTGGTATTGGAATATTTTTGAAAACAGCTGTCCATAAAAGGTGTATGAGCATGGTCAATAGCAGATACACTTTTATCTGTGGCTATTCCCCATCCATCCAGAATCATTAAGATTACTTTTTTATTCATAATTTATTATTTTTTTGTAAAATTAATCTATTTTTATGCGTATTTTTAATTTTAAAGTTACTGAATTTTTATGATTTTTGTTGAATATATATCGATAATCCATTCTTTTTTCTAATAAAAAAAGACTTGGCAATCAAGTCTTTTATATATTTAATAATTCATGATCTAGCGTTTATTCAACGGTAACAGATTTTGCTAAATTTCTAGGCTGATCTACATTAACCCCTCGTAATACAGCTATGTAATATGCTAACAATTGTAAAGGTATAACGGATAATAGCGGAGTAAAGCATTCTGAAACATCAGGAATTTCAATGGCTTCGGTTACCATATCTTTAACTACGGTATCGCCTTGGGTAACAATTGCAATTACTTTACCTTTTCTTGAATTAATTTCCTGTATATTACTTACAATCTTTTCATAATACCCTTTTTTAGGTGCAATGACAACAACCGGCATATTTTCATCAATTAATGCTATAGGCCCGTGTTTCATTTCTGCTGCCGGATATCCTTCTGCATGGATATAGGATATTTCTTTTAATTTTAAAGCACCTTCTAAGGCGATAGGATAATTATAACCTCTACCTAAATATAGGAAGTTTCCTGCTCCAACGTATTGCTCAGCTATCTTTTTAATTTGATTTTCAGTATTTTTGATTACTTCTGCTACCCTTTCCGGTATAGTCTCCAATTCTATGATCAGACTGTTGAATCGTTCTTTACTTATGGTACCTTTGTGTTTAGCCAATTTAAGTGCTATCATTGCCAATAGGGCAAGTTGAGCAGTAAATGCTTTGGTGGAAGCAACGCCAATTTCAGGACCTGCATGAGTGTAAGAACCGGCATCAGTTAAACGTGCTATTGAAGAGTCTATAACATTACAAATACCGTAAATAAATGCTCCTTTTTCTTTTGCTAATTTTAATGCAGCAATTGAATCAGCTGTTTCTCCTGATTGAGATATTGCAATAACGATATCTTTATCTGTTATTATCGGGTTTCTGTATCTAAATTCAGAGGCATACTCTACTTCAACCGGTATTCTGGCTAAATCTTCAATAAGATATTCTCCTACTAACCCGGCATGCCAAGAAGTTCCACATGAAATAATTATAATCCTTTCTGCATTTAAAAATTTTTCTTGATAATCCCAAATTCCCGCCATTTGAATTATGTCTTCATTTACTAATAACCTTCCCCGCATAGTATCCATAATAGATCTGGGTTGTTCGTGGATTTCTTTTAGCATGAAATGTTCATAACCTCCTTTTTCAATTTTTTCTAAACTCGTTTTTAATTCATGAATTTGAGGATTTACTTTTGAGTTATCTTTTATTTTATAAACATCTACTCCTTTTAGAGTTATAGTCGCCATTTCTCCGTCTTCAAGATAAACAACTTCATTGGTAAACTCAATGAAAGGAGAAGCATCTGAAGCTATAAAGTATTCATTTTCACCTATACCAATTGCTAAAGGGCTACTTAATCTTGCTACTACAATTTCTTGCGGTTGGTCTACTTCCATAACTGCTATGGAATAAGCACCTACAACTTCATTTAAAGCATATCTGACAGCTGTTGATAAATCTACAATTTGTGTCTCTTGCATATACTGTATCAAGTTCACTAATACTTCAGTATCGGTTTCACTTTTAAAAGTATATCCTTTAGAGGTCAGCATTATTTTTAAAGTTCCATAATTCTCAATAATACCGTTGTGAATAATTGCTAATTTTCCATTATTTGATATATGAGGATGTGCATTTATATCACTAGGAACCCCATGAGTGGCCCATCTTGTATGTCCTATTCCTACGGTTGCTTCAGAATTTAAATCTTTACATTTAGCTATTAAATCGGATACTGAACCTTTTGTTTTTCTTAATTCAAAGGCTCCGTTTTCATTTAAAACTATGCCCGCACTATCATAACCTCTATATTCTAACCTTTTTAAACCGTTTAATATTATGGGTAAGGCTTTTTTATTTCCAATATATCCAGTTATTCCACACATAATTTAATGTTTTTTAGATTTTTTTATATTAAATATAAATTTAATTTTTAGTATACAATATTTCTAATCTTAACTTCTTATCTCCAGAATTTTTATTACCATAAAAAGTTAATCGGAAAGGTTCATAAGCTCTTGTCGTCTTTGAATATCCTAAATATTCATTACTGTTGGTAGAACGGGTTATAAAATTACCCATTTCTACAAGTATTTCATCATTAGGTTTATTTTTTTCTACAATATCTTTGATTTGTTTGGTAACGTTAAGTGTATAATATTGGGGATTAGTTTCAAAATCGTACTTTGGATTAAAGAAATAACCCGCTAAACCGGAGTAAAAAGTTAAATCAGGCAAAAACTTCTTTTGTGTATAATTATATCCGTATATATAATCAGGTTTTGACTGTACGTTTTCTGTAAGGTGAAATTTCAATTTTGCTCCCGTAATAGCCCAATTGTGATTTTGTACCGAATCTTTTATTGCTTCTAATTGTGAATCATCTAATTTAAGATGAATGGAAGGCCCTCCCATACCTTGTAAAAATAAAATGGATTCACCTAACAGCTTATCCGGATTCTGCATTTGCTGCTTAAATTGAGAACTGGCAGTATTACGATTATAAAAGTTATATTCTCCAACCATCGAATTATAAGCCGAATTCATGGTAAATGAATAAGTTGCTGGTGTAAAATTATCTGATGATTGATCTTTATATCTATAATAAGCAATTAAGGTCATTTTGCTTACCGGGAAATTAAACATAAATTTTGAATTTTCATCGACCGGTTGTATTTTAATTCCTTTAAAATACTGAATAAATCGTGAATTATCACTAATATCTGCGCTTCCTTTTTTACTGAAAAAATATTGGTAGAAATAATCGGGATCTAATTTTATTCTATATCCGGCAGCAGTAGGTTCTGAAATAACTTTTCCATCACTTGTTTTTACCGATATACTGGTCAGTGAATCCCCTAATAGTGCAGTTCCTAATTTATCGCCAACATCAACTGTTTTATTGGAATAAAACTTAGAGGAGGTTGATTCCAAAAATGTATTAATCCTATTTACATTAACTTCCATGGAATTACCTGCTTTACCTAAATAGGAAGCTAATGTATATTTTTTAACGTATTTTATCGTATCGACACCACTGGTACTTCCGGGATTTAAAATGATTTTCTTTTCTTTGTAAGAAGAGGAATTGAATGCCGGATTAAGGCTTAATACAACAGAATCGACTTGCTGAATAGTACCTCTGATTTCATCGGCTGTACTTAATCTTACTTGAATATTAAAAGAGGCTTTTGATTTCCCAAATGTATTATCTTCATAAATACCGATTAATCCACTTCCTAGAGTGTTATAATCTGCTCGAATAGTATCGTTGTTAGAAATATTATACGCAACCAGATCAACAAATGTTTTATTTCCTTCTAATTTATCAGGTATTAGGTTAGCTCCAATATCTGTTGTATCGTTTTCACAACTTAATAAAAAAAAGGTTGGAAGTAAAGTTAGAGCTAATAACTTTACTTGAGACTTAAATATTTTCATAGTTGTTTTACTCTTGGATATTTATTTCGCTGGTGACGTGATAAATTTCTTTGACATCTTCATTTTGAATAAAATCAAATTTAGGATTGCTTGATTGTTTAAACATGTCTTCCAATTCGTCAATTAAAACTTCTTCGCCTTTTACAATAGTGTCGGATCCTTTCATGGCTTCCTTGATAATACTTACGTATTTGTTATCAGTTAAGTAATTTAATTTACTTGTATCTATATTATCAAATTCCAAAATATCTTTAAGATTATTGCTGAAAATCCCGTTACTTCCTTGGTTATAAACCGATGTGATCACTTTTATATCACTGAAGAATGCATCATTAGCATAATTAGTTTTCAAATAAATTGGTAAAAAGCTGGCCATCCATCCATGTAAATGAATGATATCGGGTATCCAATTTAATTTTTTTATTGTTTCTAAAACACCTTTGGTAAAGAAAACAGCCCTTTCATCATTATCTTCAAACCATTCATTTGCTTCATCTTTATAGGGAGATTTTCTTTTGAAATATTCATGATTTTCAATGAAATAAACTTGCATCCTTTCTCCCGGAAGAGAAGCAACTTTAATAACCAATGGCTGATCTAGGTCATTTATAATCAAATTCATACCTGATAGCCTGATTACCTCGTGAAGCTGAAATCTTCTTTCATTTATTTGCCCGAATCTAGGCATAAAGATTCTAACATCATTTCCTTGTGCAAACATTTGTTTGGCTAAATTGTAAACTCCTGATGAAATCGGATTTTCGTCAAAGTATGGTACTAATTCTGAAGTAACGTGAAGTATTCTTTTTGAACTCATTATAAATTGAAGGCTGATTATAATTTAACAAAGTTACAAAAAATTAATCAAACTGTAGTAAGTTTGCATTTTAAACCATGACATTCGTCATTTAAATCTAAAGTATGTTATTATTAAAAACCAGAAATGAATTATTTGATTTCATTCAATATATCCACGCTAAAAAATTAACTTTAGGATTTGTTCCTACTATGGGTGCACTTCACGAAGGCCACCTTTCTCTTTTTAAAAAAGCTATTGAAGATAATCAATATACTATAGGCAGCATTTTTGTAAATCCTACGCAATTTAATAATCAAGCGGATTTGATTAAATACCCTCGCACGGAAGAAGCAGACATTGCAAAATTGGAAAGTGTCGGTTGCGACGCATTATACTTACCAAGCGTTGAAGATTTATACCCAAATGGGTTGGAATGTGAATCAATAGATATGAACGGATTGGATGTTGTTATGGAAGGAGCTTTTCGCCCGGGTCATTTTCAAGGTATGGCAACGGTTGTAAAGCGTTTGTTATTACAAGTTCAGCCTACCAGAGCCTATTTTGGTGAAAAGGATTTTCAACAGTTACAAATTATTCGCCAAATGGTCAAAACCTCACAATTGCCTGTCGAGATTTTAGGAATGCCAATCATACGTGAATCCAACGGTTTAGCTATGAGTTCACGTAATATGAGGCTTACTGAGGAATTTAAGAAAAAATCATTATTTATATATCAATCATTACTTAAAGCTAAAGAATTATCTTCCCATTATGCTCCTGAAAATGTGATTTGCAAAATTGAAAAATTGTATCTCAATTCAGATTTAAAGTTGGAATATTTTACTATAACTGAAGAAGAATCACTACAAACGGCTCAGTTTTTTGATCCCTCTAAACACTATAGGGCTTTTATAGCAGTCTATGCCGGAGACATCCGTTTGATTGATAACATTCAAATAAGATAAAGCTTAATATAAATTATATCATTACAGACCATTAAAAAACTATTACATTATTTATTTTTAAATTATAAATACTTAATCTTTACTTAAATAATATTTATCTTATAACCTTAACTATTTATTTAAATTATAATATATTAAATATAGATTTATTATATTTATGTTTAATTATTACAGTTTTTCAACTATTTATATTTTAACTATTTTTAAGTTTTTTGATTTTGGAGATTATACGATTAATTATTATTTTGGTCTGAATAATACATTGAATACATGAATAAAAAATTAAAAAATATTCTTACAGTTTGTATATCTGTTATAATTGCCGGTGGACTAATGTTTTTAGTTTCTAAAAGCTTAGGTGGTGATTTTATAGAAAAAACCATATCAACTGCAAAAAAAGCAAACTATTTTTGGATAAGCATGGCTGCTATCTTCGGTTTAGGGGCTTATTGGATCAGAGCTGTCCGATGGAATTTACTTTTAGAACCCATGGGCTATAAAATTAAAAATTCGAATGCTTTATGGGCTCTTTCATTTGGGTATTTTTTAAACTTAGGAATTCCAAGAATGGGAGAAATAGGAAGAGCAACTGCTTTACAAACCGTAGAAAAAGTACCTTTTACCAATTCTTTTGGTACTATCGTTACTGAAAGAATTATCGACTTATTTTTTATGCTATTTTTTATTCTTTTAGCTTTAGTTTTTAATTATTCAACATTACTGTCTTTTTTTGAATTACTAAGTAAGAATAAAACGAATAATCCTGATGAAAAAAATTACACGCTTTATATTTCTATACTTGTCGTAATTTTATTATGCTGTATTCTAATGTATGTATTCAGAAAAAAATTGCTTCATTTATCAATTATTAAAAAAATAGTATTTTTCATAAAAGGAATTATTGACGGTTTAGTTTCAGTTTTTAAATTAAAACAAAGAGTGAAGTTTATTTTATTATCCTTCGGAATATGGATATGTTATTTTTTTGCTTCTTATCTTGTAGTTTTTGCCTTGCCAGAAACTTCTTCTCTTCCTATCCAAACAGGCTTTTATATTTTAGCCGTAGGTACTTTAGGCATGTTAGTACCTGCATCGGGAGGCATAGGTGCTTTTCACCTTGCAATGATGATCGGGTTTTCGGCTTTACATTTACAATCCGGAAAATCTCTAGATGAAGGTAAAGATATTGGCTATTCTTATGCAATACTTGCTCACAGTTTACAAATGGTTTTAATGATTATAATGGGAATCATTTCAATAATTATGCTCACAAGGAATAAAGAAAAAACAATAATTTAAAATTAAAAAAGTGATAAACTTTTTAATTATAACAAATTAGTTATATTTTATAAAAAATAAAAAAGCTGTTCGTTTTGAACAGCTTTTATTTTGATTTATATAGAATACTATAGATTCTAAATTAATTTCGAAAACTTTATGAGTATTAGTTTTCTGATTCGTCATCTGCAGAAGCAGCCTTAACATTTCTAGATGTTTTCACAGCTGCAATTACAGTATTAGCCGGATGCAATATTTGGTAATCTTTTAATTCAACTTTAGATACTTCAAATTTATTACCAACATCTAAAGAAGTTACATCTATAACAATTTCATCCGGTAAATTTGCTGGAAGGGCTTTAACTCTAAGTTTTCTTAAGTTAACACGTAATACACCTCCTCTAACAACTCCTTTTGCTCTACCGGTTATTACCACAGGTACTTCCATAGTAACATATTTTTCCGGATTTATTTGATAAAAATCAGCATGGATTATCTTATCTGTTACCGGATGAAATTGTAGATCTTGCAAAATAGCATCTATTTTTTCTCCATCTATTTCCAAAGTAACTGTGTGTGCTTCAGGAGTATAAACTAAATCAGTAAAGCTTCTTTCTTTAGTAGAAAAATGGATTACATTTTTTTCTCCATAAACAACACAAGGAACTTTTTCAGCATTACGTAAGGCTTTTGAAGAATTTTTACCTACGCTTTCTCTTTTTTCTCCTTGAATTGTAATTGATTTCATATAATATTTACATTATAAATTTTTTACTTATTGATTCTCTGTTATGTACCAAGTTCATCACTTCTCCAAACAAAGGGGCGCAAGATAACACTTTTATTTTACTTACCAAAGTATTTTTTAAAGGAATTGAATCAGTTACAATCACTTCCTCCAATTTAGAATCGTTGATCCTGTCATAAGCAGCACCTGAAAAAATAGCATGTGTTGCCATAGCTCGTACACTGGTTGCTCCTGCATCCATTAATATATCAGCCGCTTTAGTTAAAGTCCCTGCAGTATCAATCATATCGTCTACTAAAATCACATTCCTTCCTCTAACATCTCCGATTAAAGTCATAAAATCGACATTATTGGCTTTTTTTCTTTCCTTATAACAAATAACCACATCAGCATCTAAATATCCCGCATAGGTTCTTGCTCTTTTTGCTCCTCCCATATCCGGAGATGCAATAGTTAAGTTGTCTAGATTTAGTGATTTTACATAATTAATAAATATTGCAGACGCAAATAGATGATCAACCGGAATTTCGAAAAATCCTTGAATTTGATCAGCATGTAAATCCATAGTCATAACACGCGTTGCACCGGCAGCAGTCAATAAATTGGCTACCAATTTTGCTCCAATCGGAACACGAGGTTTATCTTTTCTATCTTGACGCGCTAAACCAAAATAGGGAATTACAGCTGTTATCTTATCTGCAGATGCTCTTTTGGCTGCATCTATCATTAACAACATTTCCATCAAATTATCTGCCGGTGGAAATGTTGACCCTATAATAAAGACTCTGGAACCTCTTACCGATTCTTCTAAACAGGGTTGGTATTCACCATCACTAAAATCAAAGAAACTCATTTTCCCTAGGGGCATTCCATAACTTTGTGATATTTTTTCTGCTAAAGAAACACTTTCTCTAGTCGAGAAAATATGGACTGGTTGAATCATTTATATGTGTTAAAAATATTTTCTGAAAACGAGTACTGCAAATTTATGATTTTTTTAATCATACCATAATAAAACTGAACAAAATTTGTTCAGTTTTATTAAATATTTGCTTTATCTTTAAGGAAACTTAACTGCTTGATATAGATTAGGATTAACGGAAGGAAGATTCGATTTAAATTTAAAGTTTATACTTTTAATAAATTCATTAGCTATAATGGCATACCCTCTTCCGGTTGGATGTATACCATCTAATGAAAAAAATCCTCCTGTTATAAATTCATTGGTATAACTTACTCCGTTGTAAAGAATACCTTCTTTTGTTTTTAAATTTTTAATTAGTGAATTTGTATCTGTGATTGCCAGATTATACTGTTTTGCTACAGTTTCAATGCTCTCATTAAATGCTTGAGTTGCATCTTTGATGGTTAGAATCTCCTTATCGGTCAAAACATATTGATCCTCTATAGGTTTTGAAGTTCCTCCTCCCGTTTTTAAAATGGAAGATACCGACAATAGAAATAAATCTTTTGAGGTAGACATCCTTATAGAAGGAAGTCCCATCGCATCTAAATTTGTTAAATTCTTATCTATTATTACTCCTCCATTAGCTTTATCTTCCGTAAAAACAATTTTTCTACTTGCGGCTTCTTCTTCTGTAATTATATTTTTTGCTTTTGCTTGATCCAAACCGGAATTATACTTTTGATAGGAAGCATTTAAATTTTTTATTTGCTGCGGTGTAAATTGATTGGCTTTAAAAGGTAAGGACGAAACTTTATTGAAAAAAGGAAAATCGGTAACGTCCGGAATTGTAGCTACCACTCCTTTTGCCGAATTTGAGGTAAGTGTTTGTACCAATGTACTATAAGCATTCTGAAAAGTTGAAATATCTGTAATCACAGCCGATCCATCTCCTCCGGAAGTGGCATAGCTTAAAATATCATTAATTCCAATCCATAAAGAAAAAAAGGTAGGATCTTGTTCCATTACATCTTCTACCACCGTTGCATTGGGCTTAGAAGCAAATCGTACAAAATAAGGATTGGATTTTTTGGAAGCTAAATGAGTCGGATTTCCATATCCCGCTGTAAGCAAATGAAATGATTTAGCTCCAGGAATACCCATATTTTGATATCCATCTTTTGAATATATATTTGCCAGTGTAGTTGTTCCTACACCCTTACTGGTAACCGGAGTAAGAGAACCCTCGGCTACTACCAATATTTTTTTATTATCTACTTTCGCACTCGGAATTCCTCCTAATTCATCTGCCATAAAAGGAATATTAAATTTTTGACAGCCTGAACGCTTCATTTGCTCGGCAATCATTAACGGAAAGGATTCCTTTTGTCCTGATATATACAGTGCATTATCTCTAAAACCTGCAGTAAACGAATCTCCTAAGGCTATATATTTAGAAAAATTTGCATCTCCCGAACTAAATACCGTATGTATATCTTCATTAAAGTCATTATTGCATGAAAGGAAAAAAATAAACATTCCTAACCAAAGCATTAGTATATTCTTACTCATTTCTAATATTTTAAAAAGTATTCCAAGCTAATCCCAGCCCGAACATAAAGCTATGCATCTTCACATCTCCTTTGAAATTATAAAATTTATTTACTACTTTTCTTGAATTACCAACATAATACATCCCTGTCATATCAAGCATTAATTTATCTTTTAAGAATTTATAACCAATACCTCCTGTTATGGCATTATTATCTGTACTTGGCATTTCCGGACTCCAATAGTCTTTACTGATCGGTGAAGGATCGTAGTAGTATCCTAAACGAACATCCAACTTATCAGATACGGAATATTCTGAACCCACTCTAAATGTATGAGTGTTATGTAAATTTTTAGGCGATGTGGATATCGTTGGATCGTTGGGATCATTGCCTACCTTATTTTGATTGAAATCAATTGTCAAAGCTTTGTATTTATTCCATCCCGAAATATTCAAATCGGTGGAAATCGTCCATTGAGGCAAAAGCCTATAGGTTAATCCCAGCGTGATTTCAGAGGTAAGGGGTAACTTTGCATTAAATCGGTCATTTTCCGTAGGAAATGACTCACTTCCCACTAATGATTTTGGAAGGTAGAACCGGGCTTTTCCGTTGACCGCATGAATATCGATATTGGAACGATAGGCTATACTGACATCCAAATTTTTAATCGGTCTGATATACATACCTACATTATACCCATTACCGGTTGCATTTTTATCAACCAGTTTCATTCTCCCGTCTATTGAAGATATAGCTTTTTGCAGATTAACGCTTCCTAAAGCATATATATATCCGGCACCCACGCTAAACCAATCATTTAGACGATAAGCTACTGTTGGTTGAAAGAAATACGACCGGATAGTTATTTTAGTAATTAAATCTTTACCTTCCCAATTTTGTCCCCAATCGACGCTGCTGCCGAAAGGAGTAGTAAAGCTAAAAGCAACGGATAGTTTATCAGTGGCTTTGTAGGCAATATTAAACAGAGAAGGCGTACTTACCGGATTATCTGTTTTTGTTTTATATAAAGTAGGTTTATTTTGAAAATCAGCTTTTCCCATTATTATGAAAGTTCCCGCTGCAATGCTTAATTTTGAGGGTATAAATGATATACCTGCCGGATTGAAGAAAGCAACACTTGCATCTCTGGTGTGGGCACTGGTATGTGCCATAGCTGCTTGTCTCGCTCCTTGAAGTGAAACTCTAAACCCTCCTCCTTGCATTATAATAGATGTCATAATAAAGAACATAAATACTGCTTTTCTCATCATTATAAATGTCATAGTGTAGCAAAACTATAGGATTTTTACGAAATTAATAAATTTCTATACGTTCAATTTTTGATTTGATAACATACCTTAAGTTTTTATTTTATCCCTATTACACAAATCTTTTGGTATCTAGTCTATTAAATAATTTTTGATTTTATTTAGATTAAATACAAATAATTCATATATTTGCTTGAGAATATTAAAAAGGTGTTTAGTTATAAAATCATGCTTACCCATAAATCCCTTTCATTTTTAAAACCAGCACAACAAGCAAAAGTTATAGGATTTTCTGAAGAAGATATACCCACAAAGATTTTAGAAATGGGAATAGTTCCCGGTGTTTTTGTTAAATTAAAACGTCAAGCTCCTTGGAACGGTCCTCTTTTTATTGAATACGGTAAAGAGAAAAGCACGGTAATGTTGCGTAAGGAAGAAGCAGATTGTATATTGATTGAAATGCAATAGAAAAAAACAATGAGTATTAAAACTATTGCTCTCATAGGAAATCCAAATGCCGGAAAAACAACACTTTTTAATCAACTAAGCGGATTACATCAAAAAACCGGAAATTATCCGGGTATTACCGTTGAAAAAAAAGAAGGTAAATTTACCTATAAAGATACTGACTATAGGCTAATTGACCTTCCCGGGATATACAGTCTTTGTCCTTCTTCAGCTGATGAAGAGGTGGTATTAACAATTCTTGCCAATCCTGATAATTTTCACTATCCTGATATTATTATAGTAGTAGCCGATGTGCATAATATGAAAAGAAGTTTATTTCTGTATGAACAAATCAAAGATTTAAAAATTCCTACTATTTTAGTTATTAATCAGATTGACAATATTGAAAAAGAAGGAATTCTAATTCGAGACAAAAATTTAGCCGATAATTTTTCTACTCCTGTTGTGCTTGTTAGTTCCAGAAAAGGTAAAGGTATTGATGAATTAAAAGAAATTATAAATAATGGTTTTGTCAATGAATCGTTCGAAACTTTTCAATATCCTAAAGAATTTGAAAAACCGGTAAGAGAATTATCCAATAAATTTGAAATTGATGATTATCTCGCTTGGCTTTTCTTGGCTCAAACAAAAACGAACAACATCCCGAGTGCGTATCGTGAAAATGTATCGGAAATTATAAATAAGTATAAGTTGATTCCTAAAAGGCTTCAACTTAAAGAAACTATTTTAAGGCATCGCCAAATTGATGATCTTGTAGAAAAAGTTGTCTATAAAGACCCAAACTATCAGTCTTTCACGAACAAATTCGATAAAATTGCAACACATCATTTTTGGGGATATTTTTTATTTTTTTCAATCCTATTTTTAATTTTTCAAGCTTTATTTTTTTTGTCAGGTTATCCTCAAGATTGGATTGAAACTCTTTTTTCCAATACTAGTGAAATTCTCGAAGCTTATTTACCGAACGGACCACTATCGGAGCTCATTACGCAAGGTATAATTCCCGGAATTAGTGGAGTTGCTGTATTTGTCCCTCAAATTGCAATTTTATTTTTCTTTCTGTTGATTATGGAAGAAAGCGGTTATATGGCTAGAGTTGTATTTTTGATGGATCGATGGTTCCGACCTGTTGGACTAAACGGGAAAAGTGTTGTTCCTTTATTATCCGGTGCCGCTTGTGCTATTCCTGCAATAATGTCGGCACGAAATATTGAAAATTCAAAGGAACGATTAATTACAATTTTGGTTACACCATTTATAACTTGCTCGGCTCGCCTTCCGGTATATTCCATCATCATCGCTTTAGTAATTCCTAAAGGAAATGGAATCTTTAATTTACAGGGCATTGTTATGATGATTATGTACTTATTGGGAGTCATAATGGTTTTTATAAGTGCATCCATTGCCAGCAAATTAATAAAATCTAACTATAAAAGCTATCTTATTTTGGATATGCCGAATTATAAAGTTCCTTTTTGGAGAAATGTATTTTACGGTTTATTTGAAAAATCATTAAGCTTTATAGCTAATGCCGGTAAAATCATCGTTGCTGTCAGTGTCATACTTTGGGCCTTAGGAAAATTTGGAAAGATAGACGAAAATGGTAAAACAAATTATCTGGCAGATGTTCCTTTAGAAAATTCTTATTTAGGAAATTTCGGAAAAGTAATTGAACCGGTTTTTAAACCTTTAGGGTATGACTGGAAAATTGATATTGGTATTCTTTCTTCATTTGCTGCCAGAGAGGTTTTTGTCGGAACCATTGCTTCCATATACAGTTTGGAAGATGATGGCAGTGAAAATCTTAAATTAAAAGAATTAATGAGAAAGGATCTAAACCATAATACGATGAAGCCTACATTTAATTTAGCGACAGGTATTTCCATTTTATTATTTTATGCTTTTGCCATGCAATGCGTCAGTACTTTGGCTGTTGTTAGAAAAGAAACAAATTCGTGGAGATGGCCGGCCATCCAATTATTTTTTATGACGGGCATAGCCTATTTAGTCGCTTTACTTGCTTATCAGCTCTTAAAATAAATTTTAAATATTTTTTACGAACTTTCTACAACTTAATCATTATAATATAACTCAATTAAATCCAAAATTTAGGATATTTTCTTTTTTTGCTCAGATTGTTGAATAGTAATGCAATAATCACCAAGACGATTGCTCCCGATAAAACCGGATTAATTAAAAAGTCCCACTTTACTCCTCCGGTAATAATAATAAGCGGATCTGCACCTGCCGGCGGATGGGTAGTCTTTGTTATTTGCATAACAAATATAGCTAATCCAACTCCCAGTGATAGGGAATACCATTCATTTTTTAGTACCACCGATACAATTAAACCCATAATTGAAGATAAAATATGTCCACCAATAATATTTCTAGGTTGAGACAATGGACTTTCAGGTACACCAAATGCCAATACACAGGTTGCGCCGAATGGTGCCATAATAAAAGGAATTGAGGTTGATTTTGTTAATAAGGCTATACACATAATTGCTAAACACCCTCCAATTCCCGATAAAATTGAAAAATTAAAATCAACTTTAAGAGGACTTCGTTCTCTACTTATAAATTTTGATAGATATTTTTTACTATTCATTTCATTAAATTTTTGACGTTATTTTTAGTTTTCTCTATAAGATTCTGTGTTCTATATACTTGACTATCGATCAAACATGCTTCAAAAAACATATAAATAATGAAGGCGTCGTTTTCCTCTCTTATTATATCAATAAAAAAATTCTGCAATTCTGTTTTATGTTTTTGTATCACACTTAAAATGCGAACATTATCCGGTTGTATTTCTGACAGCATGTTCAGAAAGCAACAACCACGAAAATTTTCTTTTTCATTCATTTGTTCTATATAATCAAAAGCTGATAGTACTTTTCCTTTCGGGGTTGTTTTTTCTTCAGTAAAATGTTTTAATCCTTCAAACCAGGTTTTATGACGAACTTCTAAATATTCCAGAGCTAAATTTTCTTTTGATCTAAAATGTTGATAAAAACTGGCTTTTGCAACCTTGGCTTTTTCAATGATTTCATTGATTCCTGTAGCATTGTATCCTTGCTGATGAAATAATTGTGATGCTACGTACACTATTCTTTCTCTGGGGGGCTTATTTTTTAATTCCATTCAACAAAGATAAAATAAATTTTCAAATATAGACATACTTGTCTGTATATTTTTGTTAAATATATTAATACCAAAGTTTACTCTCTTTTATAAAATATATAAACCAGCATAATAATAACGTATTTAGTTACTCTGCTTTATTACTCCTATACCAAATAGATATGTAATCCAATAAATTAATTATAATTATTAATTCATCCAGCAATATCTATATAGAAGCTCAAATATTTATCTTAATTAGAAATTGTGCTTTAATACTACTACTAAAACAGCATTAATATGATTTATAATAAAAACCATTAGCATAAAATATTATATTTTGTAAATTAGCGCATATTTAATAATTTAAGATGATATTTAAAAAAATTAACTCTGTAAAAAATGCCTACAAATCTCCTCTGCTCATTAAAGGATTATATGATTATTGTACTACTTTAAATCCTGATAATGAAATTATTTACAAAGATATTTCCAGATATAATTATCGAGAATTCAAAAAACGAGTTCAACGATATGCCAATATGTTAAGAAATCTTGGGATAGACGGAGGCGAAACCATTGCCGTAATGGATTATGACAGTCATCGATATCTCGAATCTTATTTTGCTATTCCTATGACCGGAAATGTTCTTCATATGATTAATTGGAGATTGTCAGCTGAACAAATTCATTATACTATTAATCATGCTGAAGATTTAGTTATCATTGCTCACGCAGATTTTCTTCCTATTTTGGAAAAATTTGCAGGAGATATGCCCTCTTTAAAATATTTAATCATTTGTAGAGATGATGATGCTATAATAACTTCTGAAAATTTAAGTATTACCGGAGAATACGAACAATTGATGGCTGAAGCTTCTGATTCATATGAATTCGAAGAATTTGATGAAGATGCGGTTGCCACAACATTTTATACTACAGGTACAACGGGCAATCCTAAAGGCGTATATTTTACCCATAGACAATTGGTGCTTCATACCTACAATACGGCAGCAAGTTTTGGATTTTCCGGTTCAATTGCATGTCGTTTAAATTCCAATGATGTGTATTTACCCTTAACACCGATGTTTCATGTTCATGCATGGGGATTTCCTTATCTTGCAACCACCTTTTCATTAAAGCAAATATATCCCGGAAAATTTAATTTAACCGGATTTATTGATATTTTCACAAAAGAAAAACCAACATTCTCTCATTGTGTACCTACTATTTTGCAAATGATTTTAGAGAGCAATGAAACTAAAAATATTGATTTCAACGGATGGAAAGTTATTATAGGTGGAGCTTCTTTAACCAAAAAGTTAGCAAAAAATGCCCTTGAAAAAAATATTGATATTATGTCAGGATACGGGATGTCCGAAACTTGTCCAATTATAACATTAACTCACATAGACCCTAAATATAAAAATTTAGATATAGATGAACAATCTGAAATGAGAATCAGAACCGGAACTCCTGTTCTGTTTACAACCGTAAAAATTATCAATGAACAAGGAAACCATATCCAAAATAATGATCTTGAACAAGGGGAAATCATTATTCGAGCGCCTTGGCTTACTCAAGGTTATTTTAAAGACGAAGAAAGAGGAAACGAATTATGGAATGAACAATATTTACATACAGGAGACGTAGCTACCATAAATTCCAATAATTCTATAAATATTACAGATAGAATAAAAGATATTATCAAAAGTGGAGGTGAGTGGATTTCTTCTGTTCAATTAGAAAATATTATTACTGGACATGAATCTGTGGCTGAAACCGCCGTAATTGGAATTCCGGATGAAAAATGGAGTGAAAAGCCTTGTGCATTTATCGTTTTAAAACCGAATATGACGTTAACTCATGATGAATTAAAAGATTATTTGAAACAATATACGGAATCCGGAATATTGAGTAAATGGGCTATACCTCAAAATATAAAATTTGTTTCAGAAATCCCCAAAACCAGTGTGGGAAAATTAAATAAAAAACTAATCAGACAACAATTTGTAGAAAATTTATAAGTGTTTAAAAATCTATTTTTTTAGTAAAGTAAAAAGGTTAATAAATGGTAATTATTAACCTTTTTATTTTTAATCTTTACTGTTTAAAGATGCTTACCAAACTTTTCGATTAAGCATAAGTATACCATAAGGTTTTTTTATTCATTGTATTAAACTAAAATTAGATTAAATATTTGTTTTACTGAGGTAAGTATTGTTATATTTGATACAAATCAATAGTTATCATGCAAAAAATAAAAGTACTTAATCCGGTTGTTGAAATGGACGGAGATGAAATGACAAGAATTATATGGAAGTTCATTAAGGACAAACTCATTCTCCCCTATTTAGATATAGATCTGAAATACTTTGATTTAGGTATTGAAAACAGAGATAAAACTAACGATCAAGTTACTATAGACTCTGCAGAAGCAACTAAAAAATATAATGTTGCCGTAAAATGTGCTACTATTACTCCTGATGAAGCTCGTGTTAAAGAATTTAACTTAAAAAAAATGTGGAAATCGCCTAATGGCACCATTCGTAATATTGTTGGAGGAACAGTTTTTAGAGAACCTATTATTATGAATAACGTTCCGAGATATGTGCAAGGATGGACACAACCCATTGTAATTGGCCGTCATGCTTTTGGTGATCAATATAAAGCAACGGATGTGGTAACTAAAGGTCCCGGTAAATTAAGCATGACTTTCACACCTGAAAACGGTGAGCCTCAAACTTGGGAAGTCTTTGATTTTAAAGATGACGGAGTTGCAATGTCCATGTATAACACCGATGAATCTATTGGAGGGTTTGCGCATTCTTCATTTCAAATGGCATTAACCAAAAAATGGCCTTTATATCTGTCCACTAAAAATACCATTTTAAAAGCTTATGACGGAAGATTTAAAGATATCTTTCAGAAAATATATGAAGATCATTATCAATCTAAATTTGAAGAACTGGGAATTACTTATGAACATCGTCTAATTGATGACATGGTAGCTTGTGCCATGAAATGGAACGGAGGCTTTGTATGGGCTTGTAAAAATTATGATGGTGACGTGCAGTCAGACACTGTTGCTCAAGGTTTTGGTTCTTTAGGCTTGATGACTTCTGTTTTGGTAACGCCTGATGGCAAAACCGTTGAAGCAGAGGCGGCTCATGGAACTGTTACCCGACATTATAGATTATATCAAGAAGGTAAAGAAACTTCTACCAATCCCATAGCATCTATCTTTGCATGGACCAGAGGCTTAATGCATCGTGGTAAATTAGATCATACTCCGGATGTTGTCAATTTTGCAGAAACGCTGGAAAAGGTTTGTATTGAAACTGTTGAAGGAGGTAAAATGACCAAAGACCTTGCTTTATTAGTAAAAGGTAAACAAATGACCAGAGAAGATTATCTTAATACTGAAGATTTTCTAGATGCTATTGACAAAGGGTTAAAAAATAAATTAGTTAAATAATCAAGTAATTTTAATCTGTCACACAAATATATTTATCTTATTAATCAACTACTTGTGTGACTAAATATTAACATATTTTTCTAATATGAAGAATTTCATATTTTTTTGCTATGTATTCTTGATTATTTAGAAATAAAATTGTAATTTTGCAACTCAAATTTTTAGAGAAATGAAAAAAGACATTCATCCGGATAACTATAGATTAGTTGTTTTTAAAGATATGAGCAACGACGAGGTATTTTTATGTAAATCTACTGCAGAAACAAAAGATACAATTGAATATGAAGGAGTAGAATATCCTTTAGTTAAGATGGAGATTTCAAGTTCTTCTCACCCTTTTTATACAGGAAAAGTTAAATTGGTTGATACTGCAGGTAGAGTTGATAAATTCTTTAACAAATACAAAAATTATAAAAAGTAATATAGTAATACTATTATAAAAATTAAATATACCCATAGTAGTAATACCATGGGTATATTTTTTTATCTTTTTGGCATAAATATTGATGGAAAGAATAGTAATTTAGGTTTCTGCCTTATTAAAACAACATATTATGAATGCTAAAATTTTAATTTTATTAGTAACAATGACCTTTTCTTCTATATTTGGTTATTCTCAAGAAAAATATAAATATAGAGAAGAAATACAATCTACCAATGAAAAAGTACAGAAAGTGGAAGCTTTGATTCAACAAGAATTTGGCTCTGCTTCTTCACCCGGAATTTGGACTTCAAATAATCCTGATTATGGTCTTATGATCAGAACAAAAGGGAATACATTTACCATAAGTGCCTGGCAAATTTCTGATAATACAGATATAAAGGCAAGAATTGAAAAACTTATGTCCAAAGTAAAATCTGAACTGTAAAAAAATTTTATATACCAAACTTTAAAACTTCAGTAATGACTTACTGGAGTTTTTTTAACTTAAAATTTGACCAATGAAATTAGATATATTAGCCATAGGCGCCCATCCTGATGATGTTGAACTAGGGTGTGGAGGAACTCTGGCCAAAATGATTTCTGAAAATAAAAAAGTGGGAATATTAGATCTGACGGAAGGTGAATTAGGGACAAGGGGAACAGCGATTACCAGAAAAGCCGAAGCCGAAGAAGCCAGTAAAATACTTTCGATTGCTTATCGTGAAAACTTAAAATTCAGAGATGGTTTTTTTAAAAATGATGATACTCATCAAATCGAATTAATTAAAATAATAAGAAAATATAAACCGGATATTGTTTTAGCTAATGCGGTAAACGATAGACATCCAGATCATGGGAAAGCTGCTAAACTTGTTTATGATGCCTGTTTTCTCTCCGGACTATTAAAAATACAAACAAGTTATAATGGGGTTACACAAGATACTTGGAGACCTAAACATATATTCAATTATATTCAATGGAATGAAGAAAAACCGGATTTTATAATTGATATATCTCATTTTTTAGATAAAAAAATAGAAGCTTGTATGGCCTATAAAACACAGTTTTATGATCCGAATTCATTAGAACCTAATACTCCTATTACTTCCATTAATTTTAAAAAAAGTATTATATACAGAGCAGAAAATTTGGGTAGGTTAATAGGATGTGATGCTGGCGAAGGCTTTACTTCTCAAAAATGGATTGGTCTGAAAGATTTTGAAAATTTTGTTTGATAATATGAAATCTATTCCTATATTTGCATTCCCAAAACGGTGGCCATAGCTCAGTTGGTTAGAGCGTCGGATTGTGGTTCCGAAGGTCGTGGGTTCGAGACCCATTGGCCACCCTAAGCTCCAAAGCATTCCTACAAAAGCTTTGGAGCTTTTTTAATAAACTACTTCAAGTGTATAATTACATAAAATGGCAATGTAATTATGGCAAAAAAATACTAAATTTGGTTTCTCCTCTTCAAATATAAGGATGTGTCAACCAAACTAGAAATCAAAATAAAAAAATTTATATTATATCTTTTTTATTAAAGATTAATATAAAATTGCTTAGTATTTTTTAGACGAAAATATTATAAATATTTTAAATTAATTAGGCTAATCATTCTGTTCTTTTTCAAAATTACTCTAATTATTATTATATTTATATTAATCCAATTATAACATACTACTAATGAAATTACAAAATATTTTTTTATACTTAAATAATTATTACATTAGTTATTATTGAATACAATCATATTAACTTATTTTATCATTAATTTTTCTAATCATTAACTAATTTATATAGTAATTAAACAATCCCATTAACTTCTTACTTTAGTTTAAATAATAAAATAGTTTAAATATCATTATTTTTATATGTTATTGATATAGTTATTATATAACAATTAAAATATTTAAATCATTGTTTAATTTTACAAAATATAAATGTCAGATTATTATAATATCAAATAATAATTTTATAATAATTTATTTATAAAGAAATCATTAGGTTTTATTAATATATAATTTTATTTTATCATGTAATATTAAAAATATTAATAATACAATTTAACTATATTTAAATTCAAAAATTATTAAAATTTATTATAATCATTTTTTTATAAATAATTATATTTTTATATCTTATTTGCAAATATATAAAGCATTATATAATTAAATAAAAATTTAATAAACAAATAAAAGTATTGTAAATTTATATGTATTATCATAATTAATGATATTTTTTATGGTATATTACTATAATAAAAAAATTTTATATATATTTGTCCAAAAATTAAATAAAAAATGCATTTATGAGGCAAATAATTAAATACACATAAATATTTATTAATAAGAATATTAAATCTTTGATTTTAATAATTAAGGACGTTTGGACATGTTATATTCTATTTAATTAATATTTTGATTTAATAGAATAATCGTTTATTATCTTAGTAACTATTTTAATTTATAAATTTAAATAATAATATATATGATAAATTTTAAATCTTTTATATCAATAACAGCATTTTTAATATCTTTTATCTTCTATGGACAAGATATTTCAGAGAGCACTGCAAGAAAAGTAGCTAATAACTTTTTGAAAATTAAATTAAATCATGAATTAAAAAAATCAAATGAAAATTTAAAAATAACCAACATTACTCACCAAATTAATAAAGAATATAATGGTTTTTACATTTTTACTATTAAAAACGGTAATGGATTTTGTATAGTTTCATCTGAAAGTGCAAATCATCCAATTTTAGCTTATTCAACAAATTCTACAATACCAGCATCAACTAATTGTTCACCTGGATTTTTAAATATTTTAAATAGTTTTGAATATTATAATATTAATCTTAGGAAAAAAATTCAAAAAAGATCATTCGATAAAAAAAATGAATTAATTAAAAAAGAATGGGAAGCTTTACTCAATGATCAACAATTACCTAATTCTCAAGAAATAAGCAATAAAGCATTATCTAAATCTTTTAATAATCCTCTAACTGTAGATCCATTAATAAAAACTATTTGGGATCAATCTCCCTTATATAATAAATTTACTCCTAATACTTATGAAAATGTGCCAACATATGCAGGATCTGCTTCTATCGCCATGGCTCAAATTATGAAATTTTGGAATTTCCCAACAAATGGTAGTGATTCTATGACATATTTCATACCTAATAAGTATTATTATTATAATTACGATTGGAAATGGAAAAAATTATCAGCTAATTTTCAAAATACTACCTATTTATGGGATAAAATGCCTGTTTACCTCTCTAAAAATTCTTCAGCTGAACAAATAGATGCAGTTGCTAAATTAATATCTCATGCAGGTATTTCAATCAAAACTATGTATGGTCCGATTGGTTCAGGTGCTTTTAGTACTAATGTTCCTCAAGCCCTTAAAAAATATTTTAAATATAGCCCAGACATTCAACTAATAGATAGAACTGATTTTGAATCTGATGATGAATGGCTAAATGTATTTAAATCTCAGGTTTCAAAAGGATTACCAGTTTATTTATCTGGTCAATATCCCGATGCTGAACATGCTTATATAGTTGATGGATATGACTCTCAAAATCTAATTCATCTTAATTTTGGATGGGGAGGAACTTCAAACGGATATTATTGGATAGATGAACTCAGAGGATATTCTTCAAGCCAAATTGCAATCATCAATATTTATCCTTCAACCTATTCTTCAAATCTAAATTGTGAAATTCCTTCAGGATTTTCAAGTTCGGATATTACTTTTCAGAGTGCTACTCTTAATTGGAACGCTAATCAAAATATAAATTATACCATTCAAATTAAAGCAGATACGGATAACGATTGGACTATAGTTGGTAATGATATTAGAGGATCTTCATATACTTTATCAAATTTAAGTCCAAACACATCGTACACGGCTAGGATTAAATCTAACTGTGATAATGGTAAATCTAGCAATTTTACTGAAGTTAATTTTAATACGACTTCTCATTCTAGCCCTTCATTAGCTTCATGTATTAATAATTTTGAACCAAATGATACATTTGATGATGCTTATTTAATTAAACCAGATTCTGTCTATTATGCAGGCATACAATCACATGGAGATAAGGATTATTTTAAATTCTTTATATCAAAAAATTCAGATATAGTGATTCGTCTTCAAAAACTTCCCAAAGATTATGACATAAAACTATTTAATAGTGGCAAGTTTGAAATAGGTCAGAGCGAAGCTGCAAATACCACAGATGAAAAAATCTTAATAAAAAACGTTTTACCTGGTACATATTATATAGAAGTATATGGATATAAGGAAGCATTTGATGAATCTCAATGCTATGAATTAGAAATTCACGCAACAACATCTATACCTTCATGCAGTAATAATTATGAGCCAAATAATAGTTTTGAAGAGGCCTATCCTATTGATACACATACTACTTATTTCGCAAGTATAGCTACCGCTAGAGATCAAGATTATTATACATTTACTTTAGATTCTGATTCAAATATAAATATTATTCTGCAAGATATTTACTATGATTACGATTTTAATCTTTATGATTCTTCAAAAAATTTAATTGAAAGAGGTAAATTAGATAGTCCCAATAGTAAATTAATTAGTGTAAAAAATCTTGCTGCTGGCAAATATTACATTCATATAACCGGTAAATATCATCCTACTTCATGTTATAGTTTGACCATTGATACTGTTATAGATAAATATTCATGCAATTTTAATTACGAAGTAAATGATACCTTTGAAAGTGCTGTAGAAATCAAAACAGATTATCCATATACTGCTAGTATCGGTTTTGCATATGATCAAGATTATTATAAATTTACTTTAGATAAAAAATCTAATGTTAATGTTGTACTACAAAATATAGGTGAAAAATATGAATTAAAATTATATAATTCAAATAAAACTGAAATAGGAAGTAAGTATAATGAAGATCAAAGTGATGAGATTATAAATATTAACGACCTTGAACCTGGTACCTATTATGTACTTATACAGGGTATTAATGGAGCATTTAATAACAGCAAATGTTATGGATTAATAGTTCAAACAACCCCTTCTACGCCTCCTTGTATACATAATTTTGAACCTAATGATACTATTCAAGAAGCAACCTCTATAGATCTAAATACAATATATGAAGCAGGTATAGGTTCTTCTAACGATAAGGATTATTATAAGTTTATATTAAATGAGGCTTCTGATATTAAAATCTTACTTCAAAATCTCCCAAAAAATTATGATTTAATTCTTTATGACAATTCTAATAATGAAATTGATAGAAGTATAAATAAAGGAAATAAAAGTGAAAAAATTGAGATAGAAAGTTTACCTGCTGGAACCTATTATATATATATATATGGAAAAGATGGTGTATTCGATACAAGTCAATGTTACAATCTTGAAGTAATTACATCAAGCATTTGTGCTTCAAACTATGAACCTAACAACAGCATAGATATGGCATATCCTATTAGAAATATTTTAACATATTCTTCTGATATTAGCTCTCCTACTGATGATGATTATTATAAAATATTTATTGGTGTAAAAGCTGATATTGAAGTTGTATTAGATAATCTTCCTGAAAATTACGATCTTAAATTGTATAATTCTTCAAAACAAGAAATAGGAAGAAGTTCAAATAGTGGTACCAATAAAGAAGTTATAAATATATATAATGTAGAAAGAGGTGTTTATTATGTATATGTATACGGATCTAATGGTGCTTTTGCTCCTGGTAAATGTTATGATTTAACAGTGAATTTTAAACCTACTAATACTACTCACCCTATACCGTCATGTGTAGGTAATTTTGAACCAAATAATACATTTGAAGAAGCATTTCTTATTAATACAAACACAAAATATGAAGCTGCAATTGGTACTCATAACGATCTGGATTACTATAAATTTAATTTAAGTGAAAAAGGAGATATTTTAGTTAAGTTAGATAACCTCACAAAAAATTATGATATTAAAATATATAATTCTTTAAAAGAAGAAATAGGAAGCAGTCTAAATATTGGTGATGCCAAAGAAGAAATAAATATTTTAAATTTGGATAAAGGAATCTATTACGTATATATTTATGGAAAAGATGGTGAATTTGATCCAACAAGCTGTTATAATCTAATTGTTAATTTTTATCCATTAAAAAATAATCCTGATATAAGTAATAATGAAGATTCTATTATATTATATCCTAACCCTGTCCATGATGTATTAAATATTAAAGGAATTAATAAAGATAAGGAAAAATTTACAACTTTTACTATTCTTGATAGTAGTGGACGAATAGTTAAAAAATTGCAAACAAAGGTTGATGATATAATTCCTATTAATGTCTCAGAATTATCTCCAAATCAGTATTATTTACAAATTCAAGGAAGAAATTTCAGATTCATTAAAAATTAAGTTTTTAATTATTAATTAAAAAACCGAAAGACAAATCTTTCGGTTTTTTTTATATTCATTAAACTGATATTATCAATCAACTCTTTTTTTATCAAAAAAATAAAGGGTCATACCAGCTCCTATGATTCCTAATCCAATAATACTCTCCCGAGGATGGTTAACAAAGGTAAAATACAAAATATAAAAGCTGAAAAGTAAAAAGATACCGGGCATTAGTAAAAAAATATTTCCTTTAAAAAGTACCCGATCTTTTTTCTTAATAAATAAAGAAGTACTCACAGCAGCCGTAGAAAGAAGTTGAAGTACAAATGCTGTGTAAATAAAAATTTCTTCAAATTTACCACTCAATATTATTAGTATACTGATAAGGGTATGAGCAACTACAGCCCAAATAGGTATTCGGTTTTTATTTTCTTTACCTAAATAACTCCAAAGATGATTTTCTTTTGCTGTTGCCTGGGTTACTCTCGATCCAACCCACAAATAGCCACTAATTGTTGAAACTAATTGCAATGCAATCAAATAACTTATCCATTTTACTCCCCGAACACCTAAAATATTGGTAAATGCGATATTGGCAATGTCTTCTTTTCCTTCCATTTGTTCGATTGAAGCATGTTTTAAAAAAACAAAATTTACCAACACATAACTTACTGTTACAAAAACAGTTCCTATTATCAACGCTTTGGGAAGATTAACTTTTGGCTTTTCAATTTCTTCAACAATATAAGAGGCAGAATTCCAACCGGTATAAGCGTAGGTAACAAACACTAACGAACTGGCAAAAGCCGGAACGATAATTTCATGAGACCAAGAATTATCCCATAATAATGCATTAGTAGGAGACGGACTTATCGAAATTCCAATTAAAATCAGTACTACAATGAATGCTACCTTAAGAACGGCAAATATATTTTGAAAACGACTGCTTACCTTTAGGCTGAAACATTGAAATACAGCAATAATAATGATAATGAGAATTGCTGTACTTCTTTCATTTTCAAAACCCAAATATTTAGCCATAGCCAATGCTGCTAAAGCAATTGGCCCGGAGAAGCCAACTATAAGCGATACCCAACTGGTGATGTATCCCATAATGGGATGATAAGTTCTAGAAAGATAAATATAATCTCCTCCCGATTGCTTAAAATGAGCTCCCAATTCCGCGTAGATAAAAGCACCTATTAAAGCCAGTATTCCCCCGATTGTCCATAAAAGAATAATGGTAAACGTATTGTGTAATTCCGGAACTTGATATCCTAAACTTGTAAACACTCCCGTTCCTACCATATTGGATATGACTATGGCAGTTGCTGTCTTCCAGCCTATTTTTTTCATATTTATGTTAAATATATAAGTCTAAATTTAGAAATTCATAGAAAGCTTAATAAACCAATTAGCTCCGGTTGTACCCATCTGTACCGGTGCATACTTGAAAACATTATAATAAGAATTTTCATAGATTTGCTTATCCGGAAAGACATCAAAAATATTATTTCCGCCCATCGTTAGTATTAAATCTTTTCGTATGGAATAACTGATACTAAAATCGGTTACTAATTTTGGATCGTGATGTTGTACCGAACCGTATGGATAACCATCTCTCGTAACTTTACCGAAATAGGTATTTCTTACTAATAAATTCCATTTCGAAACTGAGTAATTGAAGCCTAAAGTTGCCTTTGCTTTTGGACTTAAAGATTCAATTATATTGGTTTGATCGGGACCAAAATATTCATTTCTGTCTCCTTCAAAAACTTTGGGAAAATGATAATTAACAATTTCTGTTTCTGTATAGTTTCCTGATAAACTTATATCCAGATTTCCCCTTCCTAAACCAACTTTATATGTAGCCACTATATCAATACCTTTCGTTTCCGTATCCACAGCATTAGTAAAAAATCGTGCTCCTTCCACTCCATAAGATTCTACTTTTGCATTAACAAATTCACTAGTGAGTACAATACGATCTTTAACTTTGATATAGTAAGCATCAGCCGTTACATATATTTTTTTAGAAGGTTTAAATGTTAAACCGGCACTCGCATTTATAGATTTTTCTTCTTTAAGTTTATCAATACCTAATGCTTTTGCCAAAGGACTGTCATTTCTAAATATACCTTTAGAAACAACTCCTGATCCCGACGATGAGATACTGGAAAAAGAATTATTGAAATATTGCTGTTGCAGAGACGGGGCTCTGAATCCATTACTGAAAGCTCCCCTTACAGCAAATCCGTTTACATATTCATAACGCACCGCCAACTTTCCTATCCAAGAATTACCAAAATCGGAATAATGCTCATATCTTCCTGCCAAATCACCGGTAAATTTTCCTTTTTTAAATGCTACATCCGCATAACCGGATGCATTATTTCTGTCCTCCTTTAACGCATTTTCAGGAGAAAATCCTATAAAACCTTGAGCTCCCCCCTCTCCCAGTATATCGGTGGGAAGGGTAGATGCTGTTGCCGGACTACCAAATTTATCGTAACGCATCCATGAGCCTTCTTCTCCGGCTTTTATTCTATACTGTTCGTATTTAAATTCTCCTCCGAAGGCAATAGAAAGAAGTGTATTTATTTTTTTAGAAATATCCAGATTGATAATATTTTGCATAAACTCATGTCCCCCTGCTTTAAATTCCGTTGGAGAATGTATACCCAATGAAGCGTTGTTTGTATTCGTAGCCTTATAATTAAAGAGGTTTTCTCCAAAGGTATTACTTATATCTACCATCCAATTATTATGCATATATCTTATTCCCGTAGAGTTAGAAATATCATAAATAGTGGATTTTAATAAAGGTTGAAATCCTATCGGATAAAGTTCTTTAACTACATTAGTTTTTTCACTGGGAAGTCTTCGGAATTCAGCTCCTTCTCCTTGTCTTAAACTTGCTCCGCCGAATGAGTAGAACTCATACTTTTCGGATAATGGATAAATGGAATTTATAAAAAACTGTTGATTTTTAATTTGAGCATCTCCTGCCCTGAAACGGAAGTCTTTTTGGGTTAAACCCATTTCTGCCATAATTTTTTCATCGTTTATTCTGGCCTGATTGGGATCCGGTGCAAAATCATAGGCAAAGTTATCGCCAAACTTGTCCAGATTATTATCATAAGAACGATTGGTTTTATTTCTTTGGCTGACTACAAAAGAAAGATTGATACTTCCTCCTTTATCTCCTAATTTAGCCCCATAATTTCCGCTAAAATTGTAAGTTTCCCCGTCATTTCTATTAGTTAATCCATAGGAGATGGATGCCGAGCCGCCCTCAATCTTTTTTAAAATAATATTAATTACACCGGCAATGGCATCCGAGCCGTATTGAGCTGCCGCACCGTCTCTCAAAACCTCTATTTTTTCTATTGCTGAAACGGGTATGGCACTTAAATCTGTACCCACAGATCCATTACCTACCGTATTTTGATAGTTGACTAATGAGGTAGTATGCCGTCTTTTTCCATTCACTAATACCAGAACCTGATCGGGCCCCATACCTCTCAAGGTAGCCGGATCAATATGTTCCGTTCCATCGGAAGAAGATTGGCGAACTGAATTGAATGAAGGTACTAAATAATTTAATAAGTCGTTAACGGTTAATTGAGGAGATGCCTTTTCTATTTTTCTGACATCTATTACGTCTATGGCAACGGGAGAATTTACTTTGGTTCGTTCTGAATTTCTGCCACCGACTACAACAATCTCTTCAAGATCAAGGGAATCTACGGCTCGTTTTTCTTGAGCATCCACATAATTGGTAAATTCTAAAATTAAACTTACCATTAACAAAGAAACTTTTTTCATTATTTTTCTTACAGTTAGTAAATTATATTTATTAAAACTGTATCAAGAAAAACCGGAAAGGAAAAAAGAAATTATTCACAACTCAACACACTCACAACTCGCGAATCACTCATCTTTCCCCTCGGGGCTGGAATTAGCACCAAGCCTAAGCAGGCCGGTTGCCAAGGTTTCACAGGGCCAGTCCCTCCACCTTTCTTGATAAGTGATGTAAATATACCATAATTTTCATAATAAAATAATTTTATATTATATTATTTTACCTCTAAGATAAAGAAATAAATTTACTTTATCTTAAAAAATCTTACCAAGAAAATTATTCCTATTCCAAACAAGGAAATGAAAGTAAAAGATATTTGTAATGAAAATTTTTCAGCTAAAAAACCAATGCAAGGAGGACCTAGAAAAAAACCGATAAAACCAATGCTGGTAATAACTGTAAGCGCTTGTTCGGGCGAAGCAGTTTTTGAATTTCCCGCTAAGGTATATACTAAGGGTACCACTGCAGATATTCCCAATCCAACAATAATGAACGAAAGAAATGTGGTTAGCAATGTTGGAAATAGAACTGCAAAGACCATACCTATAAAAATTAAAGATCCGCTGATAATCAACGTAATTTTTGAACCGAATTTTCGAACTATAAAATCAGAAATGAATCGTCCGCAAGCCATGGCTGCCATATAGGCAGTCAATCCATATCCGATATATTTTTTATCGGCTTTCACTATATTCCTCATATATTCATTGGACCAATCGGTCATCGTTCCTTCAGAAACCATAGCAAAAAAAGCTAGAAATCCTAAGACAATAAGATTTTTATCAACTCTGATAAATTTTGATTTTTTTGGTAATTCCATTGGTTCTTCTTTGGATTCATCCGGCAACAAATATCTGAATAACCAAAGGGAAACCAGAATTCCTATGGAAGAATATAAAATAAAATGCTCAGAAGGTGGTATGTTTTTAGCAATCATTACCGCTCCTAACCAAGAAGCAAAAAAACCTCCAATGCTCCAAGTACCGTGCATGGAGCCTATTATTTGGCCTTTATAGGATTTTGACACATTAACAGCTTGTGTATTTATAGCTATATTGGTTAAATTACCTATGGCCCCGTAGGCTATTAAATTGAGTTTCAATTGCCATAATTCACCGCAAAATCCAATCCCGATTAAAAATATAAAGTAAAGAATGATAAATATAAGAGTCGATTTTTTACTGCCCAGCTTTTTTATAAGATTACCGGCAAAAGGTAATGTAATAAGTGTTCCGATGGATAAAAATAGTAAAACCAATCCCCAGTTGGAATCGGAAACATTCATCGATAATTTAATCGTTGGAATTCGTGAAGCCCAAGTCGCGGAACTGCCTCCAAAGAAAAAAAATACAAGGGTTACCGCCATTCTGGGCAAATGCTTTTTGTATATCATTGTTAATTCTCTCGGATTTTTATTGGATTATTCATTTATCATTAACTCCGCGCATTTATAACATAAAAAAGCCTGCTTGATTCAATCAAACAGGCTCTTCATTAATTATCTTTTTAATCTTTTGTCGGGGATTCTTTTTCCACCTCCCGTATTTTAATTTCCGTACTGTCTTTTTCTTTATTTAATTCAATATAGAGATGGTCTCCATCATGTATCGATGAATTGATAATTTCTTCAGCGATCACATCTTCCACATATTTCTGGATTGCTCGTTTAAGCTGACGTGCACCGAAATTTTTGTCCCATCCTTTTTCAATGATGAATTCTTTAGCTTCCGGAGATAATTCTACTTCATATCCAATTTTAGCAATTCTATCGTACACATTTTTCAATTCTAAATCTATAATTTTGGATATATCTTCCTTTTCCAAATTATTAAAGATGATAACATCATCGATCCTATTTAGGAATTCAGGAGCAAATGTTCTCTTTAAAGCGTTTTCTAAAGTAGATTTTGCTCTTATATCGGAAGATGATTTTTTGGCAGAAGTTCCAAATCCAACACCGTCACCGAATTCTTTGAGTTCACGAGTTCCGATATTGGAAGTTAAAATGATTATTGTATTTCTAAAATCTATTTTTCTTCCCAAACTATCCGTAACATGTCCGTCATCTAAAATTTGCAAAAGGATATTAAATACATCCGGATGCGCTTTTTCAATTTCATCTAAGAGGATTACAGCATATGGTTTTCTTCTTACGGATTCTGTCAATTGACCTCCTTCTTCATATCCTACATATCCCGGAGGAGCTCCAACTAATCTAGATACGGCAAATTTTTCCATATATTCACTCATATCTATTCTAATGAGAGCATCATCTGAATCAAATAATTCTCTGGCAATAACTTTTGCTAATTGAGTTTTTCCAACTCCGGTTGCTCCTAAGAATATAAATGTACCTATAGGCCTGTTAGGATCTTTTAATCCGGCACGATTTCTCTGAATGGCTTTTACAACTTTGTTGACCGCTTCGTCCTGACCGATAATTTTACCTTTCATCAGATCTTTCATCTGAGCAAGTTTTTTAAGCTCTCCTTCTGCAACTCTTTGTACAGGTACACCGCTCATCATTGAAACTACCTCTGCAACATTGTCTTCGGTTACTATCTCCCGATGTTCTCTTGAAGATTTCTCCCATTCTCTTTGTGCATTCGCTAATTTTGTTTCAATCTCTTTTTCGGTATCTCTTAATTTTGCAGCTTCTTCATACTTTTGGCTTTTAATTACCTTAGTCTTTTCAGCTCTGATTTTTTCTAATTCTTTCTCATAATTAACTATTTCCTTTGGAACTTTGATATTTTTAATATGGACTCTTGATCCCGCTTCATCGAGCGCATCAATCGCTTTGTCCGGTAAATATCGGTCGGTAATATATCTTGTAGTAAGATTTACACAAGCTTTAATTGCCTGCTCGGTATAAGTTACATTATGATGTTCTTCGTATTTATCTTTAATTTGATTTAATATGATAATGGTTTCTTCCGGAGAAGTTTGCTCTACCATTACTTTTTGAAATCGTCTTTCTAGGGCGCCGTCTTTTTCAATATATTGCCTATATTCATCCAAAGTAGTCGCTCCGATGCATTGTATCTCTCCTCTTGCTAATGCCGGTTTGAACATATTGGAAGCATCTAAAGAGCCTGTGGCTCCTCCGGCTCCTACTATGGTATGGATTTCATCAATAAAGAGAATAATATCCGAGTTTTTTTCAAGCTCATTCATGATGGCTTTCATTCTTTCTTCAAATTGTCCTCGATATTTAGTACCTGCAACCAGTCCGGCTACATCTAAGGTAACTACTCGTTTATTGTATAAAACACGAGAGACCTTTTTTTGAACAATTCGTAAAGCGAGGCCTTCTGCAATGGCTGATTTACCGACTCCGGGCTCTCCTATTAACAAAGGATTATTCTTTTTTCTTCTGCTTAATATCTGAGATACTCTTTCTATTTCTTTTTCCCTTCCTACCACCGGATCTAAACGACCTTCGAGTGCAGCGGTGGTTAAATCTCTACCGAAGTTATCTAATACCGGTGTTCTGCTTTTCGAAGGATTAGATCTGCTTCCTTTAGGTGATTCGTATTGATTTCCTTCACTAATGCCTTCTTCTTCAGAAAATTCATTGGTGGGTTGTTCCGTAAAATCTTCTTGAAACTGAAATCTATATTCTTCTTTAAGGATATTAGCATCGATATTATACTTTTTGAAAAGCTGGGTTACTGGATCGCTTTCTATCCTCAAGATACATATCAATAAATGTATGGTTTCTATTTCCGGGCTTCTAAAAAGCTTAGCTTCTAAAAAGCTTGTTTTTAAAGCTCTTTCGGCAGCTTTAGTAAACGGGATGCGATTCCTGTCTACTTTTATACTTATTTCAGGTTTATTAAGATTTTCTATTTTTCTCCTTAAGTCACCTAAATCAACATTTAAACTTTGAAGTATGGTAATAGCTTTGCTGTTACCTTCACGTAAGATACCCAGTACAAGATGTTCCGTCCCTATATGGTCATTACCTAATCGTAATACTTCTTCATTACTGAAGCTTATTACATCTTTTACTTGTTGTGAAAAATTTTCGTCCATGTATGACTTACTGTTCTATATATTAATATTTTACGATTTGAATCTTGCATTTATCATGCCACTTTACTTATCGGTTATTTTGTCATATTCCTTGATAAAGTAAAATATTTTTTTCTGATAAATGTACTCTATTATTTTAAAATATCATATAATGTCGGAACTATTTCTCGGGTACGTATATTATTTCTCCATTTTCCAGTTCATAAGCTATCCCTACTTTTTTCCCTTTTTTACCTGTGGATTTCTCTTGGGACGGGGTATACTTGTTTATTTTATTTCCTTCTTTGGTTATTATTTCCATATCTTCTTTTCCCGGATTTTTAACAACGGTAAAATCTTCATTGGAAAATACTTCACCCATATTTAAATTCATAACCATGGCAACCATAAGAGCAACGGCAAAAACCATAGCTACATCAAATAGGTTTACGATGACACTAAGCGGATCGGTATCTTCTTCTTTTAGAAATCTGTTAATTCTTCTTCGCCTTTTCATTCTTAATTTACATTACCCGTTACTACTCTTGCTACATAATCTAAATTGTTAACTTCTTTTGCATACCATCGTTGTTTAACTTGTAAAGTTACTAATCCGATTGCGCTTACTACCAATCCCACCACAGTTGTTGCAAAAACTACTTGCATGTTATACGCCATACCGGAAATATCCCCGGAAGATAGTCCAACCAGTGCCGGACTCATGGCTATCAGAGTACCGATTAAGCCTAAGACAGGTCCGAGTTTTGCAAGCATTTTTGATAAGGAAAGGTCTTTATCTACTTCATTTTCAAAATTAGAAATGGTAAAATCGGCATAGGCTTCATGGGTGGTATTTTCCAATAATGTCCTTAAATATTTTATATATAAGGAATTGTTTTTTGAAGGCAAGGTTGCTTGTAAATCTTTTAATTTTTCTTGAGTAAGGTTTTCAATAACCGGATTTATCTTTTTATCGTTATTCCTTTTAACGATAAATTGATTGTAAAAGCTTCCTAAAAGAAGCAATGAACGAGCGAATAATATTAGTAAGATGATGATATCGGGAATTAATAAACTATTCGCTACCCAGAATAATACTTTTGATATAATTTCCATATTTATTAGTTAATTTAATTTTTTCTTTTAGTGTTTAACAATTTTTTCATTTAGTTAACCTCCATTTAATTTTATTTCCTAAAAATCCTATTAGAAAAAAGAAAATGAATAGTCCCATCGATAAAAGTATATAGTTAACATTTATGGTTTCTTCTGAGGATTTATATACTATTTTTCCATCAACGGTGGTTATGAGTCCTAGTATACAAATGATTAAACTCACCATAAAATGTATTTCAAGTCTTAAATCAAATTCCGGAATCAGTTTTTTAAGAGTTATGACAGCTAAAATCATACATAAAATAACGATTGATGCATAAAGGATTGCCATGGTTAAAAAGTGGAAACCGGTAAAGGTAAATGCGGCTTGAGTCAATCCATAAAATAAAACTAAAAAAGGTAATATTCCCGGATAATATTTTAACATTAATCGAACTATCTTATGTTTTTTACTTCCAAACCGTCCCATTAGTGCTGCAATACAGAAAGCAAAACATACCGCCGATTCTACCGTAACTACTACGGACATGTTTTGCATCATCACATGATCAGCTAAAAAATCTTCTATCTGTGTTTTAGATTGCTTAATGGCTAAGGGATAAATTAAAAGTATATAGAAAGTGTATATTAGCATCATTAAGGCTATTTGCCCTCTTTTCCAAAAACTTAGCTTAATAATACTATTTACTAGGATAAGAGCCATTAATAAATGTATAATGAGTTCCATAAAGTACTATTCTTTTATCTTAGCTGTTTTTTCTTCTTTTCCGTATATACAGTAGTAGTAAAAGGGCAACAATGCTTATAACCGTAACTATAATTACTCCGTTAACTGCTGTTTTTTCTGATTTATTAACTCCTTTGGAAACTTCTTCTTTTTTCAAAACCATCCCCTCTTTAGCATCTGATAAGGATTCTCCTATTTTCATTTTAGTTACTTGTTGCTTATATTCTGTAGATTGCTGAGGGGTAACTTGGTTTGAAATATAATCCTGGAGTTTTTTATTATTTCCGGAAAATCCTGCTCCTGAATGTCCAAATTCTTTCACAACTTGTGTATGTACGAGGGCCGTTTGTTTTATTTGTTCTTCAGTGGCTTTCCACAACCCTTTTCTTGAGGTTTCAAGCATGATTGCTGTAATTTCTTCTAAGGCTGCCGGACTCACTTTTTTGAAAAATTCTTTGGTTCCTAAATTAGTTTTATCGGTTATATAGGTATCATAAATCTGATCCCACATTTCATTATCGATCACATCGGGCTTCATTACATTCCAACCGTAGGTATTGGTTATAACCTCTGTTATATCGGCCGCGCTGGATGCTCCCCCTTTCATCTTCTCTTTAATATAGGCCGGATTGAAGATGGTGGTACGAGCTTCTACTCCTATAGCTTCTTTCAATTCCTGTATTTTGAAATTAGTATGATTTCTGTAGTCTGCAAAATAGGCATCGGGATCTTTGCCTGTAACATTGCGAATGGCTAAATTCATTCCTCCCATAAACTCGTATACATGATCTAGACTTAAAGCTCCCCAGGTATTGCTTTGTCTTGGATGAACAACCATATCCGTATTTTTTAGTACAGCTTTTAGCAATCCCTTGTGAAAATCACCCCAATTTTTATCACTGCCATATATTGCTCCCATATTATTGATATAGGTTTCTGCTATTTCTTTTTCATCTTCCCATTTATCTCCGCTGGTTACCATTTCTTGAATTCCTGTTCCATACATTCCGTTAACTCCTCCGAATATTCGTTGCGTTGAAATCTGACGGGCTTCTTGAGGAGGTATTCCTTCATCGACTAAACTTTTTTCTATATCCAGAGTGCTTTGAGCTACTAGATTTTCATAGTTGGAATCTTTTGCAGATGCTGCCATTTCCACAGCTCGGGATAGTAATGCCAAACGGGAGGCTGCCATATCTCTAAATTGCCCTGAAGTTTGCACCACTACGTCAATTCTCGGTCTTCCTAAATCTTTGGATTCGATTAATTGTAAATCGGATACTCTTCCGAAGGCATCGCGAACCGGTTCAACTCCCAACATATATAAAACTTGCGCTATGGTTGTTCCTTCGCTTTCAATAAATTCACTGCTCCAAAAGGTATAATTAACTTTTTTAGGATAGGTTCCATGCTTTGCTTTGTATTGTGCCAAGGTTGCATTAACAAGTTCCTTTCCTCTGTCCCAAGCTATCTCGGTAGGAGTTGATTCTGCATTAATGGAATACAAGTTTCTACCTGTCGGAACTCCGTTCGGATTAGCCACAGCATCTCCTCCTGAAGAAGGCTCAACATAGCCTCCGGATAGTGCATTGACTAATGCTTTAAATTCCAATTCCGGACTTTCTTCTAAACTTTTTTCGTATTTTTTTATGTTGGTGATAGTTCTTTCTATCTCAACAATGGCTCTCGCTCTAGATTTTTGCTCTTTGGTATAAGTTATCTTTTTACCTGCCATTCCATGCATAGGCTTTTTCTCTGATTCCTTTGGAGCTGTATGTGCAACTTGTTGCGAAGAGGTATTTTTGGAATGACCTGGAGAATTTTCCATTTTAGAAGGTTTACTTGCGGTACTTTTAGTACTTTTTTTAAACGTTCTTTTTGGAGGAGAAATAATCATTTTAGATTGTTCCAATTCTTTTTCATCAATTCCGGCAACGCTGCAAATAAATGCAGGACTTGCTTCTTTACCTGATAAAATTTGATTAACTATATTTTTGGCTGCGTCTAAATATCTTTGTTTAAAATATACTTTATTTTTGAGTTGTTTTTCGGTTACTTTTCCTCTTTGTTTATCCAAGGCGGCCAGACTATAAGCAATCGGATCTGTACTCATTGCCTGAACGGTTGATATGATTTTATCTTTAGTATAAGGTATACCGGAAGTATAAAGATGCCCGGACATTTTCTCATTGGAAATTTCTTCGGCAAAATTTTCTATTCTTTCTATTTCCTCTAAATTATAGGGTTTGGTTGCTATACTATCTAAACGTAAATCTCTGTGCAATCCCATTTTTACCGCTATTTTCTTTACTTCAAGGGATGCTAACGGCTGATTGGATTCTTCGGATTTATAGTAATATTGTATCTTATCTTGCAATTCTTTAAATTGAGAACGGGTTTGGCTTTCCATAAATGCAGGAGTTAAATAAGATAGTAAGGTGGCATAGGAACGTCTTTTAGCCATCATACTTTCTCCGATATTTCCAATGGTATAATAATAAAAATGTGGCAAGGTTCCGACTAGTCTATCCGGCCAATCTTCATTACTCAGAGCAATTTGTTTTTGAGGGGTAAATTCAAGACTTCCGTGTGTCCCAAAATGAATCAATGCATCGGCTTGGAATCCGTGCTGTACCCAAAGATACGACCCAATATAAGTATGAGGTGGAGCTGTTTTTGCTCCATGGATTATGGCAAAGGTATCATCTCCCAATCCTGCCATAGGTTGAGGTAATAGTACAATATTTCCGAATTGAACTCGTGAAATCGCTAAATACGATTTTTCACCTATATTTTTACTCATGTAATTACCCGGAGCTTCGCCGTAAACCGCTGTAACTTCGGCATATTTTTCGGGGGTAAGTGTTTTTTTTGCCCAGTTTTCATACGTTGTTTTATCAATCAATTCGGGATTGCCATTTTTCAAGTATTCATCAAAAGCTCCTTGGGCGTAAGTACTCATTACAGAACCTTGAGTCATCAAGATTTTTTCAAAATCTTGTACATTTTCGGGTAAATTATCTACTTTATATCCTTCCTTTTTTAATCGTTTTAAAAAATTATAAAGTGAAGGAACGGTTTCCAGTCCTTGTGCGGTTAAGGATTCTTTACCCGGTCCTTTATAATAGTAGACAGCTATTTTTTTATCTTCATTTTTTTTATGTTTTAACTCTACAAAATTGTGAATGATTTGAACAAAATTTTGGAGTCTTTCGGGCACTGTTTTAAATAAATAAAGATTGTTATCTGTTAATTCTTGGGTATTTAAAACGTATGGATATATAGATCCGTCCAATTCAGGCATAACTACACTTTGTGAGAGGAAACCTCCCATCATTCCCATGGGATCTTTAAGCCATTCTTCTTTAGTTTTTAGTATAGTAAGTGGCGTAAATACGGGAATATTTCTTTGTTTTAACCAGTTTACTGCTTCTTCTGCTTTTCCTAATGCTAGTCTTCCGTGTGCGAAATGTATAACTGCATCCGGTTGTATTTCCTTTAAAAATTCCAACCTCTCAAATGTAGAGGATACGGGATAAACGTTAAATCCTTTCTTTTGTAAAGAAACGAGTAAGCTGTCTAAGTTATCTCTATTTCCACTATAGGGATCATTTAATCCACCCAAAATGACAACTTTAGGCGCGCCCTCTACATAAAAATTATTTTTCTTTAAGTAATTTTCGTATTCACTAACATTTTTAAATGCCAAGTCTTCATCTAAATGATACAAAACATCTTCTGCAGTCTCAACTATAGGACTTGGCTCCGTAACAAAAAATATCTTTTTATCTATATTTTTACGAATATATCTGGCAAGGCTTTGATAATTTTTTTTGTTTCCACTATCCATAAATGCTTCTACCGCTTTCATCCGGGTGCTGTCTAAATTACACAGATTATTTTCAGGATTGGTTGCGCGGTATATATAAAAGGGTTTACCGTCTTGCATAATTTTTTTTAACTGCTCCCTTTCTTCCGCGGATGCTTTCATTCCCATACCGAATCCTAAAATAAAGTCGTACTTCTTTAATTTAGACAAATCTTCTAAAGAGACTTCTTCGTATTGAATGAAGGGGTCTTTATTGGATTGAATAAGACTGGTGGTTTGAAATTTTTGAAAGTTTACTAAAGCTACTTTTGTTGGTGAGGCAGTTTTATTCCAAATGATCCAACTTGCCATTAGTAATACTAATAGACACACTATTATACTCAATAAGAGCTTCTTTTTTTTCATTTTCATAATATTTATGTAAGCCTGATTTTTCTTTGATAAACGTTTATTTGACAATGATTTTTTTAGTCGCTTTATGATCACCTACTTTGAATACGAGAATATAAATCCCGGGTGTTAAGGCAGATAAATTCAATTCTTTTGAATAAAAACCGGCTTGCCCCAAGATTTTATCTTCGTACATTTTCTTACCACTTAAGCTATATATGGATAATTCTGCCTTATTTGCATTGGAATTTTTAATATCATATAGTAAGGTAGCCGTTTTATTTACTATTGGATTAGGATAAACCGTAAAGGAAGAATGATCTGTCAATTCTTCTATTCCTAAGTTATTTATTTTTTTATAAGTGAAATTGATAGTTCCTGTAGCTGCTCCTCCAAAATCCGTAAACCATAATTCATATAAGCTCGTTGTATGATCTTTTTCTGTTTTAACGTAATATTTATTTTTTGGAATTATGTATGAATAACCGGATAGTTCCTTCCATCGGTCTCCTATGGTATTAATCTCTTTTTTAAAATTTTCATTTTGAAGTTCAGTTTGGTCGCCTTCTAATTTTTTTGCAACGGCAACGTGAGTATTTTGTAAAGCTCCTGTTACAGAAACATAATCTATGTTTTTATAGAACGAAGTATATTTTGTAAAAAGAAAATCCCAATCTGCATCCAATGGAATTGTATCTACCAATTTATTATTTTTCAATGAATAATAGTTAAACATTTTTCCTTCACCTGTGGAATTTAAGATTGTAAAGGATCGATCTGAACTCCATGATGTTCCCTCCCAAATGGCATATTTACATGTATATCCTTTAAAATAATCTTCAATCATAAATTTCATAAGAGTACCATCGTCATATTCTAATACAAATATGATTGAACCTACTACATGATGGGTGGGCATAAAATATTCCCCCCATCCGTAGGTCGCCGAACCGTTATCGAACGCTCCTTTTTCCCATTTAACCTCGCTATTATATAATTTTTTCCATTGTTGTTTCTTAGATACATCAATAGTATTCCAATCTGAAGCTGCATTTGCTGCTTCATAAACTTTAATGCGTGCATCATTCACGCGTGTAGCAAAACTTCTGGCATCTTTTCTTAGAAAAGCTAAATCCCAATCTGTTGTGGGCAGGGTAGTTTGATTATTAGAACCCAATTGAAAATATACTTGTTGGGTATAAGAAGAGCCTAAGGAAAGAGCGATATTTTTTTCTTGAGCATGTACGGTAACTTGCACCATAAACCATACTATAAGCAGTATAGTCCTTTTCATAATCAATAGATTTAAGTTTTTATTCTATTTTTATTTAGGGCAAATATAATTATTATTTAGATTTATTCTCAATAATATTTAGATTTATTCTAAATTATTTTTACTTTTGCTAAAAAAACTATGAAAGAGAATAGCTCCAATAAGTTCTTTTTATTATATATATCTCTGATTTTAAGTAATTTATCTTATTCTCAAGAGACTAATGACAAAAAAAATAAAGTAAAGGATATTGACGAAATTGTGGTAACAGGTCAATATCATCAACAAAGTGTTGATAAATCCATATATCAAGTTGAGGTCATATCCCAAGAAGATATTAAAAACAGAGCAGCATCCAATATATCGGACATTTTAAGTTATTATCTTAATTTTAATACTCTACCCAACAGTAAAAACGGGGATTCTGAAGCTTCTCTTTTCGGTTTGGATGGTCAATATTTTAAAGTATTGATAGATAATATTCCTATGGTGAGTGATTATGGAATGGGCTCCAATGTTGATTTAACCAAAATTAATTTAGATAATGTGGAACGGATCGAGATTGTGAGAGGGAGTATGGGTACGGATTACGGTTCTAATTCACTTACGGGTATTGTCAATATCATAACCCGTAAAAAAATCAATTCTCAATGGAAAATTTCCGGTTATGTACAAGAGGAAACGGTAGGTAAAGAATATGATTGGAAAGAACAGGGAAGACATATTCAGTCATTAGATATTTCTCATTCTTTATCAGATAAATGGTTCTTATCTTTAGGAGCAAATCGTAATGATTTTAAAGGTTTTTTCGGAAATAAAAAGGGTAAGAGATATTATGAAAATGATGGTAATAGAGGATATGAATGGCTTCCTAAAAAACAATGGAACTCTAATGCTCTTATTCATTATAAAACTAAAGACTTCAATGCTTTTTATAATTTACAATTCTTAAATGAGTTGACTAATTATTATAATCCTATCGTTGATTACAGGGCATTGTCTGAAGGAGGTCTTTTTACTTATGCTTCTAAGGATCGAAATTTTAAAACAGATCGTTGGCTTCATCATCTTTTTTTAAGTGCCAAACTTTTCAATTATCTAACTTATAACGGAGATTTTTCTTATCAAAAACAAAGTAGAAAAAGCAGGGATTATACGTACGATATTGGTATGAGAGAGGTTTTTGGAAAGAAAGATGCCTATAAAAAATATGCCGGAACTGATGCCTGGTATACTCGCGGAACTTTTAGTTCTCCTTCCCTTAGTAAAATATTATCTTATCAAATTGGCTATGAATTTAATTTTATTGAAGGATTAAGGTCTGCGAATTCCAGTTCGATTGGAGGAATGAACACTTCCGGCTTTCAAGAAGATTTGAAAAAACATTTAGACAATTATGATGTATTTGGATCTGCTGAAATCAAAGCGAACCCGGACCTATATTTAAAACCCGGATTCCGAGCCAGTTTTAATACAAAATTTGATAATCAGTATTCTTATTCACTGGCTATGAAATACCAACTATCTCCTAATTCTAATTTTCGTACGGAAATTACTTCTACCAATCGAACTCCAAATTTTGACGAATTGTATACGTATTTTGTAGATACTAATCATAATGTACAGGGAAATGAAAATCTAGTTCCCGAAAAAGGATATTCCAGTTCCATTTATTGGAATCAGAAATTTAAATCTAAAGATAATTTTAAAGGTGATATCACGCTAAGTACGTTGTATATTAATTTAAAAGACAAAATTGAACTTGCAACGGTTAATATGCAACCGTTAGAATATAAATATTTGAATGTGGATAAGTTCAAAACATGGGGAGTACAATTCAATTCAAATATGAGAATTCAAAATTTTCATTTTAACCTGAATGCTTCTTATTTTGGAGTTTCTCGAACGCTAGAAGACAATATCAACGGAATTCCTATTACAACCCCTGATAATGATTATTTGTATACCTTCCAACTAAACTCAAATGTTAACTATACAATTAAGAAATGGGATACTACTTTTTCTCTTTTTTATAAATATAACGGAAAAGAATCTTCTTATGTATTAGATTCTAAAACTGATTCTTATTACTTGGGAAAACAAGATGATTTTAATTTGTTGGATTTTTCGGTTAGGAAATCATTGTTTAAGAAATTTATTGAACTTACGGCAGGGGTAAGAAATATTTTTGATGTTAAGAAAGTAAATACTACTGCTGCACAAGCAGGAGCTCACGACGGGCCTATAAAAAGTATCAATTTATTTTATGGAAGATCATACTTCGCTAAACTTGGTTTTAATTTTAATATATAAATGATGAAAAAATATTTTTTACCTATACTCATTTCTTTTGTTGTTCTTTTAAATTGTAAAGAAGATGATAGTCCTATCGTGGTTCCTCAACCGGAAGCTACTTTAGATGTTCCCGTTGGAGGACCTACCGAACCTAATCAAGTTTGGGTTGATCTGGATCAAAATCGGATGAATGTAAATCAAAGGGATTCTTGGGATTTTGGATTTTATGGTGGGGATAAGTTCCGTGTTATTTTAAATAATTCCACATTAATGGCTGCAGGTAAATTGAATTCTACTTCGATAGATGAAGTGAGAGAATCCGATATCGCTTCTATGAAATCGGTAGTAACGGTAGGTAATTTTCAAGCAGATAATGTGCAGTATGTTGATGATATTATGGGAAATTATTTGGAGCGCACCGCCATTGAAGAAATAAGCGAAAAAAATGAAGAAAACCATGTGTATCTTGTTAATATGGGATATTCTGTATTTAGCGGTAATACGAATGATTTAACGGTTGTAGGAAATCACAGAGGATGGAAAAAAATTAGAGTTCTTCGTAATGATTCTAATAGTTATAAAATTCAATTTGCAGATATAAATGATACAACGCATCATGAAATGATAGTTAAAAAAGATAAAGAGTATCATTTTTCTTATTTAAGCTTATCTGTTGGCATCGTCAAAGTTCAGCCTGCCAAAAACTTGTGGGATCTATGCTTTACAGTTTTCATCAATGAAAATAAAGGACATGGTACGTATACTTTTTCTGATTTTGTGACCTTAAATACGATGAATAACACCGGAGCCTATCAAGCAAATATATCTGATGTGGGAAGTTACGAAGATTTTACTAAGGAAAAAGTAGATTATACAAAATTCGTTTATAATGATCACAGAGTTATTGGCTCCAGTTGGAGAACAACGTATGGAGGGGCTAAGGTATTTACGGATCGGTTTTATGTTCTTAAAGATTCTAAAGGCAATTTATTTAAACTCAAATTTTTAAATATGACGGATAAGGATGGACGAAGAGGATATCCGAAATTCGAATACAAATTACTCACTAATTAATTGCTCTTTATTTACAGGTTGTTGATTTTTCAACAACCTGTTTTTTTATTTATTTTTATTATTTATTTCTTTGCTGTAAGCATATAGGGTATTTTTCAAGAGCATGGCTCTGGTCATAGGCCCTACGCCTCCGGGAACCGGAGTTATCCAAGATGCTTTTTTGGACACTTCTTCAAAATCAACATCTCCGGCTAAATAGTACCCTTTTTCGTGTGTGGAATCCTCAACTTTAGTAATTCCAACATCAACAATTACCGCTCCTTGTTTAATCATGTCTGCTTTTAAAAAGTGGGGAACTCCTAAAGCGGTTATAATAATATCTGCATTTCTTGTATGCTTAGGTATATCAACGGTTTTAGAATGTACTAAAGTAACCGTCGCATCCCCGGGATTTCCTTTTCGGCTTAGAAGAATACTCATCGGACGCCCTACAATTCTGCTTCGGCCAATGACAACCACTTCTTTGCCCTCGGTTGGAATGTTATATCTGGACAGCATTTCCATAATTCCGTAAGGAGTTGCGGGTAAAAAACTTTCAATTTCTAAGGCCATTTTTCCAAAATTTACGGGATGAAAACCATCAACGTCTTTATCGGGATTTATAGCCGTTATAATTTTTTCTTGATTTATATGTTTGGGAAGAGGTAATTGAACTATAAATCCGTCCAATCCTTCCGTTTCATTAAGTTTTTTTACTTCCTCAAGTAATTCATCTTCTGTTACAGTACTCTTAAGTTTTAATAAGGAAGATTTAAATCCTACTGCTTGACAATCTTTAATTTTATTGTTTACATAGGTTACACTTGCAGCATTTTCGCCCACAAGAACAGCTAATAAGTGAGGTTGACGATGCCCTTGGTTTACATATTGGATTACTTCTTCTTTAATTTCTTGTTTTATTTGCTTAGATAATTTGATACCGTCCAATATATTAGCCATATTTTTAATTTTAAAAGTGATACAAATGTAAAAATTAACTTCTAAATGATCGGTATTATATCAATTGTTTTTATCTGATTTATCAATCAAATATTTTTTCTTATTTACATACATGTAATAGAAATTTGGATAAAAATAAATTAATTATTATAGCCTAATTGTATTACTTAACTATACGATAAAATAGACTTACAAAAATATTGTAAGGAAAATTCGCTTATGAAATTAAGTAAGATTATTAGTAAGTATTATTCTTTTAATCTGGCTATTACCCGTTCTCCTCCATCAGGTATAATATCTCCTACTTTAACTAAAATTTCAGTTCCCAAAGGAAGAAACACATCCATTCTAGAGCCGAATTTTATAAAGCCAAAATCTTTACCTGCTTGAGCTGTATCTCCTATTTGAGAATAAATTACTATCCTTCGAGCCATTGCTCCTGCAATTTGTCTAAAAAGAATTTTTTGTTTTTGTTCCGTTTCTACAGCAACTGTAGTTCGTTCGTTTAATTCAGAAGATTTTTCATGCCAGGCAACTAAAAATTTACCCGGATGGTATTTCTTAAATATAACTTTTCCGCTTACCGGATATCTGCAAACGTGTACATTTAAAGGAGACATAAAAATAGATACTTGGATGCAATTGGTTTTAAGAAATTCTTTTTCATAAACTTCTTTCACAATTACCACCTTTCCATCTACAGGTGCAATAATTTCATTTATCTTTGCTTCATAGCTTCTTATCGGATTTCTGAAAAACCAAATAATAAAAAATGATAATACCAGAACCGGTACCGCTATTATAAGTCCCCAATAGTTAAGAAAATAAATGGAAAGGATACTTATTAGTATGCTTACTATTAAACTAATACCTATAATGGTTTTACCTTCTTTGTGTAACCTCATACAATAGTATTTATTAAATAATAGGCAAATATAGCAGGGATGCAAAAGATAAAACTATCTAATCGATCCAATACTCCGCCATGTCCGGGAATTAAATTTCCGGAATCTTTAACTTTAAATTTTCTTTTCAGCTTAGATTCGGCCAGATCACCTATTGGTGCAAATATAGCTATAATTATACTTATTACAATCCAATTACCACGTAAACCCGGCTCCAGATATTCGATAACTAATCCTGCTATTATAGTAGACACTATTCCTCCGATTAACCCTTCAACAGATTTATTAGGTGAAATCTTGGGAGCTAGTTTCCGTTTACCGAATTTACTGCCTATTAGATAAGCAAAACTATCACTAATCCAAAGTAATAAAAAGACATAAAATATTTCAGGAGTTAAAGGATTGATACTCATCGGTATAGCTAGACTCAACCCAAAAGGTATACTTAAATATGCTGTAGTAAATATTAGTTTTGCACTGTCCGTATAAAGTTCATCAGAAAAATAAAATAGGGTTATAATGGATAGGCAAAATAAAACTAAAATAAGAATATATCTCCAATAGAGTAACCGTAAACTGAAACTGCTGTTAAAAAAATTTTGAGAGAAAGTATAATATATAATTCCTATTAGGACAAAGGTTAAAAGTTTATATATGAAATTTGAATATTTTAAAAGCTTTATTGTTTCAAAACTGCACCCTAATAAAAATAAGGTAAGCAAAGCATATAATAAATAGGAGGAATTTATTTTTAAGTCAAAGTAAATATAAAGTATATCGGATAGAAAATGAGTGGTGCATAAAAAAATAAGCAGCACATAGACAAGACCTGATAAGGCACGGACAAATATTGTTTTCACCAGTTTAAAAATTATTCTTCAACTAAAAGTAAATATAGTTTTTTAGCTGTAGATATACTACTAAATCCTTGTACTTGATTGCCATGTATTGAAGTAATATTGGAAGGAATATTATTCTTTTTAGCATATCTTATCTTAGCTAATCCTACACTTGAGGAAGAAATGATTTGACCTGGAGTAGCCCAAACAATAATTTTTTTGGGTAAATCCGTTTTTTTTAAGTGATAGGTTTGATCAGAAGAAATCATGATGGAACCATCCAAAGCCACTAAGTACTCACAATTAATGAGGGCAATATCTTGATCGCCTGTACTTTGTGTTGAATAATTGCAATCTAATTGATTAATCATAGATATTAGTTTAGGTTCTACACATAGAACTTCACTAATATCTTCATTCTTAAGTATTTCTTGTAAATAAAATAAAGATTCTTCCTGATTTTCACAGTAGAAGAACATCCCTCCTCCTGCTTTAAATTTCCTAGCAAATGCTACATCCTCTTCTTCTCCTTCATTGTAAAAATCCAGATTAGTAGTTTCTTCTTTGTTTTTTTTTCCAAATATTTTGTTAAGAAATCCCATTCACTTTTTAACACTTAAAAATCAAAATTATTATCAAATCAAATATATAAAAAACTTTTTATTTTATATGTTGTTTAGAATTTATCAAAATACTTGCCATTATTCGGATTTTGATTCACTATTTTGATCATTTTCTTTAAGGCTTTCCTCTTCTATTTCTTCGGAAAAAGTTTCTTCATCAAATTTTCTTTTACCGAAAATTTCTTCTAAATCTTCTTTAAATATAACTTCTTTTTCTAATAATTTATTAGCTAATCTAGTTAATTTATCTTTGTTATCTGATAAGATCTGAACAGCTCTTTTATATTGCGATTCAATGATCTTTGATATTTCTTTGTCAATAGTTTCAGCAGTAACTTCTGAGTAAGGCTTTGTAAAACCATATTCGTTGCCTGAGCTATCATAATAAGAAATATTCCCTATTTGATCACTCAATCCGTAAATGGTTACCATCGCATTGGCTTGCTTTGTTACGCGTTCTAAATCGGACAAAGCTCCGGTTGATATATTATTAAATATTACCTCTTCTGCAGCTCTTCCCCCTAAAGTAGCACATATTTCATCTAACATTTGTTCTGTGGTTGTTAACTGTCTTTCTTCAGGAAGATACCAAGCTGCTCCTAATGAGCGTCCTCTTGGAACAATAGTTACTTTTAATAAAGGAGCTGCATGTTCAACCATCCAGCTGATGGTAGCATGTCCTGCTTCGTGAAAAGCAACTCTCTTTTTCTCATGAGGCTTAATTACTTTATTCTTTTTCTCTAAACCTCCGATAATTCTATCCACAGAATCTAAGAAATCCTGCTTTCCTACACTTTCTTTTCCTTTACGTGCTGCTATTAAAGCCGCTTCGTTACAAACATTGGCAATATCTGCTCCACTAAATCCGGGAGTTTGTTTAGCCAAGAAATCGACATCTAGATCTTCATCTAATTTTAAAGGTTTCAAATGAACTTGGAAAATCTCTTTTCTTTCATTTAAATCCGGTAAATCAACATAAATGGATCTGTCAAAACGGCCCGGACGCATTAATGCCTTGTCTAAGATATCTGCTCGGTTGGTTGCTGCTAATACGATAACACTGGTATTTGTTCCAAAACCATCCATTTCCGTTAATAATTGATTTAACGTGTTTTCTCTTTCATCGTTAGATCCGGTAATATTGTTTTTACCTCTGGCTCTACCGATAGCATCAATTTCATCTATAAATATAATTGAAGGTGATTTTTCTTTAGCTTGTCTGAACAAATCTCTTACCCTGGAAGCCCCCACTCCCACAAACATTTCGACAAAGTCTGAACCTGATAAAGAGAAAAAGGGAACTTTAGCTTCTCCGGCTACCGCTTTAGCTAATAAGGTTTTACCGGTTCCCGGAGGCCCTACTAATAAAGCACCTTTAGGTATTTTACCTCCTAATTTGGTATATTTTTGAGGATTTTTTAAAAAATCAACTATTTCTTCTACTTCTTCTTTTGCTCCTTCCAATCCTGCTACATCTTTAAATGTAACTCGAACATTATCGTTTTCATCAAAAAGTTTTGCTTTGGAGCGACCGATATTAAAGATTTGCCCTCCTCCTCCGGCACTTCCTCCGGCCATCTTACGAAATAAGAAAAACCATATTAGTGCAAAGAAAAGAATTGGTAATAATAATTGAATAAATACATCTCCCCATTGACTAGGGTTTTCAAATTCTAAGTTGGTATTTAAATTATAATTTGCTTTGTCTTCGTTGAATCTTTTTTCAAAAAGTTGTTTATCTCCTGCTATGAATGAGAATTGTGGAGAATCAGAAAGTTGTTTAAATGGACTGAATCCTTGATTGTCCATGTTATAAACTTCAGGATTCTTCATTGCTTCCTGTGTCAAATATACTTTTACCTCAGAAGAGCCGTTAACAAATACTACATTTTTAACGTAACCTTTTTCTAAGTAGCTGAAAAATTTAGCAGAATCTATTTTTACGTCTTTTCCGGAATTTAAAAATTCTTGAGATACTAGTAGTATAGCAAATATGATAAGTATACCATAAAACCAATTAAACGAAAATGGTTTGTTATCTTTTTTCTTTTTATTATTTTTATTATTTGTTTCCAAAATTAAGTCTGATTTTTTATAATTATCGGATTATGTATATGTATAAGATCTTATTTGTCCGGATTAGGAATTCTGGTTATTTCCACATCACCCCATAAATTTTCTAAATCATAATATTCTCTGTATTCGGGTTGAAAAATATGAACAACTATAGATACGTAATCCATTAAAACCCATTGTTGATTATCAACTCCTTCAATATGCCAAGGCTTGTCTTTAGTATTTTTTCTTACGAATCTTTCCACAGAATTGGAAATTGCGGAAACTTGAGTATTAGTTCCCCCCGTGCATATGACAAAATAATCTGTAATTGTATTTTCTAATTTGGTAAAGTTCAAAATAGTTATATCGTATCCTTTAACTTCTTCTATCCCTTTTATAATATTTTCTAATAATTCTTTTTTTTCGATCTGTGTATCAGTCATCTAATCTATTTCTAGTATAATGTGTCTTTTATAAAATGTAATGAATTTATGCAAAAATAATCAATTTATCACTTATATTAATTATAATTTAATAATTTTATCATTTAATTATATTTGTCAAATCTTATGCCATTAGAATATTTTGATAGAATTGGTTCTACTAACGATTTTGTCAGAGAAAATATAAAGCAATATTCAACAAATTTCCACGGTGTATTTTCTTTTAATCAAACGAAAGGAAGAGGCGTTAATGGCCATCAATGGATGTCCGAACCCAGTAAAAATATTGCTATGACATTTTGTCTTACCACCCCTTCCCTTCCTAACAATTATCTTAGTTTTTGGGTGGCTATTCGAGTATGTTTATTCATAAAAAAAATCACAAAAACTGATGTTTTAATTAAATGGCCTAATGATATTTTAATTAATAAAAAAAAAGTCTGTGGAATTTTAATTGAAAAATCAGGAAATACGTTTATTGTAGGAATTGGCATCAATGTTCTTCAAAAAGAATTCTCGGGAATTCCTCATGCTTCTTCTTTACTTTCTTTTTCTTCTCAAAATTATAACTTAACGGAAATAGTACATGGTTTAATGAAAGATTTTGAAAATAATTTCCATTTACTTGATGATCCCTTGTATCTTCTTTCCAATTATAATGAATATCTGTTTGGTAAAGGAAAAGTACTGGCTTTTAAAATAGGCGACTCCATTAAAAACGGAATTATTCAAAAAGTTGAAGAAGATGGACTTTTAGAGGTTAGAATTGAAAATAAGGGGATTATGAGATTTAGAATCAAAGAAATCGAATTTTTATATTAAATTTTTTAAATTTTGTTTAATACTTGTGAATAATATTTTTTTTTTAATAGTTAAATTACTTTTTTTTTAATTATATTTACATAAATTTAAAAATAAAGTAAAAACTAAGTGGAAGATTTTTTTGACAATGAGCTGGTAAATATGTTTGAAGAAATGTTGGAAGAAAATAAATCCGTTTATTTTGAAGCGGATGAGTTTTGCGAAATTATTTCTTTCTACTTGGATATTTATGATTTTGAATATGCTATAAAAGCTCTTGACATTGCTTTTTCTCTTTACCCTAACAATATTGATATCAAAGTTAAACAGCTCGAATATTTTGTTGGAACCGAAGATTTACATAATGCTTCCGATTTAATCGATGAACTTAAGGAACTATGTTTTGCTGATACTGATTACTTAATTGCTACTGCAAAATATTGGTCTTTGCGTAAACTTCCTTATAAATCTATTGATTTCTATAAGGCTGCATTAAAAAATGAAGAAGATGAAGATTATATTTATAATTGCTTAGGCAATGAATATCTTGAAATTAAGGAGCCCACGTATGCTCTAAATTCATACAAAAAAGCATTAGAATATAACAAAAACGATGAGTATTCCTTATTTTCTTGCATACATTGTTACGAAATTTTAAATCAACATAAAGAATGTATAACTTTTTTAAATCAATTCATTGATGTAAATCCTTATTCCGATGAAGCTTGGTTTCAATTGGGATTACAATACTTAAATCTGAATTGGTATGAAAAAGCTTTAATTGCTTTTGATTACACTGTTGTAATCAATCCTAAGAGCATTGCCGGATATACACAAAAAGCCTTTTGCTATGAAAAATTAAACCAATGGGAAAAAGCGATAAGTGTTTATAACGAGTCTTTAGATTTTGACGATACGGCTGCTTTTACTCTTTTTAAGATTGGACAGGCTTATAATAAGCTTCGTAAACCTATACAAGCGCTTACCTCTTTTCAAAAAGCAGTTAAAGAAGATCCACAATTTGATAAAGCTTGGTATGAAATCTCAGACATCTATGATTCTTTGGGTAATAATGAAGAAGCTCTTCACTACATAAAAAAAGCTTTGGATATAGAATCTAAAGAGGTTAATTATTGGAAAAAATATGCTTACCTTAACATTCAGCTTGGAAAATATGAAGAAGCTTCTGATTCGTTTGAAATAATTATTGAGCTTGAACCCAATCATTTTTATAATTGGTTGGCTTTTTCCGAATTACTCATCAGTTTGGGGGATTATACTAAGGCCGCATTACTTTTGCATAAAAGTTTTAAGAATTTTCATAGAGCAGAACTCTACTATCAACTAAGCAACTGTTATTTCTTATTGAAGAATTATGAAAAGAGTGAAAAATTTTTAAAAATGGCACTAAAATTGAATCCTTCCATTAAACAAGAAATGCAGGAAAAATACTCAATTTTACTTAGGGATAACACAATTAAATATAAAAATCCCGGCATTATTTAAAACCTATTTATTAATAAAAACCATAAAGAATAATTGATAATATTCAATGAACATTGTAGCCCATCAATTGCTATCGTATCAAATTCCTGATATACAATTAGGTAATGTGTTGGGTGAAGTTGTTCGGGGTAAAGATTATCAAAATTATCCTCAGTCTATAGCTACCGGCATTCTTTTACATCGGCATATCGATTCATTTACGGATTCTCATCCTATTGTTAAAGAAACAACTAGTATTTTCCATAAATCGTATGGAAAATTTGCCCCTATAATCACCGATGTTATCTATGATTATTTCTTAATAAAAAATTGGCATCTTTTTTATGAAGAGGATTTTGAGCATTTCAAAAATTCATGTTATGATTTGGTTCAAAGTACGGAACTATTGTTTCCAAAAAAATTAGATACCATTTTAAAATCTTTAATTGAAGATGATTGGTTTGAAAAATACAGTACTTATGAAGGTATTGAATGGACGCTCCATCATCTAACCAAAAAATCCAAATTTAATCAAAGTATTGCTGATATGGGTAATTCAATTAAGGAGATATATTTACAAGAAAAAAAAATTGAACGGCATTTTCTTGATTTTTTCCCTCAACTTCAATCTTATTGTAAAAAATTTATTATAAAGTTAATGCCGGAATACGAAGTTTTAATTTTGCAAAACCATACTCATCGTTTATGAAAACATACATTGTTTTATTTGACGGCGTTTGTAATCTTTGCAATTCTACGGTTCAATTTATTATTAAAAGAGATAAACATAATCAATTTAAATTTTCCTCTTTACAATCCGAATATGGACAAAATTTTTTAAAGGAAAGAAATCTTGATTCTTCCGATTTTAAATCAATAATTTTATATGAACCCGAGGTAGCGTACTATACTAAAAGTAAAGCTGCTTTAAAAATAGCACAGAACCTTGGTTTCCCTTATAATCTCTTATCTGTTTTACTATTAATCCCTTCTTTTATAAGAGATTGGTTTTATTCTTTAATATCCAAATATAGATATCATTTATTTGGAAAAAAAGATAGCTGCATGGTTCCTACTCCTGAAAATAAAAGAAAATTTATTTAAAATTTCGGATAGATATTTTCTAGGTTACTTACATTAATTTTTATAAAAATTAATATTAAACTTTTTCAATTTCATAAACCGAAATTTTAGTTGTAAACAGTCCGTAATTTAGAAATGCGGTTTCTCCTTCAATTTTATCTATGGTAGCTACACTGGAGCTGCCTTTGATTCGAACTCTTTTCCCTTCTTTCATCCATTTTTTTGCTCTATCTGCAGTTGTTCGTACTTCTTCAGCCTTTGTTTCTTCTAATTGCTTTTTTATTTCTTCTTTTTTTAACTCGGTCTTAACTTTGTTTCGTTGCTTCTTAGTTTGAATTTTTTCAACTTCAGTAACTTGTGTTTTTTTATATTTTTCTTGTTCCAGTATTTTAGTAAAGTCTTTTATAATGTCTCTTTTTTTCTTACCACTTGAATATGCGTCTATATATTTTTCAAATTTTTGACCCAGTTGATTTAACTTAGTTTCTTCATCATACAACTTCTGAAAATTAATCAATTTTTGTTTATAATTATTGATCGTATCGGTCAATTGTTTTTTCTTCTCTTCTGAATGATCAATTTGCTTATTTAAATCGCCTTTTAATTTTTCAACTTGATATTTTTCCTGCTGTAAACGTACTATAGTTTTATCTAAATTAACCTTATCTTTTTCAATTTTTTGCTTGGCAACTTGAATAATTTCTTTAGGTATTTTATTTTTTTCTGCCACTTCAAACGTAAATGAACTTCCCACCTGTCCTACTTCCAACTTATATATAGGTTGCAAAGTTTTCTCGTTGAATAACATAGACGCGTTTTTGGTATGATTTAATTCTTCTATCTTCAATTTGATATTGGTATAATGAGTCGTAATAATACCGAATGATTTTTTATGATAAAAATATTCCAAAAATGCTTCTGCCAATGCACCCCCTAATTCAGGATCCGATCCGGTTCCAAATTCATCAATCAATAATAAGGTATGTGCATCGGCTTGTTTAATGATTTGTTGCATTTTCCTTAATCGAGAACTATAAGTACTTAACTGATTTTCAATCGATTGATTATCTCCTATATCGGTAAGTATTTTATTAAAAAATCCTACCTTAGATTTAGGATGCACCGGAATTAAAATACCACTTTGTATCATGAGCTGCAACAATCCAACTGTTTTCAGTGTAATACTTTTACCTCCGGCATTTGGACCTGAAATACATATAATCCGAATGTTTTTGTCCAGGGTAAGTGTCTGTGGAATCGTTGTTTTTTTCTCTTTTTTATTTGTAAGAAAAAGGATTGGATGATAAGCATTGATCAGATGAACTTCCGCTTGATCAGTAATTTCAGGCAATACTGCATCTAATGCTTCCGCATATCGAGCTTTTGCCTGTATTACATCCAATTTATATATATAGTGTTGATATTTTTCTAATAACGGGTAAAATTCAACCATTTGTTGAGTCAGGTTAAAAAGAATTTTTTCTATTTCCTTTTTTTCCTGATTGATTAATTCCATTAATCGTACATTGGGTTGAATCACAGATTCCGGTAGGATAAAACAGATCGAACCGGTTTTAGAAAAACCTAATACTCTGCCTTTGACTGATTTTTTAAAAGAAGATTTTACAGCCAACACTCGTTGGTCATCAATAACACTTTCCCTGATTTCATCTAAAACTCCTGTTTGAGAAAAATGAGTGACTGCCTTATCAAAATTTTCCTGTATAGTTTTCCTGACTATCTGGATATGCTCTCTTATATTTTGCAGGGTAACGGTTGCATCATTCTTAACTTCACCAAAACGATTAAATATTTTATTTACCATTAAAATAATCTCTTTGGTATATTCAATATGTGAGAGATTTTTATGTAGAGTAGGAAAATAATCTTTAAATTTTTCAAAATGAACAATTAGTGAATTCACTAATTGAGATAAATTTCTAATTTTATGAAAGGATCTTGCTTCTAACGTAAAATTTTCTATAAGAAGCATTTTTAATTCAGTTTCAATATCATCATATTCCCTGAACGGAATATAATTTTCATTAGAAAAGCTTCCTAAATATTCATTGACACAGTGAAGACTTTCTTTAATTTTTTCTTTTTTAAGAGGTTTGAGCTGAGCAACTAAAACCTTAGACTTTTCTGAATAACAAAAGGGTATTATTTCGTCAATAATCTTCTGAAATTCTAATTCTTTTAACGTATCTTCTGATATCTGCATAGTATCCTTTGTACTGTATATAATACGTATACAAAAATAAGGCTTTTTCTTCTTCTATATTTACTCTTCGATAAATTTCACTTTGAATTAAACCTAAATTTTGCTTAAATATCCAGTTACAAAGTCATGCCTATATCAATTCCCTTAATTTTTCTGTATAAATCTGTTGCGTAATTATCGGTCATTCCCGATACGAAATCAATAATACCCAAAACTTTTTCATAATCTCCTTTGTCTTCATATAGAAACTGTTTAGGAATGAGTTGAACCGCTCTTTTTTCATATCCTAAACGTTCTTTTTCTGATTTTAAAATTGACGGTATAAAATGATCCAGTAATTCATACATCACATTATATCCTGCATTTTCAATTTCAACTACCGATCGATGATTATATATATGGGTTTTGGAAAATTCTTTGATAGTTTGAATTGCTTTGCATTCCTGCTGAATTAAGTCATATATGGAAGTTTGCAAAGTACCTTTTATAATTTCTTCAAAGTATTTTTTATACAATTCCACTGATCTGGAAATTAATGCACCGATTGATACTGCACGCAGAAAAGAAATACGATCGTTTTTATCTTCAATACTATCCAATTTTTTCTTCACTCTGCTCCATTTATTATTACCGTGTATTTCTTCAATAATTTGCTGTAAAAGTTCTTCACATATTTGAGCACTTATAAATCCTAATCGTTGGGCATCTTCCAAATCAATAATGTTATAGCAAATATCATCGGCAGCCTCTACAATCCAAACAAAGGGATGTCTATGATAACACAAGGGATTTTCTTGTACCAAAATCATAGACGTTTCGTGGGCTATGTCTTTAAACGTATTTTTTTCGGATTGAAAAAAACCAAATTTTTTTCTTTCTATTATGTTTTTATTTTTTGCTATGGATTCACAGGGATATTTAGCAATCGACGCCAAAGTTGAATACGTAAGCATAGCACCTCCTTCGGACTTACCGTTTTGTTTTTGTGTCAAGATGCGTATGGCATTGGCATTTCCCTCAAAATTTAAAAAATCGCTCCATTCTAATGCTGAAAATTTATCTTTTAATTGAGATGCATTTCGTTGAAAATAACTGGCAATTGCATCTTCTCCGGAATGTCCAAATGCAGGATTACCAATATCATGGCATAAACAAGCTGTTGAAATTACGTTGTAAAGACTATGCCTGTATAATTCTTTATTTTGTTCTGTTAGCTCCGAAGCATAGGCTGTTGCTATAAAGTTTCCAATATCGCTTCCTAGAGATCTGCCCACTGAAGCCACTTCTAATGAATGCGTCAACCGATTATGTACAAAGACACTTCCCGGCAATGGAAAAACTTGTGTTTTATTTTGCAATCTTCTGAAAGAGGTTGAAAATATAACCCGATCAAAATCTCTTTGATACTCACTTCTTGCATCTGTCTGTTTATCCGTGGATATATATTGTATACCTGTTCTTTTTTCTGAGAACAGTTGGTTTATATTCATCATTCTTTTAATGATAATTAAAAATAAAAATTATTTTATATGTCTAAATATTGGTAGTATGCACTTTACGATACATCTCTTTATTCCAATTTATTTTTATTTAATTTATTAGATGATTGTATTTTTAACTTAAACCTTCTACTAAGCCATTAACCAAATTTATATGCATGGCTGCAGGATTTTTTGGCAAACCGGGCATACGCATGATATCTCCTGCAATTACTACTATAAATTCCGCTCCTCGGTTTATTACCAAATCCCTAATCTCCAAATCAAAGTCTTTAATAACTCCGTAAGCCGTAGGATTTGCAGAAAATGAAAATTGAGTTTTTGCGATGCAAACGGGAAATTTACTCATATCGCTATCTTCCAGTTTTTTTATTTTTTGAGATGCTTGTTTACTAAAACTTACCGATGAAGCTCCGTATATTTTTTTAGCTACTTTTTCAATTTTTACTTTAATTGAATCTTCATTTTTGTATACAAATTTCAATTTTTCGGAAGGACTATTTTCTATCGTTTCTACTACTAATTCTGCCAGGTCTACTGCTCCTTTTCCTCCCTCTGTAAATGCATTATTTATCGCAAAGCCAACCCCTCTTTTTTGACAAAATTCTTTTACTAAAGATATTTCTTTCTCTGTATCATTTGAATATTTATTAAAAACAACTAATACGGTTTGTCCGTATGATTTAATATTATCGATATGCTTTTCCAAATTTTGAAGCCCTTGAGCGATTCCGTCAACATTTTCTTCCTTTATATGAGATATAGGAACTCCTCCGTGCATTTTCAATCCTTGAGCCGTTGCCACGAGAACTGTGAGTTTAGGTTCTAACCCTGATTTTCTGCACTTTATATCATAAAATTTTTCAGCACCCAAATCAGCACCAAAACCCGCTTCTGTAATTACATATTCTCCATGACTCATAGCCATTTTTGTTGCCAGTACGGAATTGCACCCATGAGCTATATTGGCAAAAGGACCTCCATGTACAAAAGCGGCTGTATTTTCAGTGGTTTGTACTAAGTTAGGAAGAAGGGCATCCTTTAATAAAACCGTAATAGCTCCTGCAACACCCAAATCTTTTACAGTAAAAATGCTACCATCTGTTTTGTAGCCCAGTAAAATATTTTCAATCCTTCTTCGTAAATCATCTATATCCGTTGCCAAGCACAGTATAGCCATAATTTCTGAAGCAGGGGTTATATCAAATCCCGATTCTTGAATCACGCCGTTAGCATTCCCTCCCAATCCGGAAACTATATTGCGTAGATTTCGATCATTAACATCTAATACTCTCTTCCAAACCACTTCTTTTAATACCTCCGTAGTGCCTCTGTTTTGATAATTATAATTATCCAATAATGCCGTGATCATATTATGAGCTGAGGTTATAGCATGAAAATCTCCTGTAAAATGAAGATTGATATTTTCCATGGGCAGCACTTGTGCATATCCTCCTCCTGCAGCTCCTCCTTTCATGCCAAAACAAGGTCCTAAAGAAGGTTCTCTTAAAGCAACTATTGCTTTTTTACCAATTTTATTGAGCCCTAAAGCCAAACCTATGGATACTGTTGTTTTTCCTATTCCTGCTTTAGTTGGCGTTATGGAAGTTACTAAAATTAAATTGGATTTGTTTATTTTCTCTTTGGATTCCAGCTCAAGGGGAACTTTTGCTATATATTTTCCAAAGGGTATTATTTCCTTTTCAGGAATATTTATGTTTTCCGCTATTTCGTATATAGGTTTCAGTTTTATGGAACGAGCTATTTCTATATCTGAATTTATTTTTTTATATGTATGTTTACTTTCCATCTGATTAAAATTTAAATACTTAATTCCAAATATATATATTTTATATCAATAATCGTATAATAATAATTCAACATTATAACTTGTTTAACTTAGTACCTAAAATAGCAACAGATCATAGGTTTCCTGATTAGGAGATTCTAGGCTATAATTTTACATTTAATTTTACATTAAAAAACCTTCCCGTTAGTTTATTAGGTACTGCATAATAAGAAGTTGAATTGACATCTCTGATCCAATCATTACTGACCGTATTTCTGACATCAAAAACATTAAATATTTCTAACCCCAACGATAACTCCTTAAACTTATCCCAAGCGGTACCGATACGAGCTTTATTCTTTTTTTGATCCACAAAAACATAAGTCAAGCCAACATCGGCTCGTTTATAATCCGATAAGGTGGTTTGATAGTTATACGGATCTGAATATAAAGGGGCTCCGTTGGGAAGACCGGATGCATAGACTAAATTTACATTAGCTTTAAATCGAGGATATTTCTTCATATAATCCTGAAAAAATAATCCAATTTTAAATCTCGGATCTGTCGGACGCGGTATATAACCTCTTCCGTCAATATTCTCTTCGGTTTTACCGTAAGAAACCGATAACCACGATTCGGCACCCTCTACAAATTCACCATTCAATCGGGCATCTATTCCATAGGCATACCCTTTGGAATTATTTTCTCCGGTATAAATTATCCTTACATTATCTACAAAATAGGGTATTAAATCATCTAATTTCTTGTAATAAATTTCTGTTGTTAATTTAAATGGATGTTTGTTGAGCATTTTAAACTCAAAGTCATTACCTAAAATAAAATGTATGGAACGTTGCGATTTAATTTTATCATTAAGCGTACCGTCTAACCGTAAAGCTTCTTTATAAAAAGGGGGTTGATAGTAGAAACCCGTAGCAAAACGAAAAAGCATATCTATCTTCCAATCCGGCTTTAAAGCAATTTGTGCTCGAGGACTCACATTGGTTTCTCCATTAAAATCCCAATGGGTTGCTCGAACTCCTCCATTAATTAATACACGAGTGGTATTCCACATGAATTTAGTTGAATATTGCAAGTATCCATTAACTCGATTGGATTTTAACTTATTATTAGCTGAGACATGATTTATTAAAATCAAATCGGATTCATCTAAATTTCCCGGCGGTACTAAAGGTCTTGGTATGGCATATCCTGCCGAATCAATGAGCTGCCATTCGTTTTTAAGGTTTCTTATATCTTCATGTTGGTATTGTAAACCCGCTTCAAATGCTGAATTTACGTTTAAATTATATTTAGCCTTCAATTGTGTACCTAATACCAACATATCCAAATTGTTTCTCCCGTGATTTATTTGTCCTCCTGAATTGAAGGAAGGCAAGAAATCGCCTGTATCCTGATCTGCTTCTTGTAACCTATATCCGGCTGAAATATCAAAATATTCCTGTTCTTTAGAATGAAAAGCATATCCATCTAAATTAAAGGCTAGTTTATTTGAAGGTTTAAATTCTAAAGAGACCGTCCCGTTAGCCGTTCTATATTTATCTTTTTCATTCCCATTATAGGCGACATTTAGCTTGATAGGCTGTTGTAAAGTTCCAAATTCTACTTCTCTATTTTTGGGTTCCATTGTATAATCATTGGAAGCATAATTTCCTAAAAATGACAATTTCCATTGAGGAGTCCAGGTATACTGAAGATAACTTTGTACATCAAAATATTGCGGGTTGAAATCCGTATCTCCATCAAAAGTATTTAAAATGAGATCCGTATTTCTATATCTTGCACCTACAATTCCCGAAAATTTATTTTTTTTGTCTGCATACCCAACAGTTGCTCCGCCCCCTAATAAACTTGCTTCCAGACTAGATTCAAATTTTCGAGGTTTCCTGTATTGAATATCCAACACGCTCGACATTTTATCTCCGTATCGAGATTCAAATCCTCCGGCAGAAAAATTAATGGAAGAAACCATATCCGGATTAATGATGCTCATTCCTTCTTGTTGTCCGCTTCGCACGGTTAAGGGCTTATATATTTCTACTCCATTTATATAGACTAAATTTTCATCGTAATTTCCACCTCTAACTCTATAAAGTGAACTTAACTCACTGGCCGTACTTACAAAAACCGTATTTAATATTTCTTCTACTCCTCCGGAAAGAGTAGGTGTATTATCAAGATTGTGTACATCAATCTGCTGCATAGTTATATCAGCCGTTTTTTTTCGAGTTCCTTTAAACACAACTTCAGGAATTTCTTTTTCTTTATCGGGTATAAGATTAAAATCAATCTTGATATCTTGATCAGACGTTATAAAAGTTTTTGTATCTGATAAATACCCCTTATGTTCAACGGTTAAAGTTATAGTAGTATGGGAAGGTACCTGTAATCCATAATTTCCATTTCTATCAGATATGGAAAATGGTTCCGGATTTGCATAAATCTTAGCTTCGGATATTGGCTTACCGTGATTATCTTGTATTTTACCCGAAATAGTTATGGTCTGCCCCCATACACTATAGGAGATCGTCCATAAGACTAGAAATGTTAGAATTTTATAATTTTTCAAAGTCGCTCGTATATATCTTTTTATTATTTACTTTATCGGTAACTATTATCTCAACTTGATGCTTACCTGATCGAATTCCTTCTTTTTCTAAGTTAGAAATAAAAAGGCTGTTTTGCTTATATTCATATTCAGCAAGTACCCATTTTCCATCGATAAAAACATCAAAGGTTTTAATTCCCGATCCTGTGTCTTTAATTTTAAATGATAATTTATTTCCTATTTTTTTTGATTTTGTGAGCATCGGACAGCTAATAGTAGGTATTGATTCATCTAGTGCCAGATAGAATTTTCCAAAATCTTTAGGAGTTGCTTTATATTTTCCGTTTTCATAAGAGGTATCTAAATATTCTTTTTTTAATGGACCGAAATTAGATTCTCTGATAATAACATATTTATCTGCTTTAGATTTATCCAAATTGCTCCAATCGGGTGTTATAGTGATTTCATATTTTTTGTGAATAGGAACTGATGATTGATGCACTTGGTATTGATTACTTCCGATTTTTTTATAATTAAAAGTGAAATCTTCATAAAAAGATCCTTTTTCAAAGTTTACAAACAATCCGTCCTGTTTAAATGAATATGGATTTTTAAAATTTACTTTTAAAAGTTCATTTCCTGATTTTATTTTTTCCGCATCATCTGTATTTTTATAAGCAATACCATTCATGGTGAAACTTCGTGCGGTAACATTACCGGCATAGTCTCCCACTTCTATTTTAACTTGATACGTTTTACCTGCTTCTACTTTTAAAATTCCTCGATTAACCTTTTGTTCATACATCTGCAAAGAATTACCCGGTAATAAATAAGTCCGATATATCCAACTGTTGTTAGCCAATAATTCGGGATAGTCCACGGAAGCATTAATAGAACGGGTTTCACTAAAAGAATGCTTATCCGCTTGAAATAAGGATAGAATTTGACCGTTAACCCAAGTTTTAATAAAATAAACTCCGTTTAAATTTTGAGATCCGCTCTGTTGATCGTATGCTTTTACACCAAAACCAATTTCTCCTGATACATTATAACTTCCACCTTCAGACGCTATAATTTTAGAATTGCTACCATTTACCTGTCCTTTTACGGGATAAATCCAGGTACCTCTTAATAAAGGTTTTATTTGATCTTTAACATCGTATCCGAATAAAAACGGATTTAAAATTTCTTCTGTTTTGGTATCTCTAACTTCAAAATGTAAATGAGGTCCCCCGGATCCACCGGTGTTTCCTGAAAGTGCGATAATTTCTCCTTTTTTTATTGGAAGTTCTCCCGGTTTCAAATAAAAATCAACAGTAAAACTTTTATTTTTATATTGTTCTTTACGTGCTCTTTCTTCAATGGCTCCTTTCAATTCGCTTAAATGACCATACACCGTTGTGTATCCATTGGGATGATCTATATAAATTGCTTTACCGTATCCATAAGGTGAAATATTAATTCTAGAAATATAACCATCTTGAGAAGCCAACACAGATAACCCTGTTCTCTGTTGGGTTTTCATATCCAATCCGGAATGAAAATGATTTTTTCGTAGTTCTCCATAATTAGCAGATAAATAAATAGGGATAGTTAAAGGGGATGCAAAATTTTTAGGATAATTTTGTGAATGGGATAAGAGCGTGAATAGTAGGGATGCTGTTACTGCTATTTTTTTCATGGGAAATTTTAAATATTCATCTTTATGTATTATGATATAGTAATCTTTCTCAAAAATAAGAATTTCATTTTTATTTAGATTCTTTTAACACTTAATTAAGTTTAAATTTATTTATGATGTTTAAATTGGTAATGAATATGAATAGTTATTTGCTTACTAGTTTATTCTGTCTTTAAGTGACAAAGTCATTTGTCAGATATTGAATTTCATTCAAAGAATAATGAATTCTATAGTAAAATATTATTTACATTCATTATATATTTAGGATAAAAAAATCAGGTTTATCTTTTCAAATGAACGTATTAGCCAGAAGTTTACAAAAATCCCTCCCCCTGATTGAATTTTAATTTTAAAATTATTTAAACCTAAAAAAAATTATCCCGTATATTTGAAAAATTATTACCAATTTACCTCGTATAAATATTTAATAGTTATAAATTTTAACAAAACCACTTTTTATGTTAAAAAAAAACATACACACGGTTCTATCATTTATTGTCATTATTTTATTTTATAATATTCTTTCTGCTCAAGAAAAATCATCGTTACCTAAAAATAACATTTATGAACCCTATCAAGTCCAAATAAAAGGAGAATATGAAGGAGGACGAAAGCAATTACTCAAAATTTTATCTTCCAATCTTGAATATCCTGTTAAAGCCATAAACAACCATATTCAAGGAAAAGTGATTGTAAAATTTGTTATTGAAAAAAACGGTACAATTACTAATTTTGAAATTTTAAAAGATATAGGATATGGATGTGCCGATGAAATTATTCGTGTTTTAAAGAAAACACAAGCCAGATGGAATTCGGCCATATTAAATAAAAAGCATGTTCGGTCTTATTATACTTTACGAGTTAATTTTAAAATACCATCCAATCAATCAAAACCTTATATTCAAGATGCCCATAACTAACAAGCTGATTTCAAAAAGTTATATTGTTTTAATTATTTTTTTCTTTAATTTATCCGTAGCGCAAACGCCTAAAGTATATGCGGAACAAGTGATAAAAAAACTAACCTCTTCCGAATTTGCCGGTCGAGGCTATGTTGAAGACGGAATGAAAAAAACATCGGAAGAAATTGCTGCACAATTTGAAAAAATTGGTTTATCTAAAATTCATAATTCATATTTCCAATCCTTTTCTTATCCAATTAATATCATAGACAAAAGTTTTGTTTCTGTAAATGGTAAAGAACTGAAATTAGGTTCAGATTATTTGGTTGGTGCCGGTTCCCCTTCTTTAAAGGGAACGTTTTCTCCCGTTATATTTAATACGTGGGTTATTGACAGCTTATTTGAGTGGAATGACCGTTCTTATATTGATAAAGAATTGGAAAAAATAAATACCCGTTCAGTGGTTTTTCCGAATAAAATTTTCCCGGATAACTTGATTTTACAGGAGGAATCGGCAAATCAATTATATCGTGAGATTCCGCAACTTATTTGCAATGAAGTTTGGGATATTTCAGTTCCATTGGTAATACAGCAAACTTCATCAAAATTTATACATTCTTTAAGTCCTAAACAAACTAAAACCGTTAATTTGTTTATTAATAATCAATCCGTACCTGATACTATCTCATCCATCACTTTAGATATAAAAACCCATTTTGAACCTAATTTTGAAGCTAATAATGTAGTAGGTTATATAAAAGGCAAACGTTCCGACAGCCTTATTGTATTAACTGCTCATTATGATCATCTGGGTAAAATTAATGACGTTATATTTCCCGGTGCAAATGATAATGCCAGTGGTGTCGCTCTGCTACTTTCAATGGCTAAAGTTTTTGTAAAAAATAAACCCAATTTTGATATAGTATTCATTGCTTTTGCCGGAGAAGAGGCAGGATTAAAAGGTTCTCAATATTTTGTGGATCATCCTTTGTTCGATCTGAAGAAAATTAAATTTTTAATAAATTTTGATATGGTAGGTACGGGAGAAGATGGAATACAAGTTGTAAACGGTAAAGAGTATTTTAAACAATTTACTAAGCTTGACAATATAAGTTATATGTATAATTATTTAAAACAGGTTAAAATCAGAGGAAGTGCCTGTAATAGCGATCATTGCCCTTTTTACGAAAAAGGAGTTCCTTCTTTTTATATTTATACTTTAGGGGGAAAAAGCGGATATCATGATATATACGATACAGAAGTTTCTCTGTATGCCTTCGATAAGTTGGTGGCCCTACTAACTAAATTTATAAATGTATTATTATATATTCATAAAAAAGGCAAGTAAAAATTACTTGCCTTTAACTTTATTTATCATGAATTTTTATTGAAAACCGATAGCTGATTCCAAAGCTAGAACCATCATTGTATCAAAGGAGGATTGTCTCTCCTGTGCTGATATATTTTCTTTTGTAATGAATGAATCAGAGATGGTCAATAAACAAGCTGCATTCTTACCTAAAACTTGGGCATTATGGAATAGAGCAAAACTCTCCATTTCTACGCAACCGCAACCATGATCTTGAATTAATTTTTTATAATCAGTTCCTCCTTCTACATAAAAAACATCACTGGAATGTATACAAGCTTCATGAATTGAGATGTTCAATTCAATTGCTTTCTTTGCAATAAATACATTTAATTCTTCTGACGGATAGGTTTTATCTTTGTCGTATCCTGACTGAACTTTTGCATAAGAGGATTCACTATATGCGCTATTTCCTAATACTACGTCATATATTTTAATGTCTTCAACATACGAACCTGCTGAACCAATTCGTATAATAGTGTCAACTCCGTACTGAGAGAATAGCTCATAAGAATAGATACCTATACTTGGCATTCCCATACCGGATCCCATAATAGATATTTTTTTTCCTTTATAAAGACCGGTATATCCAAACATGTTCCTGACAGAATTAAATTGTATTGGATTTTCTAAATATTTATCCACTATATATTTAGCCCTTAAGGGATCTCCGGGCATCAATACTGTTTTTGCAATTTCTCCGAATTCTGCCTGAATGTGTGCAGTTGCCATATTATTTAATTTTAGTTTTTTTCGTGAAGTAAAGATAAGAATACTATCTTTACTTGATTAGTTATTGGTTTAATTAAAACTTGAATTATTATTCGTTTAGAACTTAGTACAATTTAAAATTCTTTAGCTACTTCATCGATGGATTCTAAAATAATATCACATCCTTTAATAATCTCTTCCGGAGTAATGGTTAATGGAGGCGAAATTCGTAAGAATTCATTTCTGTATAATTGCCAAAAAACGATTAATCCTTTGTGCATACATCTTTCAGCTACTTTTAAACTAAATTCAGGTGATCGCAGTTGCACAGCCAACATTAGACCTCTTCCGTTAATGGAGAGAATTTCCTTATGTTTTAATTTTTCTCTGTATAATTTTTCTTTGCTGTGAACTTGATCCATCAAATCGGTTGTCAATAATTCTTCCATAACCGCACAAGCTGCTGCAGCCGGAATGGGATTACCGCCGAAAGTGGTCACATGACCTAGTTTAGGATGATCTGCTAAAGTATCCATTATTTCAGCAGAAGCCATAAAGGCTCCTATCGGAATTCCTCCGGCCATACCTTTTCCCATGGCCAAAATGTCGGGAACCAGGTCATACCACTGAAAAGCAAACAACTTACCTGTTCTGCCAAATCCGGGCTGTATCTCGTCTAATATTAGTAATGCTCCGACTTCTTCACATCTGTTTTTTAATTTTTTCAAATAATTATTTTCAGGGGTTATAAATCCTGCCGCCCCTTGAATGGTTTCAACTACTACTCCCGCTGTTTTTTCGGTTATTTTAGCTAAATCTTCTTCTTTATTAAAGCGTATAAAATTAATTTGAGGCAATAAAGGCTCAAAAGGCTTTTTATTAGTATCCCTACCTGCTAAACTCAAGGAACCTTGCGAGTTTCCGTGATAAGCATCAATAAACGATATGATTTCTTGCCTGCCTGTATATCGTTTAGCTAACTTCATGGATGCTTCTATGGCTTCCGTTCCGGAATTGACCAAATAGGTTGTATGGAGCGGATCCGGTAAATTTTCCGATAACATTTTACATATCTGCACCGGCTTTTCCATGGCATATTCTCCATATACCATTACGTGTAAGTATTTATCCGCCTGATCTTTAATCGCTTGAATAACTTTCGGGTGGGAATGACCTAAAGTATTTGCCGAAACTCCCGCTACAAAGTCCAGATATGCCTTGCCATCTTTTCCGTAAATATAATTTCCTACTGCTTTGTCTACTTCAAAACCTGAGGCATAAAAAGTTGTTTTTGCTTGATATTTAAAAAAATCCTCTTGTAATTTACCCATTTCTCAATGATTTTTACACGCAAAAATACGGAATATATTGCAGCTTGTAAATGGTAAATTTTTAATAATTATTACTTAAAAAATTCTTTTTATTATTCTGATTTTTGGTTATTATTATATGATAAATATCACCAAGACGATTCAACTTTATTTTTTTTTATATCTTTTCTTATACAATATTTTTAAGATATTTAATTATAGTTTTAAATAAATTATTCTGTATAGGTATTTTATGAAAATATTTAAGATTTATAAAATATAATATTTCACTTAAAAACAGTCTCAACACCTGTTACTTTTCCTTTTGATAAAACTTTATACCAACCTAAAATACATTTGTTTTTACTACTTTTGTAAAGAATTTATTGATATTATGAATTATGATGTAAAAGTGGGTATTGACGCATTTTCTTTTGATATCCCGAAAATATATTTACCTATAAAAGAATTAGCAATTGCTAGGGACATTGAACCGGCAAAGCTTGAAAAGGGTTTAGGTTTACTTAAAATGTCGCTTCCTGATGTTCATCAAGACGTAATAGTTTTTGCCGCTAACGCTCTAAAAAAGTTATTGGAGCAAGAAGGATTGCGCCCGGAAGAAATTAGCCGAATTTATATAGGTACTGAAAGCGGTATTGATTCTTCCAAACCTATCGGCTCTTTTCTGGTATCCCTAATGGAAGATCTTTATGGGGAAGGTTCTTTTGAGCATTGCGATGTAGTAGACCTTACTTTTGCCTGTATTGGAGGGGTAGATGCCCTACATAATTCATTAGATTATATTCGAGTGAATCCTGATAAAAAAGCGATAGTCATCGGTACGGATTATGCAAAGTATGACCTGAATTCTACCGGAGAATATACACAAGGAGCAGGTGCTGTAGCTTTATTATTGTCTGCAAATCCGAGAATCATTTCTATCAAAAATAAAATTGGAATTAGCACAAAAGGGGTTTTTGATTTTTTTAAGCCTAAAAGAAGCTTATCAAAAAAAGAAGTCACTGAAAAAGATAATAATCCGATTTGGTTCGGAATAGAAGAAGACGAAATCAATCTTTTTAAGGAACAACCTATTTTTGACGGTCAATATTCGAATATTTGTTATCAAAATAGACTGAAGGGTGCCTATTTTCATCTTAAAAAATTATTAAGCATTGAAACCACTCTTTATCAACAATGGAAAAATATAATTGTGCATTCTCCTTATTCTTTTCAAGGGAGAAGAATGTTTTCTGAAATATATGCCTTAGATTCCGATTTAAAAGAATCTTTACCTACTCAAGAAAAGGAATACACCGATAAACTCAAGGAAATAAGTAAAACTCCTGAATATAAATCTTTTGTACAAGAAAAGTTTGCTCCTGCCGAAGTTGCTTCTTCCAATATTGGAAATATGTATACCGGATCAATTTTTATGGGATTATTATCTACCTTGTATTATCATGTAAAAAACAATTCCGAAATTATCGGAGAAAAATTTGGCTTTTTAGCTTATGGTAGCGGTTCAAAATCGAAGGCATTTGAAGGTGTGATTGAAAAGGAATGGAAAACTCAATCTGAAAAGCTTCACTTGTTTGAAACACTTGAACAAACTCAGGCTATTGATATGGATACTTATCATGCTTTATATAAAAAAGAATTAAAAACATCTGTACTTGCTCCTAAAAATGAATATATGTTGGAAAGTATTGAACATGAAAATCCTGTATTATTGGGTGCTAGATATTATAAGTTTAAACAATAAAAAATTATTTAATATAATATAAAAGCCTGAGAATATTCTCAGGCTTTTTCTATTTTTAGGATCTTTACCGTTTTTATTTAAAAAAACTTAAGACTGTTTCTGTAATATATTTTAGCTGATCATCTTGCAATTCCGTATGCATAGGTAAAGAAATTACTTCATTGATTAGCTTATTGGTTGCCGGAAAATCTTCATCTTTATAATTTCCGTTATCGTAAGCTTTTTGTTTTCTTAAAGGTACAGGATAGTATATCATTGCAGGAACTTCTCTTTCTGAAAGATATTTTTGTAAAGCATCTCTATCTGAATTAATCACTTTTAACGTGTATTGATGAAACACATGGGTGGAATAATTTTCCATTCTTACAGGAATAACTAAATTAGGATGATTGGAAAAAGCTTGATCGTAATAGTCAGCAGCCTTTCTTCTCTTTTCATTATAGGAATCCAATAAAGGTAATTTTGCATTCAAGACCACTGCCTGTAAACTATCCAATCGTGAATTTACCCCAATTTCATCATGGTAATATCTTTTGTACATTCCATGATTAACAATTCCGCGCATTTTATGTGCTAATTCATCATTATCTGTAAAAAGGGCACCTCCGTCGCCGTAACAACCTAAATTTTTAGAAGGAAAAAAGGAAGTGGTTCCTATAATCCCCATTGTTCCTGATTTTTTACGAGTTCCGTTTCTAAATGTATATTCTGAACCTATAGCTTGGGCATTATCTTCAATAACATATAAATTGTGTTCATTTGCAATTTGTATAATTTCTTCCATATTTGCACATTGCCCAAATAAATGCACAGGAATAATAGCTTTTGTTTTAGGTGTAATGGCTTTTCTTATGGCATCCGGACTTATAGTAAAAGTATCATAATCTACATCTACTAAAACAGAATTTAGCTTTAACAAGCTAATTACTTCCACGGTTGCTGCAAAAGTAAAATCAGCGGTTATGACTTCATCACCGGGTTGTAGATTCAGAGCCATTAGAGCTATTTGTAATGCTTCTGTACCATTACCGCATGGAATAACATGTTTTACATCTAAATATTTTTCTAAATTTTGAGCAAATGAATTGACTTGCGGTCCATTGATAAAAGAAGCGGTGTTTAATACTTCTTCAAATCCTTTATCTACAGTAGGTTTTATATGCTGGTATTGGTTGATTAAATCCACCATTTGAATTTTCTTCATATGTAAAATTTTGAACACAAATTTACTAAATGAATTTGTAATGCCGCTTCTATAAAAAGAAAAACTCTTATTAAAAATAAGAGTTTTTCTATCTCATCTACTTTTTTATAAGAGTAATTTACTTTTGTTCCTGTTGGGTTTGTTCTTTTATTTGATCTAATTGTTGAGGTGTAATCTGCATAGGTGCTTCATTTTTTACATCTTTAGGTATTGGTTTAAAATCAACCAATTCCACTTCAAATATTAGAGCTTGATTAGGACCTGCAGGGCCATTTTCCCCATAGGCTAAGTCTGAAGGTACATACAATATGTATTTGGCTCCTTTAGACATCAATTTAACCCCTTCTTTCCATCCGGGTACGACTCTTGCTAAAGGAATATCTGCCGGTTTACCTTCGGTTTGTTTTTTAGAATCTTCAATCACAGAACCATCGGTTGTTTTCAATACATAATTTACGGATACCATATCTTCATCGGTTGGCTTTGCTCCGTTTCCTTCTTTTTCAACTTTATATTGTAGTCCTGAAGCTGTTGTTTTAACGCCTTCTTTCTTTTTATTTTCTTCTAGGAATTTTTTACTTTCTTCTGCATTCCTTTTAGCTATTTTTTCCAAATGTTTAGGAACATAAACAGTCATAAAAGATTGTATGGAATCTTCTGAAAATAATAATTGTTTACCCTCAAATTTGTCTTCCATGGCTTGTTTAATAATATTTACATTTAAATCTTTATCAAACCCTTGAATTTTAAAATTACGAGCAAGATCTAAGCCAATTGCATAGGCTGCTTTTTCATCATCGGTATTTAATTTTGTAACTCTTCGTCCTTCCTTATTACATGCAACAAGGCTGATACCTGCTAATGCCAGTAAAATTGTTTTCTTTATCATTGTGTTAAATAGTTAAATATAATTTTTTTTAATTGGCTGAGTTTTCTTTATTATCTTCCGGTTTTTTAAAGTCCACTAATTCAATATCAAAAATCAATACAGAATTAGGTCCTATATCCATTCCCGCTCCATTTTCTCCATAAGCAAGTTCGGAAGGGATAAAAAATCTATATTTTGAACCTTTATTCATTAAGGATACTCCTTCAGTCCAACCTTTAATTACTCTGTTTAATTGAAATTCAATTGGGTTACCAGAATTATTCTTATCAGTCGAATCAAATATTTTTCCATCAAGAAGTTTACCGGTATACTTAACTTTTACCATATCATTTTCGTTGGGCTTTTCAGTAGATTTGCTTTTTTCTATAACCTCATATTGTAGCCCTGAAGCAGTTGTAATTACTCCTTTTTTCTTTTTATTTTTTTCTAAAAAAGCCAAGCCTTGAGTTTTATTTACTTCTCCTTGTTGTTTTCTTTTATTTTCTAGTTCTTGTCTTTTTTTAAAAAAATATTTCTGCATAAAGGAATTTACAGAATCCATAGGATAAATCGATGGTTTACCGGCTAATTCATCCCTAAATGCCCGATTAAATATATTAATATCTATTTCTTCTAACATATCTTGTTGCTTTAAACTTTGAACAATGTTATATGCTAAAGAATACGATAATTTTTCTTTATCCGTTTTTAATTCAATTTTATCTTGTGCAGAAAGTGATAATGAGCAAACTATACCTAATAATGTAACGATTTTATTTTTTTTCATTCGTTTAAAATTTATTATTTTTATTATTGACCTTCTAATTTTTATACTGAATAATATAACTTTTAAATTATTTTTTCCAATATTATAAGTACCCTGCAAATATCCGATAATTTATTGAAACACGAATATAAATTTAAGTTAATATTCTATAAAAAAGAATTTATTCTTTTTTAATAAGTAAAAATCTTATAAATAAGTGTTGTTCATTATATTTTATCAGTAATTTTAAAAATCTAATCGAAAATCATTTCTTAATTTCTCTAATAATGGATTTTCCTTTACCATTTTTTCATATTTATCTTTATCTGTTAAAAGGATCGTTCTTTGAGTTTCCTTAATTCGATATTTAAAATTAATGGAATAATTATTCAACTCTTTTTTCAGTTTTTGAAAAATATCTTCATGTAAGTGTTCAAATTCGTCATAAGCTGAATTGGAAGGAAATTCAAAAAAAATAGTATGATTCGGCTTAACATTGCATTGAGTCGTATTTAAAACACTATATAAAACCGGTTGGTTTTTTAAAGTTTCCAAATAGGTATTCCAAAAACTCTTTACTTGATCTTCAGTAAAATCGTCTTTATCTCTTTCGGAAAAATCTAAATTAACTACCTTTTCTTCTTTTTGAGAAGCCGTGTGAAGCGATCCCTTTATTGAAAGAAATGATCTTTTTTTAGTTTGATTTCCCAGAGGTATTCCACTTTTTACAATTGGTTTTGAAAGTAAATTATTTTCAACTTTCACCTGAGAATTACCAACTTTTTCTATCTGTTTCTCTTCCTCGGATTTTATGGTTTGGGGTGATAATTTATTTTCCTGCTTTGCAGGAAGATGATTAGAAGGTGGTATTATTCTAAACTTTTTTTTTTAGTTGTGGGAGATTCACCAGCTGTTAAAGATGCCAATTGCATTAAGGCTATTTCAATGGATAGTTTAGGACTTTTACTATTCCTAAAGTTTATATCAGCCTGATGACAAATTTCAATAGCGTCTATCAAAAATCTGGTTGAGCAATTTTGAGCTTGTTGCAAATATTTTTGCTTGGTATTGTCTCCTACTTCCAACAGGGAAATTGTTTGAGGATTCTGTGCTACCATTAAATCTCTAAAATGACTTCCTAATCCTGAAATAAATAATTGTGGATCAAATCCTTTTTTTATAATATCATTAAAAGCTAATAGTAATCCCGGAATATCATTTTTTAAAGCTAAATCCGTTATTTTAAAATAATATTCATAATCAAGAATGCTTAGGTTTTCTGTAACGGATGCAACTGTTAAGTTTTTTTGAGTAAAAGTAACGAGTCGGTCAAACATAGAAAGAGCATCGCGTAATCCCCCGTCTGCTTTTTGGGCGATAATATACAATGCATCTTCTTCATATTGAATGCCTTCTTCTTGAGCTATTTTTTTTAAATGATTGTTTATATCGTTTACTTCAATTCTCTTGAAGTCGTAAATCTGACATCTTGAAAGAATGGTAGGAATAATCTTTTGCTTTTCTGTTGTTGCCAAAATAAAAATGGCATGTGCAGGTGGTTCTTCCAATGTTTTCAAAAAAGCATTAAAAGCAGCATTAGACAGCATGTGCACCTCATCAATGATATATACTTTATATTTTCCTACCTGAGGAGCGTAACGCACTTGTTCAATCAGATTCCGTATATCGTCTACGGAATTATTGGAAGCTGCATCTAATTCAAATATATTGAATGCAAAATCATTCTCATCAGTTTCTCCGTATTTTTCATTAATTTTTCTAGCTAAAATACGGGCACATGTAGTTTTACCTACTCCTCTAGGTCCACAGAAAAGCAATGCCTGAGCTAATTGATTATTATCAATGGCATGTTCCAAAGTATTGGTTATGTGACTTTGCCCTACAACAGCATCAAATTCTAAAGGTCTATATTTTCGGGCTGAAACTACAAAGTTTTCCATGAGTGTACAAAGTTACTAATTTTCTGCTTTTTCTGTTAATTTTTAGATAGGTTTCTCTGCACAATCGTTACATAATCCATGAATAACAATATCTAATTTTTCGGCGATAAATCCTTCAGGAATATTTATGTTCGGCGTTTTTACAGTCCGCATACAGTATATTTTTTTACAATTTTTGCAACAAAAATGCATATGGCTGTCAGCATGTTGCTCCTCAGAACAATTATCCATACATAAGGCATAAACAGTTATATGCCCATCATTTATAGTATGCAATAATCCTTTTTTTTCAAAAGTCTTTAAAGTCCTGAATAGAGTAGTTCGGTCAGAATAATCAAAACCAGACTCCAAATCCGATAAGGATAAAGCGGTATTTTGTTTTAGAAAATAATCTAAAACCAATAAACGCATGGCTGTGGGATTTATATCTTTTTGTTTTAATATGTTTTCTAAATCATACAACATACTACATTCTTTCCGGTGCCCCGATACCCAATAAACTTAACCCGTGTCTAATCACATTTCCGGTCCACTGGGTTATTGCCAAACGCAGTTGTTGCTCTGATTCATTTTCGACATCCAAGATACGATTACTTTGATAGAAAGAGTTATATTCTTTAGAGACATCGTAAATATAATTGGCTATTAATGCGGGATTTAAATCTGCAGCAGATTTTTCAATTAGTTCCTCATAGGAGGATAATAGTATGATTAATTTTTGTTCTGCCTTATTTAATTCTTTATCTTTAATTTCTAAGGTTTGCTTTGCGGCTTTTCTAAGCACGGAACAAGTCCGGGCATATGTATATTGGATAAACGGACCGGTATTTCCATTGAACTCTATACTTTCATTAGGGTCGAATAAAATTCGTTTCTTAGGATCAACTTTCAAAATAAAATATTTTAATGCGCCTAAGCCAATAAGTTCATTCACTTGTTCTTTTTCATTTTCGGTGTAACCTTCTAATTTTCCTAATTCGGAAGTTTTTTTAACTGCTTCTTGATGCATTTCTTCCATTAATTCATCTGCATCAACCACCGTACCTTCTCTTGATTTCATCTTTCCACTTGGTAAATCTACCATTCCGTAGGAAAGATGATATAATTTATCTGCCCATTGATACCCTAATTTTTTTAAAATTAGAAACAGTACCTGAAAATGATAATCTTGTTCATTTCCTACTGTGTAGATTAATTCATTAAGATGGTAACGGGTAAATCTTTCAACGGCTGTTCCTAAGTCTTGTGTGATATAGACAGAGGTTCCGTCTCCTCTCAACAATAATTTTTGATCTAATCCCTCTTCTGTTAAGTCTGCCCAAACAGATCCATCTTCTTTTTTAAATAAAATTCCTTTTTTAAGTCCTTCTTCAATAACATCTTTTCCCAGCAAATAGGTGTCACTTTCATATTGGACTAAATCAAAAGATACTCCTAATCTTTGATATGTTTTCTCGAAACCTGAATACACCCAACTGTTCATCTCTTTCCACAAAGCTTTTATTTCCGCATCTCCGTCTTCCCACTTTTTCAGCATTTCTTGAGCTTCTAAAAGAATGGGTGCTTTTTTCTTAGCTTCATCTGCATCCATTCCCGATGAAATTAAAGATTGTATTTCTTCTTTGTATTTTTGATCGAAAATAACATAATATTTTCCTACCAAATGATCTCCTTTGATTCCTGTTGTTTGTGGAGTTTCTCCATTTCCATATTTTTTCCATGCCAACATGGACTTGCAAATATGAATGCCCCTATCATTAATTATTTGTCCTCTCAACACCTCATTTCCTGCTGCTTTTAAGATGTTACTAATTGAAAATCCTAATAAATTATTTCTTATATGTCCTAAATGAATTGGTTTATTGGTATTAGGAGAGGAATACTCAACCATTATTTTTTCAGTATGCTTTTTCGTAAGCTTAAAATCTTTAACTGAATATTTTTCTTTTAATAGTTTAGTAAAAACGGTCGGATTTAAAGAGAGGTTAAGAAAGCCTTTAACTACATTAAAAGCAACAAATTCCTCTTTAGCTGTAAGATATGATCCTATTTTATTGGCTATTTCCTCCGGCTTCTGTTTCACTAGCTTAACAAAGGGAAAAACCACTAAAGTATAATCTCCTTCAAATTCATCTTTAGTTATTTGTATTTCAACATCTTCAACTTTCTGTTGAAATAAATTTTCAATTGCTTGTATACTTTGTTCTTTTATATAAGACTTTAGGTTCATTGTTTTTAATTACTAGTGAATGTACAAATTTAGGCATTTCCCTTAAATGTGTAACTTTATATCCTACTTCAATTAACACAAATATGATGACGTATTCTTTTTACGATGTATTATTTATAGTTTATAGACAAATTATAGCAATAATTCATAGTAGACTTATTTAAATTTACATGCTTATTATTTATAAAATCTTCAAATTATATAAAATAAATATTTCTTGAAGACATAATTTATTAATAATCACCAATAGTTTATCATATATTCTTATCAATAGGTTTGCTTCCTTTATTACACCATTTTATTATAAAAAATTATCTATACTTCAATAAGATATTTATAACTGGAATTAGTATGTTTCATTTCGGCCAGATGAGTAGGTAAACGGTCAAAACTGCTGATTTTTTGATCTCTCAACTTTAATTTACCTGTACTGATTTGTTGTAAAAGTTTCTCCCCATCAGTCATTAATTGAACCGTTTGTTTTTCCGATGCAAATCGGTGAAATGCTCCCAAAGCGATTTCATGTAAGGAAACACAAGTTGAAAATGGAGGTAAAGGATTAGTATCTACTCTTCCTTGTATGGCAACTATATGTCCATAATAGGCTGCTAGATCTAAAAGTTGAGAAGCATGATTTCCACTAACCGTGTCAAAAATAACATCAAAGTTACTTCCGGGTAGAGCCTCTTTTATTTCATTTTTCCAATCATCATTTTTATAGTCGACTGCTTTACTAACTCCCATCTTATAAAATTCGTTATGATGTTGGAGATCGGCAGTTATATAAACCTTAGCTCCTGCATTCAGAATTAATTGGGTAAGAAAATATCCTACCGATCCTCCTGCTCCGCTTATTAGTACATTTTTATTATGTATATCCGGAATCTTCTGCATAGCCTGCCAGGCGGTTAAGGATGGACAAGGAAATGCTGCAGCTGCATAATCACTAAGTTTTTCAGGAATATGCATAATGCGGTTCCCTTTAAGAATAGTATAAGTGGAAAAACTGCCTGCTTGGGTAAGATCAGAATGATAACATACTCTTGCTCCGATTTGTATACGCTTCATTTTCTTTCCTGTTTTAATAACAATACCAGCTCCATCTACTCCGGGAATCTGATCTTTTACCCATGAAGGATTGCCGGATGATATCAGTTTCCAATCAACCGGATTAAGTCCTATGACAGTATTTTTAATGAGTACTTCATCATCTTCAATTTCTCTGATTTTATATTCTTTACAAATTAAATCTTCCGGTTCTCCTCTATGCTGCCAACACCAAGCTTTTGAATATATTTCGTTCATAATTATCGTCAAATTATATAGATTTATAAATGATATGTAAACTGCTCAACTCAAATTAAGATTTTATCGAAACCAACACTTTAATACTTTAAAGAATTTATTCTGCAAAAGGTCCGGATATTAGATTGGTAAGAACCCCTTTAGGATCATTTACTAGTGATTTATAACTGAAAAATATACTTCCTTTAACTTCTGGAAATTCACGATTATAATATACTTGCTCAACAAGTTCATTCGGATTTTTCCATTGATTGACTCTATAGGCCGCCATTCCTATATACAGTTTGGTGTCTGTTTCTTTGGCCATGCTGCTCCACCATTCCACTAAAGTGGCATAATCGGCAAGATTATGTCCTCGATGCCAATATAATTGAGGAGCTACATAGTTTAACCACCCTTTTCTCATCCAAAGTAAAACATCAGCGTACAAATCGTCATAATTTTGTAATGCTTTGGTTTTCGATCCTAAAGGATCATTATTTTGATTTCTCCAAACACCAAATGGGCTAATTCCAAATTCTATATCTTTATTTTTGGATTTAATGCTCTTATATAATTTTTGTACAAAAGTATTAATGTTGTCTCTTCTCCAATCTGCTTTACTGGCAAAAGTTACCCCATATTTAGTGTAAGCCGTAAAATCAGGATAATCGAGTTTACCTACTTTATAGGGATAAAAATAGTCATCCAAATGAATACCATCTACTTCATAGTTATTAACTACTTCCATAATGGACTGTATTACATAATCACGTACTTCCGGAAGACCCGGATTTAGATATAATTGATTGGCATATCTAACCACCCAATTGGGATGCTTGAATGCAATATTATCAGTAGCCAATGAGCTCCAATTGGCATTGGCTGCAGAAAGTCTAAAAGGATTAAACCAAGCGTGTATTTCTATATCTCTTTTATGTGCTTCTTTAACCATAAATTCAAGGGGATCGTATCCCGGATCAACACCCTGCGTTCCTGACAAATAACCCGACCAGGGACTTAATTTAGATGGATATAATGCATCAGATGCGGGTTTTACCTGAACAATAATGGCATTCATTTTCCATTTTTTGACATTCTCCAATAAGGTTATAAATTCTTCTTTTTGTTGTTCAGCAGGTAAACCGGGTTTTGAAGGCCAATCTATATTTAAAAATGTTGCCACCCATACGGCCCTGAATTCTTTCGTATTTTTTTCTTCATTCTCTTCTTCTACAGGCTCATTGGTACCGGCAAAAATTAATGTTAATGATAAAAAATGTGCTACAATCAAAAATAATTTTTTGCTTTTCATTTATTTTATTATTTATTACTTAGAGAATTCATTCAATTTATTTATAAAATTTTATTACACAGTATTTTAAAATTAAGATTCACTTTCAAAAATTTCAGCTTTTGATATAAGATCTTCAGGCAAGGTTTTCTTAGCTTTTGCACCCATTTTTTTTAAATTATGTATTTGAGAGACAAGATTACCTCGCCCTTCTACCAGCTTGTTCATAGCGTTTCCATATTCATTTTTAGCCTCATCCATTTTTTTCCCTATACGCAACAAATCTTGTAGAAATCCTTCAAATTTATCGTATAAATTACCGGCAGTTTTAGCTATTTCATATGCATTTCTTTGTTGCTTTTGGTTATTCCACATACTATCAATAGTTTTCAAGGTTGCTAAAAGAGTAGATGGAGTAACTATGACAATATTTTGTTCGAAGGCTTTATTATATAAAGAAGATTCATAATTTAAAGCTAAAGAAAAAGCCGTTTCAATGGGGATGAAAAGTAATATAAAATCTAATGAATTTTCTGCATATAACCCCTGGTAATTTTTCGATGAAAGTTGATTAACATGTTTTTTAATAGAATTTATATGATCTTTTAAATGAAGTTTTTTTTCATCTTCATTATCATTGTTTATGTAACGTTCATAGGCTATTAAAGAAACTTTGGAATCTATAATCATCTTTTTATTATCAGGAAGATATATGATTACATCGGGAATATACCGTTTTCCATCTTCAGAACACAAGCGTTCTTGTATAAAATATTCTCTTCCTTTTTCTAATCCCGATTTTTCTAAAACTCTTTCTAAAACTAATTCTCCCCAATTTCCTTGAATTTTTGTATCTCCTTTAAGAGCTTTAGTAAGATTTTCAGCCTCCTGAGAGATTCTTAAATTTTGATTTTGTAAATAATGTAATTGTTCTTTTAAAGATGCATAGATCCCTATATTTTCTTTTTGGCTTTCTTCCACTCTCTTTTCAAAAACGGAAATTTTTTCTTGTAAGGGATCTAAAAGTGTTTTTATATTATGCCTGTTTTGTTCTGTAAATTTTTCAGTTTTTTGTTCCAGTATTTTACTTGCTATTATCTCAAATTCTTTCCTAAAATTATCTTGAATTTCTTCAATCTCTAATTTTTGCTCTTTATTTTTATGCATTAGGTTTTCAAAATCGGCATCTTTACGAGCTAATTCAAGCAATAATTGTTCTCTTTCCTTTTTTATTTTTTCCTTTTCAAACAACTCTTTTTCTTTTAGCTCTTCACTTTTACTCAAACCGGCATGTAAAACTTTTATTTTTTCATTTAAAAGAATTTTTTCGGAATTAATGGATGAATCATTAATTTTTTTTCCGATATATATTCCTATTAATAAAAAAATGATACTAAATAGTAAAACCAAAAATATTTCAATCATAAATATATGAGTACAAAAATGGATGTTTGAAAAATCAAGTTCTACTTACGTTTTAAATATTATTTTTTACTTCGTAAGTTTTCTGTATAAAATTTGAGAAAATAGGGAATGGTTTCAATTCCTTTATAAAAGTTAAATAAACCATAGTGTTCATTAGGAGAATGAATAGCATCACTATCCAATCCAAATCCCATTAAAACGGATTTTGCTCCCAGTAATTCTTCAAATAGAGAAACAATGGGAATACTCCCCCCGGTTCTGTAGGGTAAAACTTCTTTATTAAAGGTTTTTTCCATAGCCAGTTTAGCTGCTTTATATCCGGGATCTGAGGAGGGTAAAACGTATGCATTACCTCCGTGATGAGAGGTGACTTTTACTTTAACACTTTCCGGAGCAATGAATAAAAAATGTTTTGTAAACAATTCAGTTATTTCCTCAGGATTTTGGTCAGGAACTAACCTCATGGATATTTTAGCATGAGCTTTTGATGGAATAACAGTTTTAGCTCCTTCTCCTGTATAACCTCCCCAAATACCATTTACATCTAAGATAGGTCGTATAGATGTTCTCTCTAACGAGTTATATCCTTTTTCCCCTTGCGTCCCTTTTAAACCGATTGATTTTTTAAACTCTTCTTCATCAAAAGGAATTTTATTTAATTCTGCCCGATCTTCAGGAGATATTTCTATTACCTTATCATAGAATCCTTTAACAGTAATTTTGCCGTCTTTATCAATTAACGAAGCGATCATATCAGAAAGCACGTTAATAGGATTAGGAACTGCACCACCATATAAACCGGAGTGTAAATCTCGATTAGGCCCTTCTACTTCAACTTCTACATAACTTAGACCTCTTAAACCTGTTGTAACGGTCGGAACTTGATTTGAAAAAATATGTGTGTCTGATATCAATATAACATCACATGAAAGTTTGCTCAAATTTTCTTTTAAAAAATTCCCCAAATTGACAGAACCTATTTCTTCTTCTCCTTCAATAATTAATTTTACATTACATGGTAAAGTATTTGTTTTTATAAGAGACTCAATAGCCTTTACATGCATAAAGAATTGACCTTTATCATCAGCCGATCCTCGAGCATAAATTGCACCTTCCGGATGTAAGTTTGATTTTCTTATTACAGGATCGAAAGGATCGGTTTCCCAAAGATTCAAGGGATCTGCAGGTTGTACATCGTAATGACCATAAATTAAAACTGTTGGTAGATCAGAGCTAATAATTTTATCAGCATAAACTACCGGATTACCTTGTGTTTTACATATTTCAACATTCTCAAATCCGGATTCTTTTAAATTATTAGAAATACTATTGGCACATTTTATTATGTCATTAGCATATGCAGAATCCGCGCTAATAGATGGGATTCGTAATAAATCAAATAATTCGTCTAAATATCTTTGTTTATTTTCTATTTGGTATTGAAAAGCTTTATCCATTTATTTATTATTATAGTAACAAATATATAAATAAAAAAACCGCTTCCAGGATAGTTTTTGAAATTAATAAATAAGAAGATGGTAATAAACAGGTAAAAAGAAGGTAACCAAAAAAACCACTTCAATACAAAACAAAAAAAGCCTTGTATAATTCTATACAAAGCTTTCTTTTTTAAAAAACCGGCGGCTA
>NZ_WINV01000007.1:0-42059 GCF_009827835.1 Apibacter sp. B2912
GTAAAATAAGAAAAATTTTATTTTTTTCATAATGTTAAATAATCTAACGATTGGTAAATAATTTCAGTTTCAAAAGGCTGATAACCGTAATGGTGTTGTAACCAAAAAAATGCTGATAGGCTATGCACGCTCCCTTTTATGACTCCATTAACGTCATCCCAATCTGCTCCGTACCAATCGCCTATATACATTTTTGTTTTTACCAAACATATCCCCGGCTTATCTTCTTCAATTTCCAAGTCTACCTTTATGGTTTGAGTTCCTCCCATCAATCCATAATAGTCATAACCTATAATATGCCAAGGTTGATTGAAATTAGGAAGAGCTTTAAATTTAATCATATCTTGAAATATTTTCATAATTTCATTACCATTTTTTGTATATAAGGTACGCTCTTTAATCAAATATTTAATTACTTCTAAATATTTATCAAAATATTCCCTAAAGGGTCCGTATTCTTTTAAGTCTTTGGAAATTTTAGAGTTTTCATCAAAGCTTAGTTTTTTTCCTTTGCCATTATAAAAGTTATTAATTACCTTATCCGCTACCTCTTTCGATAGAACCCTGCGGGTTCCTAATAATAAATTTTCATAACTTTCTTTTATACTTTTCAGAGACTTATTCCTTACACTATTTATATTCACCCAACCCAATCTATTTGCATGTTTTTTAATCTGTTCTTCTGTTATTTTTCCATACTCTGTAGCAAATCCGGATTGCAATTTACCCCAATTCTTTATTCCTTTATAATAAAATTTCTCTATTCCAATTTTTAGAGATGATTGTTCCAATCCCACATGACCTATATTATAGTAAGCATAAACTATTATGTATGAAGATTTAATATTTCGATCAACATTAATTATAATTTCTTCCTTTCCGTTGACTTGCGGATAATTCCAAAATATTGACTGATTTTCATACTGTGTTGCCCAACGGATTTGATGCCGTTCTATCGAAGTTGGAGAACGATTGTATTTTACTATTTTAAATTTATAATAAATTCCTTTTTTAATGCAAGAAACTTTCTGTCCATTTTCATCAAAAGGTCCGTCCAGTTTTACCACGCGCAAAGGTAGTGGAGGGGTATAATCATTTAGATATTCAACTCCGCCCTGCTCTCCTATCATTTCTACTTTTTTGGCGGAATATAAAGTCAAATTATCATGGGTTGCCTCTAATATAAGAGATTTTTTTGCCCTTTTTATACTCTCTCCCCCTATTTTGCGTACGATATTTCCTCCTCTAATTGTCATTTTAAATCAACTTGTTGTGCACTATTTGATTGTACTGTTTTTCCACTTCTTAAACGCAATTTTTCATCTTCGCTTCCGTATATTCCTTTTTTTGAAGTTTCTTCAATATTTAAAGCATCTGAAGTTCTACTTTGTCCTGCAGCTTCATAAATATTAGCGGCGGTCAAACTATAATCTTCTCCCACCATCAGGGATACATTTTCTCCTGCATTCATGGTTATATTTTGAGAAGCATTTACCGATATATTCCTGGCGTCCATATACAAAGTTTCTGGGGCATATACTTTGATATTCCCTTTTCCATCCAAAAAAATTCTATTTCCGCTTGGATCTTCCATTAGTATCGTTCCCTCGGAATCATTAAATATTATCTTAGTCCCGCTTCGGGTTTGTATCACTTTAATATCATTTCCTTCACTATAATAGGCGGCTATTTCTCCTCCATTATAAGCCGTTCCTAATACTACGGGTGCTTCGGCATTTCCTCCTTGAAAGGCACACAAAACGGTCTCTCCTTTCTCCGGATTCATATAGGTACCTTTTCCTCCTCCCGCATGAAGCTGTATTACCTGTATCCACGGGGTTTGACTGTTGCTTTCTTTCTGCCAACTAAACTGCACGCGCACTCTTCCCATTTTCAACGGATCTTGATTATCTGTAACCGTAGCATGTTGTATTGAAGCTTTCGGATAGGCTCTTCCGTTGTAAAACGGTGGAACGGTCATGTCCTTGGGAATGCCTGTAAAGGTATTTTCATAGCCCTCTCCGTCTGCAAAGCGGTGTTCAATTTCGATGATCTTATATGATTCAATCGGTATTCGACCGTCTTTAAATATTTCATGTTCAGGTATCCACACCATCATCTTGGCTACATCTCCGATCCGCAATTGGGGATTGTTACTCACTCCTTCTACATAAACTAAATTTTGTCTTTTCTTTTTTTCAACCTCCATTGAATCTTCTATTTCCTTTGAACCGTTTGGTAATAAGCTTTGTTCATAATGGAATTGAGGTACTGTGTGATACAGGTTTTTTGAATAGGCTAAGGCATGTTGTTGAAAGGGATTGGTTGAACCGGGATGAGATTTAGGATTAGCGGTTAAAATATGCTCTGTTTTCTGTAGGGAATCATAGGCCGTAAATTTAAAATTCTGAGGTCCGATTCCCAGTTTTAACTCATATTCAAATACGTCTTCACCTTCCATTAATTCTATGACCCTTCCCCCCCATGAACTATAGCAATATTCTTCACCATTGTAATAAAAATATTCACCATAGCGTTCGCTAAGTTGTTGGATAAAGGCTAAATCCGTACAATTGTACTGTACGGTATAAGGTAATCGTTCTTTTTTATTGGGATTGAATTGAAAGTTTATTAAGTTTCGGGAATAGGGTTTTATTATTTCTTTTATAATTTCTTCCTGGGTTTGGTTTTCAAAACTTCTGCATTGTAATCCGCTTTCCATCAATACCTCGGGAGACGTACCCCGAAATACCAGCTGACGTATGCCTTGTTTTTTGGGTAGAGATATTTGTGTAATCAGGCCCGTAAAAAGAGAGGCTGTTTTTCCATACTGGCGAAATTCAAAAGTTATTTTTTTTCCTAAGTATTCTTTAGTATTTTGGTAGATATATGTCTTTTTATTTTCTCCGAATTCGTCCGGATCACAATAGAGTGTAAAAGTGTGTAGCTGATTAAGCTTTTGCTTTAGCTCTAATTTTATACTGGTTTTGGTAAAATATTCAATTTCGTTGATACGTATTTTCACGGATACTAAATGAGTTTTTCCATAGACCTCTTCTTTAGTTCCTCCGTATTTTGCATAATATCTAACCTCTTTTTGAGGCGGGTTTAATTGAAAGGAAGGCTCTGTACCTTCTTCATAATTTGGAGTGGTTTTCATATAATAAGTAGTTTGTTTTGTTATTAAACAATAATAAACAAAGATACTAAATATTTAGTTATTGAAATAAATATATTTGAAAAATAGAAATAAGTAGTGGTAAAAATGCCAATTATATGGTTTATGAGATAGCAATAAGATCATTTTATATGTATGTGTTTTTTAATCAAACAATCTAAAAAGTATAAAATTTAAGTATAGGATAGGATCAATATTAGTTATTCTTTAAACAAAAAGTGAAATTCAAATCTTACTTCTTTCGGTATTATAAAAAAGAACTTGACGAATACGAAAAAATCGTGAGTCTCATTGAATCTATTTAAAAATGTAAAAAATAATTAAGAATAATAGTATTCCCGAAGATGAAAAACTTATCTAAAAAACCATAAAAAACGAAAAAACCCGTTATTTAAACGGGTTAAAAAGTGGAGATGGAGGGATTCGAACCCTCGTCCAAACAAGCAATACGCAAGCTTTCTACATGCTTAGTGAATTATTAATTTTCGGCTGATTGCTGAGAATTCACACCCCACAAGCAGCTTATCATCTAAATTTTCGAACAGAACCCGATGCGTGTCCTGTTCTATCTCCGCATTCCCGTGCCTCTTAACCAAACGCCGCAGAGAAGGGCTTTTGAGAGACATTTAGCTTCCTTACCTGGTAAGGAGATCGCTTGGACTTACTATAATTCGGTCGTATTAAGCAGCTAAAGCGTATTCTTCGTTGCCAGTTATAAGTTTGTAACGGAAGTTTAACGAGATTACCTTACGTGACTCGACATGCTTACTTACCCATTGATCTTGCTGTCAAAACCGGTCATCCCCAATGGATAAATCTTCAATATTAATTGGCAAATATAATCATTTTAACTTAATTATAGGTCAAAATGGATCCCGTATTCCTTTAAGCACTATATATATTCAATTATTATTTTTAAATAAATTAAAGATTTGAAAACAAAATAAGATATAAAACCATACATCTAAGCTTTTACTAAATCAATTAAAAACAGGGAGATTGGTATTAAATTTCATCATAACAAAATTGACAGTAAAAAATAATTTTCTAAATATTTTTAAAAATAGAAATTATCTTTTTATTATAATTATAAAAATTTAAATCCCTAAAAATAAAACAATATATCATAAAGAATTTATAATTTATATATTTTTTAAAATAGATAATATGATTTTTTCAATAAAAAATAAAAAAAAAGAGTTTGATTTAGAATGAAAAAAACTAATTTTGTAACTATTAAGAAAAAATTCATATATGAAATTCATAGTTTCAAGCGGAGAATTATTAAAAGCATTACAATTAATAAGTGGAGTTACCGGAGGAAACTCATCTTTACCTGTATTGGAAAATTTTTTATTCGATCTGGATTCTGATAAATTAACCATCTATGGATCTGATGGTGAAACAACCATGAAAACCAGTATTGAAGTTCAAAGTACAGATAAAGGAAAAATTGCGGTTCCTTCAAAACTGCTTACCGATACAGTAAAAACTTTTTCCGAACAGCCGCTTTCCTTTTCACAAGAAGGAAATCAACTCGAAATTGTGGATGAAAAAGACAACTACTTCATAGCATTGGATGATGTAGACCAGTACCCTACCCTACCCGAATTAGACACAGACAGGTCTATTACCATGAAAGCCTCCGTTTTAGGAGAAGCGGTCGCCAATACTATATTTTCAACCGGTAATGACGCCATGCGTCCCGTGATGACCGGGGTATTATTCCAATTTACTAATTCGGAATGTCGATTTGTAGCAACCGATGCTCATCGATTGGTAAAATATACTCGTAAAGATGTATCGGCCAATGAAGATATAGAATTCATCATGCCTAAAAAACCGCTTACACTATTGAAAAATGCCTTGATTGCATATGATGATGAGGTTATTATTGAATTTAATGAAACCAATGCTCGGTTCACTCACAATGAAACTCAATGGGTTTGCAGGTTGATAGACGGTAAATATCCAAACTACGATGCCGTAATTCCTAAAGAGAATCCGAACGTATTGACTATAAACAGGCAATTATTTTTAAGCTCTCTAAAAAGAGCCGCCCTTTTCTCTAATAAATCAACTTCACAAGTACGTTTAGCTTTAAATGGAAATTTACTTAAGCTAAGCGCTGAAGATGTTGATTTTTCAAATAAAGCGGATATGAGCCTTCCTTGTGATTACAATGGGGAAGAATTAAAAATAGGATTTAATTCCAAATTCTTAAATGAAATGCTTAACAACATTTCTTCGGAAGACATTACTCTTGAAATGTCTACGCCCAATCGTGCGGGAATTATTAAACCTGCAGACGGATTGGATGAGAACGAAGACATATTAATGTTGGTAATGCCTGTTATGCTTAATAACTAAATAAATTTTAAAATATAAACCACTTTTCTCGCTCTTATGTAAATAAATTATTTACATAAGATTTTTTTAATATAAATAGTTAAAATCAATGAAAATTTCTTATAATTGGTTATGTAAATATATTAAGACTGATTTATCTGTTGAAAAAATAGCTTCCATACTTACAGACACAGGTTTGGAAGTGGAAGATGTTGAAGAAATTGAATCTGTCAAAGGCAGTCTAAAAGGTGTAGTTGTCGGTGAAGTCATTGAATGTGAAAAGCACCCGAATGCAGACAAGCTGAAACTAACTAAAGTGAACTTAGGGGATCAAGTCGTTCAAATTGTTTGTGGGGCACCTAATGTAGAAAAAGGCCAAAAAGTACCTGTAGCCACTATTGGTACTTCCTTATATTCCGAAGACGGAAGCGAATTTAAAATTAAGAAAAGTAAAATACGAGGGGAAGAATCTTTCGGAATGATTTGTGCCGAAGATGAATTGGGCTTAGGCAAAAGCCATGAGGGCATACTCGTACTTGATTCTAATTTAAAAGTGGGTACTCCGCTCAATGAGGTGATCCCTGTTTCTAAGGATTATTGTATTGAAATAGGGCTCACTCCCAACCGTACGGATGCTATGTCTCATTATGGGGTAGCTCGTGATTTATATGCGGCGCTTAAAAGCAGAAAAATCAAGGCTGAATTGCAACCAATCATTTTCGAAAATTTCAAATTGGATGAAGCAAAAGGAAACCCAATTAGCGTTGAAGTGGAAAATCAGCAACTCTGCCCTAGATATTCGGGTATATATTTAAAAAATATTGAAATTAAACCTTCGCCGGATTGGTTACAAAACCAGTTAAGAATCATAGGATTATCTCCTATAAATAATGCAGTAGATATAACTAATTATATATTACATTCCTACGGACTTCCTCTTCATGCATTTGATGCCGATAAAATTGGCGGTCAAAAAATAAAAGTGGGAACAGTACCGGAAGGAACTGCGTTTACTACATTAGACGGAGTAAAAAGAAATCTATCCGATTCCGAATTACTTATAAAAGACGCTCAGGATACTCCTTTATGCTTGGCCGGTGTGTATGGCGGATTAGAATCCGGAGTTTCCAATGAAACTAAAAATATTTTTTTAGAAGCTGCTTACTTTGATCCGGTTTCTATTAGGAAAACCTCTAAAAAAGAAGGGTTAAATACCGATTCATCTTTCCGTTTTGAAAGAGGTGTAGACCCTAATTATACCCTGATTGCTTTGAAAAAAGCCTGTGAGCTTTTTAAAGAGTTAACCCATGCAACCGTTGTTGGAGAAATGATAGATATATATCCCAATCCAATAAAAAACGTAAATACTATTTTAAGGTATCATAAAATCGATCGAATATTAGGAAAGAAAATCCATAGAGAACAGATCAAAGAAATCTTAAAATCATTAGAGTTTACTATCATCAGCGATACAAACGAAGTTTTGGATCTTATAGTACCGGCTTATCGTGTAGATGTGACGAGGGAAATAGATGTTATTGAAGAAATTGCACGAATCTATGGGTACAATCAAATTGACATTCCTGAAAAGTTTTCGTTTGCTTATGAAAATAAAAATGCCTTTGATGAAGAATTTCTTGAAAACACGATTGCTAACCAATTAAAATATAATGGTTTTAACGAAATCATCAACAATTCGTTAACGTCTCGTAGAGATGAAAACACCCAATACGTGGAGCTGGTTAATCCTTTAAGCACAGATTTGTGTGTAATGAGGCAATCCCTGGTATATGGCGTATTACAAAGTATTTCATTTAACAGCAATCGTAATCAGAAAGAAATTAAGTTTTATGAATTCGGAAAAACCTATTTTAAAAATTCCGCGGGAACTTATATTGAAAATAAAAAACTTTCGGTAGCTTTATTCGGAAATTTCCAGGAAAATAATTGGATTATTCCTCAAAATACTTCTACTTTTTTTCATTTAAAAGGAATTGTAAGCCAATTACTTACCGGTTTTAACATATCCATTGATGAAAAACCATTAGAGTCTTCTTCTCTGTATAAAGACGGCATCGAACTTTTTGTAAACGGATCTTCTTTAGGTAAACTAGGAAGTATCAATCCTAAGCTTTTAAAAGAATTCGGACTAAAAGGTAATGTATTTTATGCAGAATTGGAATGGGAAAAATGGGTGGATCTTGCCTCTAAGAAAAAACCTTATAAATTAGCTGAAATTCCTAAATTTCCGGGCTCAACCCGAGATTTAGCCCTTTTACTGGATAAAGATATAAAATATTTTGACTTATATAAAGCGGCCTTTGAAACAGAAAAAAAATTGCTTCAATCCGTAAATCTTTTTGATGTTTATGAGGGCAAAAATCTACCTGAAGGCAAAAAATCATACGCATTGAATTTCTTCCTTCAAGATGAAAATAAAACCCTTACGGATCAAGACATTGATAAGGTTATGAAAAAATTGTTAGATCGTTTTTCAACCCAGTTTCATGCCGAATTAAGAAATAATTAATGATGAAAATATGCATAAAAATGTTGTAATTCTAGGGGCCGGAAATGTTGCTTATCATTTAACCAGAGCCTTACTTGAAAATACGGTGAATGTCGTACAGGTTTTCAACAGAACTCTGGATAAAGCACAAAATTTTGCAGAAGATTATAATATTAATTATACAGATAAAATTTCAGAAATTGTTAAGGCAGACATCTATATTATCTGCACTTCAGATAAGGCCATTTCCGAAATATCTTATTATGTACCATTTGAAGATTGTTTAGTTGTCCATACTTCCGGATCGATCCCCTTATCTGCGCTTAAGGGTAAATACAGAAAAGGAGTCTTTTACCCTTTGCAAACCTTTTCAAAAAAAAGAGCGTTGGAATACGATAAAATTCCTTTTTTTATTGAAGCAGAAAATAAAGACGATGAAACTATTCTTTTAAATTTGGCTAAAAGAATTTCTGATGAAGCCTATGTTGTAGATTCAGAAAAGCGATTGAAAATACATATGTCGGGCGTATGGGCCAACAATTTTACCAATCATCTACTTTACATAGCCAATGAAATTTGCCGTAAACAAGATATACCTTTTGAGATTTTAAAACCTTTGATAAAGGAAACTTTTGAAAAAATAAATGATGACATTTCTCCGTATGACGCTCAAACAGGACCGGCAAAAAGAAATGACCAAGTTGTTATCCAAAAACATTTATCTATCTTAGAGTCTGATTCCAATTTATTCCAAATCTATTCTCTACTAACTAATTCCATTTTAGAAACTTACCATGATAAATTATAAAGAAAAGCTCAATCATATTAGCGCATTCGTTTTTGATGTAGACGGAGTTATGACCGACGGATCCATCATTCTCATTAATAACGAAATGATCAGAAATATGAATACTAAAGATGGATTTGCCTTACAGTTTGCTGTAAAGAAAGGTTATAAAATTGCCGTAATTACCGGAGGAAAGGATGCCTCTGTAGTGAGCCGACTCAACTATTTAGGTATAACTGACATCTATCTTGATTCTAAAGATAAATGGGATGATTTGGAAGATTTCCTTTACAAATACGGATTGAAACCGCATGAAGTTTTATATATGGGAGACGATCTGCCCGATTATGAGGTGATGAACCAAGTGGGAATTGGAGCAGCTCCCAAAGATGCTTGTCCCGAAATTCTTTCCATTGCAGACTATATTTCACCTACTAAAGGCGGAAAAGGTTGTGTGAGAGATGTGATCGAACAAGTTTTAAGAGTAAATGGCGATTGGGATTATCTCGAAACAAAAGACACTACTGCTTCTATATAAACAACTTATTTACATAAGTTTTAGGATGTAAAATTTTTTTAGATCCCTAAATAAAATAACCAATCTTGTTAATCTATTTGTTAGCAATGGATAAAATCATACGCTTTCAATCAGGTTGTTCAAATTTAATTTCCATCCTATTACCAAAATTTTTACACCACCTACCATCTCCATCAACTATGTTGTTTTAATATAATTAGATGTATTACAAATAAAATTTATCATAAAATAATTAGTATTCACCAAACATACAATCTATAAACCGCAAAATTTGAATTATAAATGTTAAAAATTATTAAATAATTATATTAATTAAATTTATAAGAAAATTTTCGTTTCAAAAATATGGATAAATTTATTGCATGGTTTAAATCTTTAAACTTTGAATATCTTTCAATACTAGGGGCTGTTCTTTATATACTTGTTATTATTTATACCATCTTTAAAATAATCAAAAATACGGAAAATCCATCCAAAGCTATCGGTTATTTACTTATAGTTATAATCCTTCCCATTATAGGGGTAATATTATATTTTTCGATTGGAATGAACTACCGATTGGAAAAATTGTATAAAAGAAAATATACACACGATCGAAACTTCTATCAGATACTCAGAAATCAAATAAATGAACATACCGAAAAGAGAATCAACAAATACAATAAATTACTGGAGGGTAAAACTCACTCAATAAGAATGTTATTAAAAGATACTTCTTCTGCTCTTTATGTAGCCGACAATACCAAGTTGCTTATCAATGGTGAAAATAAATTTAAAGAGGTTATTGAAGAATTAAAAAAAGCAACGAAACATATCCATATTGAATATTATATTTTTGCTGATGACCGTATTGGAAACGAAATTAAAGATATTTTAATACAAAAAGCCAAAGAAGGCGTAACCGTACGATTTATTTATGACGATTTTGGAAGCCATTCCTTGAACAAAAGAATGATAAAAGAACTGCGTGAAGGCGGCGTACAAGCCGCTGCTTTTTACAAAATTAAACTTTATGCTTTTGCCAACCGAATGAATTATCGCAATCACCGTAAAATAATAATCATTGATTCTAAAGTTGGTTTTATTGGTGGAATTAATGTTGACGACCGATATATTAATACTCCGAACAGCAAACTATTTTGGCGTGATACCCATTTTATGGTGAAAGGAGAAGCGGTGAACGGACTTCAATATAATTTCATAACCGATTGGAATTTTTGTTCCGGAAATGACGTCGATCCTTTTGACAAAGACTACTTTCACGCGTCTAAAGATATCACCACTAAAGACGAAAACCCCGAACTTCTTCAGATTGCTGCCAGTGGTCCGGATAGCGATCGAGCAACTATAATGCTTGTATACAACGGAATTATAATGTCCAGCCGAAAGAGGCTTTATTTAACAACGCCTTACTTGATCCCTAATGAAACTATTGTTAATGCTTTAAAGTACGCAGCTTTAAGCGGAGTGGACGTTCGGATTTTGGTTCCGTATAAATCGGACAGTATCATTGTGAATGCAGCTTCGTGCGCCTATTATAAAGAGTTATTAGCCTCGGGGGTTCGAATTTACAGGTATACGAAAGGATTTGTACATGCTAAAACCATAATTTCCGACACCAATCTTTCCGTTATAGGATCAGCCAATTTGGATATGCGGAGCTTTGATTTAAATTTTGAAATTAGCGCCTTAGTTTACAGCGAAACCATAAACCGGGAACTTTACGATGCTTTTATGGAAGACATTGAAAACAGCACGGAAGTTTCCTATAAGGAATGGTTAAAACGAAACCGATGGGTAGATTTAGGTAATTCCATAGCTAAACTTATATCACCCCTTTTATAAAAAAATGATTAGTTAATTCTTCAAGGTTAACAAATATTTTAGGGTATAACAATCCCTATATACGGTAATTTAATTGATCTGTATTTTTAAAAAATATGAGTTTTTTTTTAGTTATAAATCGCTGATTGTAATACAATAAATTAGTTTTACTATACAATTAAAGTCCATTTAAGATAGACTTTTTTTTCGTATATTCGCAAATCAATTTTTTTCGCATTTGTTTTAAAAGAAAATGAGCAATAAATTTCAAGAATATAAAGAATTAAATCTAAATAAATTTGCAGACGAAATTTTAGAATTTTGGAAAAAAAATAATATTTTCCAAGAGAGTATAAAATCTCGTGAAGGCAATCCCCAATTCGTATTTTTTGAAGGACCTCCTTCAGCTAACGGAATGCCGGGCATTCACCATGTAATGGCTCGTACCATTAAAGATATTTTCTGCCGATACCAAACATTAAAAGGAAAACAGGTCAATAGAAAAGCCGGTTGGGATACCCACGGTTTGCCCGTTGAACTTGGAGTTGAAAAGGAATTAGGTATTACCAAAGAAGATATTGGTAAAAAAATAACTGTTGAAGAATACAACAAGGCTTGTAAAGAAGCAGTTATGCGATATACCGGTGCTTGGAACGAACTAACTCAAAAAATAGGTTATTGGGTAGATTTAAATCATCCTTATATTACTTACGATCCCAAATATATGGAAAGTGTTTGGTGGTTGTTGAAACAAATTTACGATAAAAATTTACTTTATAAGGGTTATACCATTCAACCCTATTCTCCTAAAGCTGGAACAGGGCTTTCCAGTCATGAGTTGAGTTTACCCGGTGCATATAAAGATATTACAGACACGACCATTGTTGCTCAATTTAAAGCAATTAAGGAAAGCACTACTTTATTTAACGATATTCAGGGCGATGTATATTTCTTGGCTTGGACTACCACACCGTGGACTTTACCTTCCAATACGGCGTTGACTGTAGGAGGATCTATTGATTATGTATTGGTAAAAACATTTAATCAATATACTTTTGAACCCATCAACGTTATACTCGCTAAAGAATTAGTAGGAAGTCAGTTTTCAGGTAAATTCGTGCCTGCTGAGTCTGATGTCGATTTTCAAGAGTATACATCTGAAAATAAAAAAATACCTTATCGAATTCTTGCCGAATACAAGGGGAAAGATTTAGTTGGAATAAAATACGAACAACTCCTTTCTTGGACATTACCGTATGTAGATGCGGATAAAGCTTTTGTAGTAATAGATGGAGACCATGTGACTACTGAAGACGGTACAGGTATTGTTCATACTGCTCCTACTTTTGGTGCAGACGATGCGAAAGTTGCAAAAGAACACGGGGTACCCGGTATGTTGGTTCTTGATGAAAATCAAAATCCTGTTCCTTTAGTGGATTTACAGGGTAAATTTATTTCAAGTTTACCTGAACCTTTTGCGGGAAAATATGTTCGCATTGAATATTATAACGATAACGAAGCTCCGGAACGTTCAACTGACGTTGAAATAGCCATACTTTTAAAGACCGAAAATAAGGCTTTTAAAGTAGAAAAATACAATCACAACTATCCTCATTGTTGGAGAACAGACAAACCTATTCTTTACTATCCTTTGGATTCTTGGTTTATAAAAATTACGGAAGTTCGTGATCGAATGACCGAATTAAATCAAAGTATCAATTGGAAACCTAAATCAACGGGAGAAGGTCGTTTCGGTAATTGGCTGGAAAATGCTAATGATTGGAATCTTTCCAGATCAAGATATTGGGGTACTCCCCTTCCTATTTGGAGAACTGAAGATGCTAAAGAAGAAATCATTATTGGTTCTATTCAGGAATTGATTGATGAAATGGAAAAATCCGTAAAAGCCGGATTTATGTCTAAAAATATTTTTGAAGATTTTATTGTAGGTGATTTTTCCGAGGAAAATTACAATAAAATAGATCTTCATAAAAATATTGTGGATCAAATAGTTCTTGTTTCAGAGAGTGGAAAGCCCATGAAGCGAGAAAGTGATTTGATTGATGTATGGTTTGATTCAGGAGCTATGCCATACGCTCAATGGCACTATCCTTTTGAAAATAAGGAATTAATAGACGAACGAAAATACTATCCGGCAGATTTTATTGCTGAAGGAGTAGACCAAACTCGCGGTTGGTTCTATACTTTACATGCAATCGGAACCATGATTTTTGACAGCGTAACTTATAAAAATGTTGTTTCCAATGGGTTGGTTTTGGATAAAAAAGGAAATAAAATGTCCAAAAGTAAAGGAAATGCTGTTGAGCCTTTTGAAACCTTAGCTATGTATGGGCCGGATGCTACTCGATGGTATATGATTTCCAATGCTCAACCTTGGGATAATTTGAAATTTGATTTGGAGGGCATTGACGAAGTACGCCGTAAAATATTCGGAACTCTATATAATACCTATTCATTCTTTGCTTTATATGCCAACGTGGATGGATTCAGTTATAAAGAGGATGATATACCTTTTAAAGAAAGAAACGAATTAGATCAATGGATCCTATCCGAACTTAATCTTTTGATAGATGAAGTGGATTCTTTCTATACCGATTATGAGCCAACCAAAGCTTTACGAGCAATTAATACTTTTGTTATAGATAATTTAAGTAATTGGTATGTGCGCTTATCAAGAAGACGTTTTTGGAAAGGAGAATATTCCAATGATAAGATTTCTGCTTACCAAACTCTTTATAAATGTTTGGATACTATTGCTAAATTAATGTCTCCGGCAGCACCTTTCTATTCCGATAGATTGTATCAGGATTTAAATGCAGTTACGGGAAAAGAACCTTATGCATCGGTTCATTTAGCTTATTTTCCGATCAAACAGGAAAATGAAATCGATTATTTATTGTTGGAAAGAACTCATTTAGCGCAAAAAGTTACCACTATGGTATTTTCTTTGCGTAAAAAAGAAAATATAAAAGTTCGCCAACCGTTGCAAAAAATTATGATTCCTGTTTTAAGTAAAAATGACAGGGAAAATTTAGAATCCATAATACCTATAATAAAACAAGAGGTCAATGTAAAAGAAGTTCAATTATTGAACCCTGAAGAAGCTTCTGATATTATTGTAAAAGCCGTAAAACCTAATTTTAAAACGTTAGGACCTAAATTAGGTAAAGACCTTAAAGCCGTTAGCCAACAGCTCCAACAATTATCTTCTTCTCAAATTGAAGAGTTGGAAAAGTACGGAACTATAACTCTGTCCGGCTACGAACTAAACTTGGATGATGTTGAAATTCGCACACAAGATATTACGGGATGGTTAGTTGCCAATGACGGCAAATTAACCGTTGCACTCGATATCACTATCACACCTGAATTAAAATCTGAGGGAATTGCTCGAGAATTGGTAAATAAAATTCAAAATCTCAGAAAAGAGAATGGATTGGAAGTTACCGATAAAATATCTTTAGAAATTCAGGCGAATGAGGAAATTGAAAAATCCGTTAACGAAAATATGGAATATATATGTTCTGAAACATTAACACAGAAATTAACTTTTGTAAGTAACACTACCGATGGGACGGAATTAGACATTAATGAAATTAAAATTAAAATCGTACTAAAAAAAGTGTAATTATGACTGAAGACAGACTTAGATATTCTGACGAAGAACTTGAAGAATTCAAGATACTTATTCTTGATAAAATTGAAAAAGCGGAAAATGATTTAACTATGCTGAAAGAAGCGTTTGTTAATGATTTAAATAACGGAACGGATGATACCTCTCCTACTTTTAAAGCTTTTGAAGAAGGTTCGGAAACCATGAGTAAAGAAAGTAACTCCCATTTGGCGGCTCGTCAAGAAAAATTTATCCGTGATTTGCGAAATGCTTTAATACGAATTGAGAATAAAACATACGGAATTTGCAGGATTTCCGGGAAATTAATAGGTAAAGAAAGATTGAAAGCGGTTCCTCATGCTACCTTAAGTATTGAGGCTAAAAACAATCAATAGTAAGAATGAAGAAAGTCTTATGGATAACATTTTTTATCCTTTTATTAGATCAAGTATCAAAAATTTACATTAAAACTCATTTTCATCTTCATGAGGAAATAAAAGTTTTCGATTGGTTTTATCTTACGTATGTTGAAAATCCTGGTATGGCTTATGGAGTGCAACTTGGAGGATTCATAGGTAAAATAGGCCTGAGCTTATTGCGTTTGGTATTAATAGGCTTAATGGCTTATTATATCAACAAATGGTCTAAAAAGGCTAATACTTGGTATTTTATCATTCCGGCAGGATTAATTTTTGCGGGTGCAATCGGGAATTTGATTGACAGTACTTTTTATGGAGTCCTTTTCGATTCGGGTACAACTTATAACTCGGTTGTGAAGGATTGGTACGGATATTCGGGAATTTCCAAGCTTAATTTTAAAGGATATGCTCCTCTATTCGGAGGATGTGTCGTGGATATGTTTCGTTTTCCTCTTATAGACACTTATTTGCCTGAATGGTTTCCTATTTGGGGAGGTGAAAGGATTCAATTTTTTAATTATATATTTAATGTTGCCGATTCTTCCATCACTCTTGGTGCGATATTTCTCATAGGTGTTTATTTCTTCAAACCCGGTATGTTTCCTAAAGAATGGATGAAATAGTCCTGTGTAAAAAATTACTCCATTTTGTATTCTCATGCGGGGTCTAATCTTTATATGGTGTAATAAAAATGCATAAGTTTTTGAACTTTATATTTTAAATGTAAATTTGCATTTTATCATATAAAATATACACATGAGAGTTTTAACAGGCATACAAAGTACGGGTACTCCACATTTAGGCAATATATTAGGAGCCATTGCACCGGCTATTAAGCTAAGCAAGGATCCTTCTAATGAATCATTTTTCTTCATTGCCAATTTGCATTCCATGACGCAAATCAAAGATGCTGAAGTCCTTAAACAAAATACGTATGAAATAGCGGCAACCTGGCTCGCATGTGGTTTGGATATTTCCAAAACTTATTTTTACAGACAATCAGACATCCCCGAAGTAACGGAACTTATGTGGTATTTGCTTTGTTATTTCCCCTATAGCCGTTTGGCTTTGGCACATGGTTTTAAAGATAAAGCCGATCGTTTGGAAGATGTAAATTCCGGGCTGTTTACTTATCCTATGCTTATGGCTGCGGACATTCTTTTATACGATGCACAAATCGTTCCGGTAGGTAAAGATCAATTGCAGCATTTGGAAATGACTAGAGACGTTGCTCAAAAATTTAACCATGTACACGGCGATGTTTTGGTAGTCCCTGAAGCCAAAATTCAAGAAAATACGATGTATGTACCCGGAACTGATGGAAATAAAATGAGTAAATCCAGAGGAAACACGATTCAAATTTTTGCTCCTGAAAAAGAGTTAAAAAAACAAATTATGTCTATTGTAACCGATTCTACTCCACTGGAAGAACCTAAAAACCCGGATACATGTAATGCGTTTTCAATATTTAAATTGGTAGCCACTCCTGAAGAAGCGGAACTTATGAGAGAAAACTACTTAGCCGGTGGTTACGGATACGGACATGCAAAAAATGAATTATTTAAAGTTCTTCTACGTGAATTTAGTGAAGCCAGGGAAAAATATAATTACTATATGAATCATATTGAGGAACTTGAGAATATTCTTAAAGAGGGAGCTGAAAAAACTAAAAGCATAGCATCTGAAACACTGAAAAGAGTTAGAAAGTCTTTACAATTTTAAAATTTTTCAAAAAAAATTGCAGCAAAAATATCTTTTGCTACAATTTAAACTAAACTAATTAAACTAATATTTAAATTCTTGTGTAAAAGGATACAATTTTAGTTTAATTATTTTTTTCCTGCAATTCTTTATAATAGATTTTATCTATAGCTGTATTTAATATTTTTATATAAGTCATATTTAGTATATATTCACATATCCGCCCTCGATATCTTTTTTAACTACTTCCGCTCCTCCATAGACATTAATATCTCCCCCATCTTTTATTTTGGTTTCAACTAATCCATTAGAATAAACAGATGCTGTTCCTCCGGAAGTAACTGCTACTGCAATTTTGTTTGAGCCCACTTCTTTTGCATCGTAGGTGCCCCCGGATGTAATTTGAATATTTTGATGGTTTGCCAATCCTGAAACTTTGATTTCTCCTCCTGATTTTAGCTTGGCATGTATTTTGTTTACTCCAACAAGAACGGTAATCTTCGAACCTTCAGTAGCCCCGATATTTAATAGATTTTCTTCTAATTTATCATGACCGGTTATTGTTGATCCTTCGTAAGCATGTATATTATTTAACTTTTTATAATATACCTTTACGTTTACCTCATCGTCGTTCTCTAATTTCAACGTATCCATTCTAATAATTAATTCTCCGCCTTTTTTAACGATTTTTACGTCATCTTTTTTTACTCCGCTGATCTCTACTTTTTCTTCCGGTGAGGAAAGTAACGTCACAGGAATTTTATCATAAACACGCAAAACGGTAAAACTTCTTAAATTTTTAACTATTGCCTGAGCAGAAACAATCTGTATAAAAATTATCCCAAATAAAACAAATAAAAATTTCTTCATATACTTTTTTGAGATAGAATTCAATAATTAAGCCATAACTTCATTATGATTACTATATTATCAATAAGTATATTCTTATAAGGGGTATTGATGATTAGTTTAGCCTAGTAATGCTTTTCTCCATTCTTCTTCTTTAAATCCTACTAAAATAATAGAATCACTTATCACTAAGGGACGTTTTACCAACATTCCGTCGGTAGATAGAAGTGATAAGAGTTCGTCTTCGCTGCTTGTTTTTACTTTTTCTTTAAGGTTTAATTCTTTATACAGTTTGCCTGATGTATTAAAAAATTTGTTAAGCGGCAATCTTGATTTTTGATACCATTCTTTTAATTCTTCTTTCGTTGGTCGTTCTTTTGCTATATTTCTTTCTTTAAATTCTATGGTATTATCTTGCAACCATTTGATTGCTTTTTTACATGTGCTGCATGTGGGATAGCATAAGATTGTTATTTTCATATCTTATATTTTTATGAAGTCAAATTTACTTTTTTTATGTGTCTAAAGTCTATTAGTAATAGTTTAAAAATTAACAAAGGGGAAATTATTTAAATTTAGCTGGATCATTAGCTTTCAATTAAACCGGCTTTAAGTATTGCTGGATTGATCAAATGAAGTAAATCTTATTAAATGAGAATTACTACAATACATAATCGGTTTTTTGTAATGTGAACATTAATGATCCGCGTTATAATTTTAAGGTAAAAAAGTTTATAAAAATTGAATGCAGGAACTTTCTTTTAAAATGTAAAATTCAATAACTAACCTTTTTCTTATCATCTATCTTCTTTTGAAAATGTGGCTCTATTTATACCAGATAATTTATCAATATTTCCTTTATTTTACCCAACCACTCATACATTCATTGTAGTAGAATTTCAACTTATTTATTAATTTAATCTAATTCAACTACTTTCATTGATTTTACCCTTATACTTCCTTCATATAATTCTATTTTATATAAAAGATATTTAGGTTTTTCCATAAAAGATTCATAAATAACAGGAATTACTATATTTGCTTTATTTAGTAAAACATTAGCTTTATAAATTTTCATCCAACTGTCTAAAGGTTCTTATATTTTGATAACATCAAAACATTATCACATATATCCTTTTGTAAATTTCTTTTGGCATATAAACTCTACATTCTTTGCAATTGAGAAACAAGTTCATACCCTTGATTTGTAATTGAGAATTTATCTTCAATGAAATAAATCCTATAGTTTTTAGATAATGAATATCTCAAGTTTAATATTGATACACTATCCTTCTCTTTTTTTATATTAAAGAAAACTATTTGACTATTTAAACCCATATTAAGAGAAGTTGGTTGTACTATAACTATATGACATTATTCATCACTTTGTAATTCTTTAGAGAAAAGAATTGATTTATAAACCTCTTCTTTAGCCTTATTTACATAAGATAATTTAAGTGTATCTATTTGCCCATATAAAAATATATTTATCAAAATAATACTAAGAAAAATTATAAATTTCATCTTTCCCATTATATTTTAGCTTTATAACGTAATTCATTTGAACTAATTTTAAGTAATTGTTTTCATTAATGATTCCTATACCTTGATTTTTTGGATATTTTTTAGGTGGACTAGGATAATTAGTATCTCGACTATCTATTTCAGATTTATATAATTCATCACTTCCATTTAAAAAACCAAATTTCATTTCAACATTTCCCGCCTGACTAACATTTACGGCACAACCAACATATGATTTTTTATCAGGAATTCCTATTTCTCTTCTTTTTACATTACACAATTTAGCTTATGTTGGTACTGGACCTAAAGTATTTTTTCTTTCTGTGTTAACATACCATATTGATCAGTTAACTTTAATAATATATGTTCAGTAAATTAATATTAATGGAAAAGTCGAAGTTATAGTATTTAGAAAATTTAACTTTCTTAATAAATCATTACATCAATCTAAAACATAATTAATCGAGCCTTTTATATTATTCGTATTTTAAAATTTATCCTACTACCTTTTCTTTTAATAAAATATGTTTCAGAAAAAATTAGTAAATACCACAAAGATTTCTTTACCTTAAAGAACTTGGATATAAAAATGAATTATAAATACAACAACTTTCATTATAAAAGTAATTGTGTAAAGCTTAAACTTTAAAACGATATATTTAAATTTGATAAATAATGCATAGAATATGGGGTTTATTATTCCAAATCGCTCAAGTCAAGTTCTGGATAATGTTCTTTTGCATATCTAACAAACTCATCAAGCGACCCTTGAAATCTTATAACAAACTCAATAAGTTCATCTTTCGGTTTTCTATATGCTTTGTAAATTTTCTTTACAATAGCTTTTTTAGTACCATCTTTCATCTGTGATATAAATTTAGCATCGGAAGGAAGTGGATTCTTATTATTCAGTATTTCAATTGAAAGATAATTTTTCGCTATAAACCAATTATATAAATTTGAATATTCACGTCCACCACTTATGATAAATTTAGGTAATAAAATAATGTATTTACCTTTGTAAAAAGGTAGATTAACACTTTTAACTTCCCATTTTTTAGTTATGGCATTATAGAATTCAATAGAAACAGAACTTACTGATATTTTATATTTTTTGCATATTTCAGAAGTGAAACTGGCAAAAATATCTCTACAAACATTTGCTATAATATCAGACATTATATCCTGTCCAATACCTTTTACTAAGAGTAGTACAAAATGAGCATCATTCGTAACGTTAACATTTTGTTTGGCAAATCGGTTATTTCTTAATGCATCAAAAATAGTGACTGCCCTTGTATTTGAAACTGCTTTTCCTTTGTTTGTTCCCGAATATCCTAAATGATATTCATTAGGCTCGTGTAAATGAGATAAGAATTCCTTACCCTCAATTGATTTATTTGGCTTTATAAAATCGCTATTTAGCTTGGATAAAAACTGGTGCATTTTCTCATAAATATCTAATGCTAATTTATTTCCTAACTTATTGTTTTCAATTAAGAAGGGACAAATAAATGCTGTTAAATCCTCATCTATTGGAATATTTACAAAATCAATATCTTGTTTCTTCAATTTTGTAAAATGACTGTTAAAAGTATTTTTCATATTAGTAATTCATTAAATTTAATTTTTATTAAAAAGGGGCGTTTCACCCCAATCATTTTTTTATTTGTTCTTGATGATACTAATAATCCGATAAATAACAACATTACAAAATCTTTGATTGCTAATAATTTTGCATTTACAACTATCAAATAAATGTAACTATATTCATATCAAAAAATTACATCATCTTTAATTTATAAAAATTTCTGTATAAACAATAATTTTTAAATTTATCAATATGCTTTTCACTTCTGGTTGAAAAACTTAACCAAACACTTTCTAAGTTGTATCACTACTTTTCTTTACGGACACCATTGAATGGTTTGTTGTTAGAAGTTTTAACATCCATAAATCTACCCGTGTTTGTGTCACGTTTTACCCAAGAATTAGTTTTTGGGTTGTAGGTTTGTGAACGTTCTCTAACAGCTCCTTTTCTTGAATTGTCCCTTGGTGGATTTGTCGCCATCGTTTACATTCTTTTTGTTAGACAATCTCCATTCAGAGTCGTGGAGTTTCACTCATGATTTCTAATATATGATATTAAGTTATCTAAATAATTTTTATCAGTTTTATTTCTGTCTTTTTTCAAATATTCAGTTATACCCTCTTTAACATAATATACATTTGCTCCTCGTTGCCATTTAGGATTCCTCCCATAAAATGGTTTTTATAGAATATCCTATTTTTAATAAATAAATCACTTCTTCTTCAGTTCCTACGCTACCCGACGAAACTGTTTCTCCATAAACAATATGAGGTAAAACTTTCATTACATTTCCATTTGAATCTCTATTTACGTGAGATATTAAATAATCAGCCCATATAGCCATAACAAATTCTTTTTTATTATGTTACATATTGTAATGCTATTTAATTTTCATAAATTGCCATATTATTGGAAATTTTTAAAGAACTTTTAGCATTATATTGTAAATGGGTATAAATAACCGAGAAATAGCTACTTCTAAAGAAATATGCGCTGCCATTGAGAAAGCTATGACAAAAGAGTTTTATGAGTTACTAGTAAAGTATTCTCTAAAAAGATTAAGTACTTTTTTCAACATTAAATATAATTTTGAAAAAGGAATAAGAGGAATTATGATTCAAGATATGATTCAAGAAACTTTAGAAAGATTAATAAAGGAAGGAGGGAGAAATTGGTATAAAGATAGATTTAAAGATATTAAACGGCAAATCATTAGTTCACTTGACAGTGTTATATATAATACTGTTTCTACACATTTAAAGAAAGATAATGAAACATTTGAAATTCTTGAAAACAGTGAAATTGAGATAACCGATAATGAAGAATATAACAATCTTCTTGAAATTTGTCATAATGAACTTAAACGATTAGATTTAACAGACCATGAAATATTACTATTTGAACCTTACATAATTCAAGGAATGAAAAGACAAGTCATATCTGAATTATTAGGAATTTCATTAAATGAACTTACAAACATTAAAAAAAGGTTAGATAGAAAATTACCATTACTAAAAAATAAATTAAAGGGATTGGGATATGAAAAGTAATTTTATAAAAAAGATAGACAAAGTAATTATTAATCAAACTTTAGAAAATGATTTCACATCTTTAGATGCTGAATTAGAGTCATTGGAATATAATATAGATGAGATAAATAATTTTTCTGAAAAGATGTATAAAAGACAATCATTTTTATTGAAAGGAATAATTAACAAGCAAAAAGATATAAATCTTTTAGATAAGGCTTCTCTTATGCTTCAACAAGCAATAGAGGAAAATATTGATAAGCCTGTGAGTTATTTAAAAAATTTAATTCAAAATAATCAATTTCAAATTCAATATAGAAATCTGGAAAGTTTAACAATTGATGAAATTAAGGAAATCATAAAAGACCAAAACTTATTAGAATTTATAGAGAAATTAGAAAATGAAGACTAATAACAGAGGAACTCTAAAAGCAAAAGAGTTACTTGAAGAAATTGGATGTGATGATATTTCTGATTTATCAATGGATATACTGGCTTCGGGTCTTGGTGCAACTTTAATTATGGAACCACTAAAAAATTCTGATGGAAAAATAATAAGAGGGAATAGTAAAACTTTAATCAAAATTAATTCTGAAATCCCTTACAAAGAAAGGATTCGGTTTACTATAGCCCACGAATTAGGTCATTTTTTACTTCATGACAAATTAAATTTAGAGGTTCACAATGATAATAATAATACATTAAACTGGTTCAAATCAACTGAACAACAAGCAAGAAAAGGAATACAGGAATGGGAAGCTAATGATTTTGCATCAGAACTATTAATGCCCGAAAAAGTGTTTAGGAAATTTGTGGAAAATAAAAAATTTTCGCCATACCTAGTAAAAGAAATAGCTTCATATTTTAAGACAAGCCTTACTTCTGTTGTTTATAGATTAGTTTCTTTAAACATTTATCCGTTATTCATCGTTTCAACTCATAATGGGAAAGTATCTTATTGGAATAAATCTGAAAATTTCTGGATTCATGTTAAAGATATTACAAAATTAGCACCTCCTAAAAATTCGGTTACACAAGAATATATTGAAGCTGATTATGATTTTATTTACAAAGACACTGAAAAAGCACAACTCATTTCAAAATCTGTATGGTTTGAATTAAAATCTTTTGAAGAGGATTCTATTTTTTATGAATATTGCATTCCTACAAAACAATACAAATCAATTATTAGTATAGTTTGGGAAGATTGATTACTTTACAGGTTTAATTTAAAGTTTATCTTCTTCTCCTTCTATCTTAATTTCATTAGTACTGTTAACTAGTTCTGACAAAACTATAAATTCATATCTTTTTATGTATTTACCTAAAGTTGAATATTTCACCTTTAAATTCTCTTTTTTTAATCTTAATGTCCCATCATTTTTTATTTTCTTCTCTATCTCATCAAATTTATATCCATATTCAGACTTATCAACATAATATATTGAACAATAAACATCATTTTTTATCCCTATTCCTTGTGTGGTAGTTTCTCCTAAACCAAAACCAACTATATATTTATTTGTTACATCTACTTTATAATCTTCACATAATTCATATATCGCATTAATATTAGAATGCCCATCTAGTTGAATCACTCCCGTTAAATCACCATACTTTGTATTAACATATTTTTTTATTAAATCTAATTTATTAGAATCCATAATTTTACAATATTTAATTTTTAATAATTTTCTATTAACAAGGTAAAAATATTATCTTATTTGAGCAAATTTTTTTTTATACTATAATATTTTATAAATTATAATTCATTCAGATTAGATGCTATCATTTTTCCTTCATAATTTTTGCCTGAATCATCGGAATAAACCATTTTTACCATAACAACAAGACTATTTCAAGAAATCACAAATTATTTCACCTTCCGATAACCTTAGAATTCTATTTATTAATTTACAAAAGAACAAACTAAGAAAAAGTAAAGCTTTCTTATTGTACATCATTTTAATCCACAACTTTTACTGATTCAATCTTTCCCTTTTTTAGAAAATGCGTCCTTATTAAGCATATATTTTTTCTATTTCTTTATTTTTTTATTCAAGTAAATAATCATAAGACTCACTTTCAATAAGTTTTTAAAAAAAATAAAAATATATAGCTTAAATTTATTAACAATTAATATAAATTATAATATATAATGAAAATGCTTTTTATCTTATTATATCTCTTTCCTCTTTTCCACCACTTATCATTTCTTTGAATATTTCTAATTTACCTTTATCGTTATATCCTATCTTAATTTTGAATAAATAATATTTTTCTTTTTCAATCGATCTATTTCCATTTGATAATATTTCATATTTCACAGGTATTAAGACTTCTGAATTATAACTTCTATCATAGTATTTTTCGTAAAAATCTATCCATTTATCAAGGGGTGCATATATTTTTATAATGTCAAAACTAAAATCACATACATCGGGTTCAAAATCAATATTTTTAGGCAAATATTCAATATTATTTTTTTTAAGATTATAAATATAATCTGCTCCAACTTGAACCCCGAAAAACCTATCCGAATCTTCAAATATCCAGTATTTTTTTGGTAATTCTTTTCTTAATTCTTTCACTGATATAGTATCCTTTGTTATATGAATATCTTTATATAAATATCCATTTGATCCCCCTGTAGCAAAACCTGCTGTATATCCGATATTTAATGAGAGTCCATTAATTCCAATTATATGACATTTTTTATTGCTTTTAAATTCTTTAGAAAGTATAATTGATTTATAAACTTCCGTTTTAAAAAAATCAATAAAACTTATAACTGCATCTTCTTCTTTACTTATTGATTGTCCGTGAAATTGGTTTATTAGAAAAATATTAATCAAAATCAAAAGTTTTTTTATGCACATCATATTTTATGGTTTTATAGTATTTTATTGTCAATAATTTGTCTACATCATTCCTATTAATTTCAAACCTTCCATGGTCTTTTGGAAATTCTGGAGGATGATTTATTGTTCTATACCCCCTTTCTTCATCAAATATTATAATAGGTTTAATATTGGGATCTGGATCATTAGAACCATTTAAATATCCAAAATTCACAGAAAGAGAATCTTCCCTTTTAGATATATAAATTATTCTATCAGGTAAATTAATTTCTCTTCTGATAATGTTTCCTAATTTTGCTTCTACAGGAACAGGACCATTTATTTCTTTTTCTTTTTCAGCTAATTCATGAGCTTTATCGCTTAATTTTAAAATAGCATGTCCTATAAATTCATGTTCTAAAATTCTAGGCAAATTAAAATAACGATCAATTTTAGGCAAATCTATTTTGCATTGTTTGTATTTGTTCTCTAATGTATATATATACTTCCAACCCTTTTGATTCAAATTATCATTAAAATCAGCTAAATCGATAAAAGCAATATCTCCTATTTTTATACCTGGAGAAGGTTCTTTCATTTTTAACTCTTATACTACTTGCATATTTACCTCAGGTACTCCCGGTACAATCCCTGAACTTACAGCTCCTTCTTCTTTTTTTAAATAAAGAACATTCCCATTATCATCGAAGTCATTAAAAGAATATTTTTTATATCCAGACCAATTATTACTGATAGGTTCAGCTCTTATTTTATACCCAAAATTATACCCAAATAACAATTTACCCTTAGATATTTGATCTCTGCTTAATTCTCTTTTCCAATGTGCAATTGCAGTTGGAGATATTTTTTCATAGGCTGGAGCAAATTCGCCCTTATAGTATAGCATTTCATTTTCTTTGTCATAGGCAATCTTGATACCGTATTCTTCATTAAATGCTTTTTGTAATTTCTTAGGTATGTCATATATCTGTTGCCCCTGTTCATCATAAAATCGGGTATGTATTCCTCCTTGTTTGGTACTTACATTTACTTCACATTTCCCTTCTTTTTTCCAATTGGAAATATAAGCATATATAGTAATTTTATCCAAAGAATCAGTTTTCGAAATGTCTAATGTTACTTCTTGTTTTTCTAAAGTTTTAGCCGATAATTGTACTGCATCTTCATTGAGCTGTAACGACCATTTAATTTTCATGAGTTCTGCCGGCGATTTCAATTCCCTATTAAATTGAGTAATTTTAATTTTATAGGATTTTCCTTTTTCCACTGTTGAAACCTTTTCTCCTTCTTCATTTAAAGGGCCCTCTATATGAATTACTTGCAAAGGCTCAGGCGGTTTATAATCATTCAAATATTCTACCCCACCTTGCTCCCCTGACATAACCACTTGCTTGGCGGAATAAAAGATCAAGTTATCATGGGTTGACTCTAATATAAGAGATTTTTTAGCTCTTTTAATACTTTCTCCGCCTATTCTACGTACAATGTTACCGCCTTCCATTTTTTACTCTTTTTTAAATTTATTATATAGCTTTTGTGTCTTAGTTATGAATTTTTGTGTCGAAATACTATCAACTGATTTTAAAGTCTGATCTATTTAATCAGCTTTTCAAACGGATGTTTACTTCTGGTTTGCTTGCCGTATAGGTGGTAAAAAAGATCTTTATAAACTTAATATAAAGAGTTTGAGGTTTTAAAAATTTAAGTAAGTAATCTAAATTTTCTGCTGTTGTAAAAAGAATTTTTTCTCCATAGACAGCCTGAATGGTATATTTCATAGTACTCTGATTTAATAAATAGGCTCAACAAATATACTAGTATTTTTTATTTTATTTTATATTTTTATGCTATATATTTTGCCTGTTTTACTATAAATACAGTTTTTGTACGATTAATATAACAAATTACCTTATTTAAAAGAAATATTCAATAAATTCAAATATGTAGCATAAGTAGTGTTATGAATTTATTCTATATAGCCTTGCTTTAAAAGAATTGGATAGTAAAAATTGGAATCGACTAATCTTGGGGATACAAATAAATTTTTCTTATATAATATAATTGTTTTAGTTTTAGAATATATTATAAAAATTTAATTTATATGATTAAAATTTGGAAAGGAGTTAATTTTTTAATTGTAATATTTTTAATATTAATTTGTTTACTAGGGACATTTTATAAACATATTTCATTTGGTTTAGGATTAGGCGATATCATTTTTGGTTATATACCATTATATTTTATAACCATTACACATATATATTTAACCATTATTTTAAGAAAAAAAGGTACTAAAACATTTATTTTGCTAAGTTCTATATTTTTGACATTAACACTCTTTATCTGTTTAAAAGCAACCCTATGGAGAGGTCCTCAATATCGTTGGAATGGAAATATATTTTACATTCCATGTGGTAGCAAAATAAACATTAGAAATCAGAATATAAATAAAACTGTATTAGTTGAAATGTGCACCGGCGATTATATCTCCGAATTTACTGCTGAATGGGATGGAAAATTTATGAAAATTGTAGATGGAAATTTAAATCTTCCTAAAAAAATTAAATAAATACATAGATTATCCTATCAAACATGTTAAAATCGAAACAGAAATTTTTAAAAATTATAATGGTGTTGTTGATTATGTAAAAATAGATACCTTAAAAATAAATCATCAATATAAATTAAAAGGAAAAATAATTAAAATACAAAATAAAATTCCTGTAATTAAAGTTACTATTTATTAAAAATATAATAATACATAGTTTACTTTCTTTGTTTCAAGGATTTTAAATACTATTAGATTAAATATCATTTACTAAAAATGATTATTTTATACATATGAAATCTTTAATCAATATTCTTTAATTTAGTAATATAAATGCTAATCAAACTCCCCACTTACAAAACAGTTGGATTCTTAATAACTTAATCTATATTCATTTTTTATTTTAAAAGATAAAGAAAATATTTATAAATCCATAAATAAATCTCAATTCTTTGCACTTTAAACCTATTAAATACGTTTAACAAAATATAAATTATTTACCGATACAAAATTTACCAAAAATATTTCCTAGCAGTTCATCATTTGAAACTTGTCCCACGATTTCCCCGAGGGCTTCCAACGCACGCCGTAAATCAATGGCAATCAATTCGCTGCTTAATCCGCTTTGTAAACCTTCTTTACATAAAAGTAAAGATTCTCGTGCTCGAATCAAAGCATTCACATGACGTACATTAGTTACAATTGTTTGAGAGGTAGACTTTTGAGATTCTATATACGAATACATGTTTTCTTTAAGTTCTAAAAGATCAGGATTTTGCTTAACAGAAACCATCAGTACTGAATATCTCTGCAAAATTTCATCGGGAATTTCAGAAACAGTGAATTTACTATTCTTATCCAGCTTAGTTAAACATACAATGATAGATACGTCTGCTCTCTGAAATTTAATAAGATCAGATTTTATCTCTTCCCAATTTAACTCAGTTACATCTGCCAAATATAATATAATTGAGGCTTCTTTGGCCTTTTCCAAAGCCTTGGCTACTCCTATAGCTTCTATTTGATCTTCCGTTTCCCGTAATCCCGCCGTATCTATAAATCGAAATTGAATACCATTAATAACTAACGATTCTTCAATGGTATCTCGAGTAGTTCCCGCAATATCGCTGACGATGGCCCTTTCCTCCTGCAATAAAGCATTTAACAAGGTTGATTTTCCTGCATTTGGCTTTCCTAGAATAGTAACCGGAACCCCGTTTTTAAGAGCATTTCCGTAAGAAAATGATTCGATTAAAGGATTAATAACCCCTAAAATCTTATCCATCAATTGTACTAATTGTGAACGATCGGCAAATTCAACATCTTCCTCTGAAAAATCCAATTCCAGCTCTAAAAGTGAGGCTAAATCCAATAATTCAATTCGTAATTCCTTGAGAAGAGAGGAAAATCCCCCCCGCATTTGAGATAAGGCCATGTCGTGACTGGCTTTATTTTCGGCAGAAATTAAATCGGCAACTGCCTCGGCCTGACTTAAATCTATACGTCCATTAAGAAAAGCACGTTGTGTAAATTCACCTGCCAGAGCCAATCGACACCCTTTTTTAAGTAATAAGGAAAGGATTTGCTGTTCAATATATTGGGAACCGTGACATGAGATTTCCACCAAATTTTCTGCCGTAAAAGTTTTAGGAGCTAAAAAAACGGAAACCATCACTTCATCAATCGTTTCATTTTCATCTTTAATAAAGCCATAATGAACCGTATGAGAAGGTACCTCATTTAGATTTTTACCCTTAAAAACAGAATTAACTAAAGAAATTGAATTTTTACCGGAAACCCTGATAATTCCTAATGCCCCTGTTCCCGGTGGAGTAGCTAATGCACAAATAGTATCTTCAAACAACATTAATATAGATAATAAAAAAACTAGTTAGGTTTACAAAGTTTATCAATATAAAGCTTTCCTTGCAGGTGATCGAATTCATGTTGGAAAATAGTACCGGTATAATCTTCGGCACGACTTCCGCCTAAAAATTTATGAGTAACCTTTTTTTCATTTTGGTCCGTATATTCCACCTCAATCCAGGCATAACGTTGCGAAGTTCCATATCGGTTAGGTACGGATAAACATCCGTCATTCTGAAAACATAGTAATTCGGTGGAATGGGAAATAATCCGTGGATTAATAGCAACTTCTACCGTTTTTTCTTCCTTATCCAATCGATAAAATAAAAAAACATTTCGATTTACTCCTATTTGAGGTGCTGCAATTCCTACTCCGTTTTCTTCCAACATAGTTAAGTACAGCTTCTTTATCAGCTGCTCCAAGTCTTTATTATTGTGTATTTTTTTTATTCGTTTAGAAGGTTTTCTAACAATCAGCGAATCCTCTTTGTGATTTATCTTTAAAACTCTTGCCGGAGAATCGGGTGACTGATAAATAATTGCTTTCTCTGAAGAGGTAAAACAACTTCCACATGATGTTAGTATGACAAACAATGTCAGATATGCTATTTTATACATTTTTTTAAGGTTTGAGTTTTTTTTGGTTGTTGATTTTTATCAGTATTTTATTTTTACTATCCAGAAGTGTAGAAAAAAACTCGCTCATCTTTTGGTACTCTTCCGAATCCTGAGGATTTATAAATGAATATTCCTTACCGGAACATAAGACTATCTTGTATTTAGTATCTTTTCCATCATACAAACGTTTACTCTCACCGCTTTTAATTTTTTCAAGTAAATGAATATCTAAAGTAGATTCTAATTTTTCCCAAACGTCTTCAGGCGTTTTTTCCAGCTCTTTTGCGCTTGTGTTCGTTCTTCTGATAATTGAATGATACGAACTATTCTCTTGAGTAATCATAAAAGATTCTTCCCAACCATTCATCCCTCCGTAATTAGAATACTCAACTTTGCAAAGCTTATCCTTGCTAACCGTTTTAGGTTGCTGAGATTTACAAGCAAAGCAAGTAACCAGCATGATAACTAAATAGATAATTCTTTTCACTTTAGAATGAAATGCTTAAACTTTTAATTTTTTTTGAAAAAGCTGTCTACAAACTCATATTTATTAAAGGGTTGGAGATCTTCCATTTTTTCGCCCACTCCAATATATTTTACCGGAATTTTAAACTGGTCGGATATACCGATCACTACTCCTCCTTTGGCTGTACCGTCCAATTTAGTAACCGCTAAAGCACTAACTTCTGTGGCTGCCGTGAATTGTTTGGCCTGTTCAAATGCATTTTGTCCGGTGGAACCGTCTAATACCAATAATATTTCATGAGGAGCATCGGGAATTACTTTTTGCATAACCCTTTTTATTTTACTAAGCTCATTCATTAAATTAACCTTATTATGCAAACGTCCCGCAGTATCAATTAATACCACATCGGCACCTTGCGCTTTGGCAGATTGAACGGTATCAAAAGCCACAGACGCAGGATCTGATCCCATGCTTTGTTTAATTATTGGAACCCCTACCCTTTCAGACCATATGACTAATTGATCTACGGCTGCCGCTCGGAACGTATCCGCAGCTCCTAATATAACTTTCTTTCCTTGTTGTTTAAATTGATAAGCAAGTTTTCCTATAGTCGTTGTTTTTCCAACTCCATTAACTCCCACTACCATGATAACGTACGGTTTTTTATCCTCCGGAATTTCAAATTCAGAATCAGAACTTTTATTTTCTGCCAATAAATTCATAATTTCTTCTTTTAGAATTTGATCTAATTCCGAAGTGTTCATAAATTTATCTCTGGCAACCCGTTCTTCTATTTTTTTTATTATTTTAAGTGTGGTTTCAATCCCTACATCGGAAGAAATCAGCACTTCTTCCAATTCATCAAGAACCTCATCATCGACTTTACTTTTTCCTGCAATAGCTCTCCCAATTTTATCAAAAAAAGATCGGCTAGATTTTTCCAATCCCTTGTCTAATGTTTCTTTTTTCTCTTTTCCGAAAATTTTCTTAAACCAACTCATATAGGATATATAATATAACAAAAATAAAAAAAAAATCATTCACAATGAAGTGAATGATTTTTTTAAAACCTTAAAAACCTATGTTATGAAAACTATTTCTGTTTTAAAAATGTGTCTACGTTATCCGCATTCACAACTTTTTCTTCAAAAACGTAAGCTCCGGATTTAGGAGACTTAACCATTTTGATCACTTTGGTCATTTTTTTAGATTCTGTACGTAATGTTGCTACAACCTTCTTTGCCATGACTAAAATTTATTATTTAATTTCTTTGTGTATAGTATATTTTTTTAACACCGGATTGAATTTTTTCAATTCAATTCGTTCCGGAGTATTCTTTTTGTTCTTAGTTGTTATATAACGAGACACTCCCGGCATTCCACTCTCTTTATGCTCAGTACATTCTAAAATTACTTGTACTCTATTACCTTTCTTTGCCATTTTAATTTTAATTTTTAGTAATTGATAAGACCTTGTTTACGAGCTCTAGCTACAGCTTCTTCAATTCCTATTTTATCTATAATTCTTAAACCATGTGCAGATACTTTTAAAAATACCCAAGCATCTTCTGATGGTAAATAGAATTTTTTCTCCATCAAATTTATTTCAAAACGTCTTTTTGTTTTGTTATTGGCGTGCGACACATTATTTCCTACCATTGCACGCTTTCCTGTTATTTGACAAATTCTAGCCATTATCTTAAATCTAAATAATATTCTTTTTCCTTGAATCGGGTTGCAAATTAACAAATTATTTTTGACTCTACCAACTTTTTTACTTTTTATTTTTTGATATTGTGTTTCCTTTTTAGGGCATTCTTATTTATTTTATTTAAAAAGGTTTTGGATATCGCATAAGCCAATAATATTCCCGCCAGCAGCAATGCCAATCTGGCGATTACATCGCCGTATTTTACATAAGTTGTAAGTGAAGTATTTAAATTAATGTCCCCCCTTAAAGCCCCCCGTTTTCCATAGTCTAATTTTTCTACAATATCTCCCCGTTGGTTTATAAATGCTGAAATTCCACTATTGGCTGAGCGCCCTATATCTCTTCTGGTTTCAATGGCTCGTAATCGCGCATAAGCCAATAACTGCTTATGTCCTTGCGAATCACTCCACCAAGAGTCATTGGTCATTATAAATAATGCGTTAGCTCCTTTTTTCACGAATTCTCCGACGTATTCTCCATATATGCTTTCATAGCATATTATGGGAGCGGCTTTTAATCGGTTCTTCGAATTTGTGAATATAGTCGGATGGTCTTGTACTCCTAAACTTTCCATAGATCCGCCAAAATTCATCATATATTCTCCTAGTATAGGCTTTAATACGGATGCATAAGGGAAATGTTCTACTCCTACCACTAATTTTGACTTATTATAATATTGAACCGGATCATTCAAATTTACCTGTACGGCAGAATTATAAAGATCAATCCATTGGTTATACTGTTTGAGATAACGGGCTGTAGGAGTTTGTTGTTGGGTAAAATATTCAGCTAACGATCCCCCCGATACCAAACTTAATTGAGGGTAATTTTTCAGCCATTGCTTTATTTGAGTTATGTAGATATCGTTTTCAAGATTGTTTACCATTACAAATCCATTTCCCGGAAAAGCGGTTTCAGGAGCAACTACAAATTGTGTGGCAGGGGTTATTTCTCTATCTACTGTTTGTAATAATTCTTGAAGAATTACAGTCCCGTCCAAACGATACTTATCGGCATATGGGTCAAGTGCCGGTTGAGCTAAAACCACTTCTATTTTTTCAGAAGCTTTTTCATGATACGATTGATATCTAAGGAGGGAAATAGCCAGGGGAATTCCTATAATGGCCAGGTTATAGCATAGAGATTTCCATATATAGGTTTTATTACGCGTAACTTGATAAGCTCGTAGGTAATAAAAGAATATCAGGTTTGATGTTAATACCCATAAAGTTCCGCCCAAAGTGCCGGTTACTTCATACCATTGAATGACTTCAGGATAATTAGCAAAGGCATTTCCTAAATTAAGCCAGGGCCAGGACATTTCCCAAGTTAGATGAAATTTTTCAAAACAGATCCAAAGGGTTGGAAAGAAAATAATCCCGAAGCGAGTACCTGTTTTTCTTTTTACAAAATGAAAAAAAGTAAAAACGAAAGACATTAACAAGCTGTTTACGAAAAGAGGAAATAAAAATGCCATCCAAGAATGAGACCCGTCCGGATTTTGGGCGAAATGCAGCCATTGGGTTGCTCCCCAGTTCCAAAGGAAAAAGGCCAAATAGGACCATCCAAAAACCTTCCAATCGGAGAATTTTTCTTTTTTTACAGTAATATCATGTTCAACCAATAAAAGGGGAACAAAAGCAATAAACAGCAAAAAGGGAAAGCCATATGCAGGCCAAGACAGTGCAAGAAGCAATCCACTGACTATTGCCGGAATAAATCTTTTCATATACTTGTAAAAATAGTTATTTTTGAGTTTTTAAACGCTTCAAATCTATGAATAAATTATTTTTTATAGTTCTGCTCTCTTTGATTTTACTTTCGTGTAAAACTCATTACAGGGAATCAGTAAATACCTATACTACCCCACCCGAAGTAGGAATTCTTACTTCCGATTTACCCAGATACAGCAAACCTCCGGCATCCGTAAATTCTGTTAAATTAGATGAGTCTCTTCCTTCTTTAAAAAAAGACAGCATAGTTACTTATAAGGATACCGTTTCTTCTCCCTCCCACACAATTAATAGAGAAAATCCTTTAATTCAAACAGTTCCGGTATCCACCTTTTCATGGGAAATAGGAATACGCCAAACGCAGATTGTTGATGTACGAACACTGGTTGAATACAAAAGTGGCCATATATATGATGCAGTTAATATGAGTGTAGACGATCCCAGCTTTGAAAACCAAATTCAAGAATTAGATAAAAACAGTCCGGTAGCCGTTTATTGTAAATCCGGAATACGAAGTTTTTATGCGGCTAATGTTTTAAAAGATCATGGGTTTCAAATCATTTACAATTTAGACGGCGGGCTTAACAGCTGGTTGAAAAATGGAAAGGAACTTGTAAAGTAAAAAATAATTATAATCATTAAATATATGAAGTCTATCTCAAAAATCTTAATTCTATGTTATTCAATTGTTTTACTAATAAGTTGTTCCATACGCGAGGAAATTACGTTCAATCCTGAAGGCAATCTTACGTATTCTTATTTGATTGATGCCGGTGAATTTATGAAAATTATGCCCGATAGTCTGAATAAAGGTATTTATAAAGACACTCTAATTTCATTCAACAACTTACTTACTCAAAAAAAGGATAGCATATCAAAATTATCTCTCGAGAATCAAAAAAAGTTAGAAGCACTTAAGCCTCTATTTATCAAAGTGCACCAAGATGAAAAGAAAGGGGAATTTTATGTATTGATTTACGGAGATTTCACCAATAGTGCGTCTTTAAATTCCGCTCTCACCGCTTTAAATTCTATTGATAATTCAAAAAACAATCCTTCTAACAACATGGAATTTCTCACCAACTCAACTTTTCATTGGAAGGGCAACGTATTTAGTAAAAAATCCGTGAAATCCGAAAGTTTAAAAAATGATTCTGTGGCTCAAAGCATTCTCCCCTTATTTACCGGTGGTACTTTTAAAACCATTTATACGTTTCCCAAAGAAATAAAGAAAGTAAACAATTCTTCGGCCGTAATTTCTCAAGACAAAAAAAGTCTTTCTATGGTATTTGATGCTTCCGAGTATTTGGCTGCTCCTCAAAAAACGGATTTAAAAGTGGAGCTGGTAAAATAATTACATAAAATTAGTACTTAGTACAATTTTTATTTTATACTTCTTGCAATGAAGTAACATGAAGCCGGTTTCAGTTGTCAAATCTAAGACAGCCTCCTAATAACTCATTTACATTTATTTACATATTTTGTACCTTTGCGTTGTTAAATAGTAAATGTGTACTATGAATTCTCAAACTCAGATAAAATGCCCGAATTGTGGAAATGTAATTGATGTAAATGATATTCTTAAACATCAATTAGAGGAATCCATAAAGAAAGAATACCAAGAAAAATTTCTTTCTTCTCAGAAAGAACTTCAAGAAAAAAACAATTTATTGGAGCGGCAAAAAGAAGAATTTGAGGCCAAGAAGAAGAAAGAGAATGAAATTTTTCAGGAAAGACTCTCTAAAATAACCAAAGAAAAGACTCTTGAAATTGAAAATTATTTAAAAAAGAAAATTGAGGAAGAGAATCAAGAACGCATTTTTCTTTATGAAAAAGAATTAGCCGAAAAATCTGAAAAGCTTCAAGAGTTAAATAAGATGCAAGCGGAAATTTTCAAATTAAGTAGAGAAAAAGAAGAGTTGAAAGCCGTTTTTGAAGCAGAAGCTCAAAAAAAATTAAATGATGAACTTCTACGAGAAAGAGAAAAAATTCGCAAACAAGAAAATGAAAAAAATGAGTTAAAGTTTAAGGAGTTACTTAAACAACTGGAAGATCAGAAAAGGCTCACCGAAGAAATGAAGCGAAAACAAGAACAAGGATCTATGCAATTGCAGGGAGAAGTTCAGGAATTAGCTATTGAAGAATGGTTAGCTCAAAATTTTCCTTTAGATACTATTAACGAAATAAAAAAAGGGGTCCGTGGTGCCGACTGCCTTCAAATTGTAAATACCCGTGAAATCCAAAATTGCGGTTCAATTTATTATGAAAGTAAAAGAACAAAAGATTTTCAAAACTCATGGATTGAAAAATTTAAAAACGATATCCGTGAGAAAAAAGCAAATACCGGGGTTCTTATTACTGAAGTAATGCCTTCAGACATGGATCGAATGGGAATGAAAGAGGGCATTTGGATTTGTACCTATAATGAATTTAAGGGGTTGAGTGCCGTTTTAAGACATTCCATCATTCAATTCAGCACCATTATTAAATCCCAAGAAAATAAAGGCGATAAGATGGAAATGCTCTACGATTTTCTTACCGGAAATGAATTCCGTTTACGAATAGAGGGTATTGTTGAAGGATTTACTCAAATGCAAGATGAGCTTAGTAAAGAAAAAAGGGCTATGATGAATATATGGTCCAAACGAGAAAAGCAAATCGAAAAGGTAATTGAAAATACTATTTCCATGTACGGCTCCATTAAAGGAATAGCAGGAAATGCCATTCAAAATATACAAGCTTTAGAATTAAATACTGACGAAACCTTAGGCTTTGATGAATAAATAAAATACACAATACTAAAAAATATGCTTCTTTATATATAATTTAGAATTATATTTGCAGTACTCTTCAATAACATAACCTAAAAAAAAAGTCTATGGAAAAAAATATCTTTGAAGGCACTCCTATTGAAGATCTTCACCCAAATGACATCGCAGAACAACTTGAAGAGCTTTCCGAAAAAGATCGGATTTTAAACTTTTTTCTGCTTCCTCGTAATCAAAAAACGGATGTTTTTACGTATTTAGATCCTAAAATCCAACAAGAATTGTTGCATGGTTTAGGTAAAAAAGACATTGCCGACTTGTTAAACGAAATGGCTCCGGATGACCGTACAGAATTTTTTGTGGATCTGCCGGACGATCTTATTAAAAACACCATAAATTTATTAGACGAAAACGAGAGAAAAATTGCTTTACAGCTTTTAGGATATCCGGAAGACAGCGTAGGACGTTTAATGACGCCCAATTATATACAAGCTAAAAAATACTGGACGGTAAAACATACCTTACAACATATTAAAAAATATGGAAGGAAAGCAGAAACTCTAAATTTCATTTACATTGTCGATGAGAATGACAAGTTACTGGATGACATCAAAATAGGAAAGTTATTACTTGCCGATGATGACAGTAAATTGGAAGAATTGGGAGATGACAATTTCATTGCTTTAAAAAGCATGATGAACCAGGAGGATGCCATTCGCGTTTTTGAAGATTATGACCGAAGCACCCTTCCCGTTATTTCCGAAACCGGGGTATTGGTTGGTATAGTTACCGTGGATGATATCTTGGATATTGTTAAAGAACGAGATACGGAAGATATACAAAAATTTGGTGGTGTGGAAGCTTTGGATATTCCTTATCGTGATACTCCACTCTTAACTTTATTTAGAAAACGGGCCGGATGGTTAATCATACTTTTTCTTGGAGAAATGCTTACTGCCAGTGCCATGGTCCATTTTGAAGAGGAAATTGAAAAAGCCGTGGTTTTAGCCCTTTTTGTACCTCTAATTATCTCCAGTGGGGGAAATTCCGGATCTCAAGCAGCTACCCTGATTATACGGGCTATGGCTTTGCATGAAATCAAATTGAAAGACTGGTGGTACGTTATGAAAAAAGAGATTTTTTCGGGTCTGTTATTAGGGATCACTTTAGGAGTAATTGGTTTCATCAGAATACTTATATGGCAAAATCTTAATTTTTACGATTATGGGCCTCATTGGCTGCTCATCGGAATTACGGTAGCCACTTCACTTATCGGAATTGTATTATGGGGAACCCTTTCCGGTTCTATGATTCCTTTCATTTTACGTTTATTTAAATTAGACCCTGCTACCTCCTCCGCTCCTTTTGTGGCAACGATGGTTGACGTAACCGGATTAATTATTTATTTTACAATCGCTTCTCTTATTTTAAGCGGTGTGTTACTCTAAATTTATTCTAATTTACGTAAATACGTTAATTCGTATTCAGGAACTAGTTCGGGATGTATGATTTTAATGAGATCCGATAATACTTTATCCGCATAAATGCTACCGTATTCATAGTAGTCATTAGCGAGTGATTGGTTTTCTTTGTTATTTAATGCATAAACGTTTCCTGATTGATACGCTTTAAACCATGCATAGTTTGTATTGGAATTTAACAAATCTCTTTTAGACTTAAAATTACTGGTTCCTATCCATAAATCGGCATTTTTAGCTTTACTTAGTACTTCTTCAAAAGTCATGGGAACCGATCCTGAATTTTTATTATCCTGCCATAAATAATGAGCTCCTGCATCTCTGAAAAGAGTAGCTAGAAAGCTTTTTCCTCCTGCCATATACCAGGAATCTCCATACATAATTCCGGTAAAAACGGTGGGTTTCGTACTAATATGAGCCGATTTTTCTTTTAATTTTAAATAGTTTTCTTTTACTATAGAAAAGATGCTGTCGGCCTTTGGGAGCTTTTTAAAAACTGTTCCGAATAGTTTTAAATATTCTGTTTTTCCTAATGGATGTAATTCCATAAATTCTTCTACATAAAGAATTTTAATACCCTGCTTAGACAGTTGATTCAAAATTTTTTCATAATTGGGGTTATGTCCGGATATAATTAAATCCGGTTTTAAAGCTAAGATTTTTTCAAAATTCAACGTTCCGTCATTTCCTATATCTTCGATGGTTTTGTTTTTAATTTTTTCTATGATTTTTGGATTATAGAAATAATTGGGTGAACAAACACCTACAATGGAGTTAATCTCTCCCAATGCATCAATATAGGCCGAGGCGGAAGTAGTAGTAATTACACATCGTTTACTTTTATAATGCTGGGGGAAAACTAAACGACTGCCCGCAGATATTATAATTAGTTGATAATTTTCATTTTGAATAGAAAAATTAGTCGCATATTCGTTTTTAGAAGCAACGGATTTTTCTAAAGATTTTCTGCAAGAAAATAACACAATTGCAAATACACAAAAAATGAATATTTTCCTCATAAACTATTCATGATTTTCGTTACAAAACTACTTAAAGTAAACATTTTTTTAATTTATTATTACACATATTTTTATTTTATCAGTATATCGATTCAAATCTTATATATTATCCCAAAATTAAGACTTCCTATTTTGAACTTTCTGTTATAAACGTTTTTTATTCACTACTATTTTAAAATTTAAAATCTTTAATTATATATACATAACATAGAATTTACATTAATTGTTTAAACAAAGATTTAATGCACTTATAAACATTTTATTTATTATTAAATATTATTATTTTTTTATTCCTTATTCATTATTTTTTAACATATATTTTATGATATCAATCATTTTTAATTAAATTATACGTTATTTTTTAAATATATTTGCTTTTACAACTCTACTGTTTTTAATTTATTATTCAACGGTTTAACATTTATTTTTTATGAAGAATTTTTTACTTTTTTTATTTTATTTTTTATCCATATTTTTTTTACAGGGTCAAGTAAAGGTCATTGATATGGAAGAACCCGGTAGCTTATCTAAGCTATTAGGTAATGAGGTTAATACGATTACCAATTTAACGATTAATGGAAATATAAATCCTGATGATATAAAAACGTTAAATAATATGAAAAAATTAACGGTTTTAGATCTTTCCAATTCTTCGGTTATGGACGAAATACTTCCTACAGGTGCATTCCAAAGTAATTCCGTTCTAAAAAATATAATTCTCCCCTCCAATATTACTATTATTTCTAAAGAAGCTTTCGAATATGCGTATAATATCAACGTGGATGCTTCTAAATGCTTTAATCTTAAAAATATAGGCAAATATGCTTTTAATGGTGTTAAGGGGAAAGTAGTGCTTCCCGACCAGCTGGAAACATTATCTTACTTGTCTTTTGCTAAGTTTGATGGTATTGTTAATCTTCCTAAAAATTTAATAACTATTGGGAAAGAGGCTTTCGAATATGCATATAATATCAGCGTGGATGCTTCTAAATGCTCTAATCTTAAAAATATAGGCGAATATGCTTTTGATGGTGTTAAGGGCAAAGTGAGTCTTCCCGACCAGTTGGAAACATTACCTTACAGGTGTTTTGCTAATTTTAATGGTACAATAAGTCTTCCTAAAAATCTGAAAACTATAGGACAAGGGGCTTTTTATAAAGCCAGTATGAATACACTGGACCTTAATCATTGTCCTCTTTTGGCAACTATTTCTAAAGAAGCTTTTGAATACGCATATAATATCAGCGTAGATGCTTCTAAATGCTCTAAACTTAAAAATATAGGTGAATATGCTTTTAATGGTGTTAAGGGGAAAGTAGTGCTTCCCGACCATCTGGAATCTTTACCTTATAAATCTTTTGCTAACTTTAATGGATCTGTTATTGTTATACCTAAAAATTTAAAAACTATTGGGAAAGAGACTTTTTATAATTCAAATGTTAAAACTTTGGATCTATCACATTGTTTTCAACTGGAAAAATTAGCCGATTACGCTTTTTATGGTATTAAGGAAAAAGTGATCCTTCCAGATCATCTGGAATCATTACCTTACAGGTCTTTTGCTAACTTTAATGGATCTGTTATTGTTGTACCTAAAAATTTAAAAACTATAGGACAAGAGGCTTTTTATAATTCAAATATTAAAACTTTGGATCTATCACATTGTTTTCAACTGGAAAAATTAGCCGATTACGCTTTTTATGGTATTAAGGAAAAAGTGATCCTTCCAGATCATCTGGAATCATTACCTTACAGGTCTTTTGCTAACTTTAATGGATCTGTTATTGTTATACCTAAAAATTTAAAAACTATAGGACAAGAGGCTTTTTATAATTCAAATGTTAAATCTTTGGATCTGTCACATTGTTTTAAACTGGAAAAATTAGCCGATTACGCTTTTTATGGTATTAAGGAAAAAGTGATCCTTCCAGATCATCTGGAATCATTACCTTATAGGTCTTTTGCTAATTTTAGTGGATCTGTCATTGTTATACCTAAAAATTTAAAAACTATAGGACAAGAGGCTTTTTATAATTCAAATGTTAAATCTTTGGATCTGTCACATTGTTTTAAACTAGAAAAATTAGCCGATTACGCTTTTTATGGTATTAAGGAAGAAGTGATCCTTCCAGATCATCTGGAATCTTTACCTTACAGGTCTTTTGCTAACTTTAATGGATCTGTTATTGTTATACCTAAAAATTTAAAAACTATAGGACAAGAGGCTTTTTATAATTCAAATGTTAAAACTTTGGATCTATCACATTGTTTTCAACTGGAAAAATTAGCCGATTACGCTTTTTATGGTATTAAGGAAAAAGTGATCCTTCCAGATCATCTGGAATCATTACCTTATAGGTCTTTTGCTAATTTTAATGGATCTGTTATTGTTGTACCTAAAAATTTAAAAACTATAGGACAAGAGGCTTTTTATAATTCAAATATTAAAATTTTGGATCTGTCACATTGTTTTAAACTGGAAAAATTAGCCGATTACGCTTTTTATGGTATTAAGGAAAAAGTGATCCTTCCAGATCATCTGGAATCATTACCTTACAG
>NZ_WINV01000024.1:0-310 GCF_009827835.1 Apibacter sp. B2912
CCCGTAGGAAGCTTCCGTCAGTGGTTTTTGTTTGCCGAATTCGGCGTTTTGATAATAATCTTTCCATGAAATTTGAGGGGTGCAGGCCGGCTGAGGGCTGCTTCGGTTACACAATCCAAAATTCATGTGGTCTTGGTCATCTTCCAGCCAAGTGGCTATTTTCTTTTGGTTGGCCAGGTACTTGTCATCGTCCTTATGCTTTACTTTTAAAATACATTCGGGAAGGCTTCCTCGGTTGCAGCTTACGCAAGCTCCTTCTACTACTAAGGCTAAATGATCGGGTTTTTTATCGGGCATGGAGTTAGTTTTT
>NZ_WINV01000008.1:0-11507 GCF_009827835.1 Apibacter sp. B2912
GCTGTACTATTTCGCCGTCTAAGTTAGTGATATAACTTGAGCTGCCCAAATGATCCGGGTGATAATAATACTGCATTTTCTCATAGTTCACATTGCCGATTCCTATCCCTGCTCTTAAGGCTGTATTCTGAGAATAACAGAAGCCTTCCCCGTTAACGTAATCATCATTGTCTTTTCCGTTATACGGTACTTCAAAATGAGCATAATTACGTTTTATTATTTCTAAACTTGTTTTGTACTTTTCTTTCCAATTAATGGTTACTCGTGGAAGGGACGCTCCCGCATATTCTATTCTTCTCGGATCTGCTCCAAAACTCTCAATGCCTCCCAATTTACTTACTATCCTTTGATATCCTATGTAATAATGTTTGGTATATTTTCCATTAGAACTTACTACTAAGAAGGGGTTGATATAGGCAGTAACTATTATACCATAGGCTTAACTGTAAAATTTCGCAAAGTGCCTTATTAGCAGAAATTTCTTTTCCTAATTACACCGAGCACAACCAATGGAATATTTACAATATTCTATCCCTTCGCTCGCTTATCTCTATAGACGAGTTAGAACTTTTGGATTTAATGAATTAAGACCATTAAAAGAGAAAACCCCGCAAAATGCGGGGTTTTTGATGACTTTATATTTTAAATTTTACCATAATACTAACCAATATATTATTATATCTTCTTTTTCATTAAACGCTATTCCCTTGGAATATCCATGTTTTACAATTGAAGGCATATAAGATTTGTAATAATTAATTTTTGAAGAGTACACATTTTCACCAACTTTTGAATCTATGATAATATATTTAAAATTTTTATCTAATTTACTTTTTGTAGCATTATCGGCATAGTCATTACTCCAAAAATTAGGTATTACAACATAATTATCGTCACAATTTTTTGAAAATTTACTTTGATATTCTTTATATTGTTGTAATATCAAATTATTATTATCTAAAAAATCATTTACAACTATAATACATTTATCATTAATATCATAAACTTTATTATTATTATACATTAGCTTAATTTCATTAATATCTTTTTTTTCTTTTATTAATGTTAAATTAAATTCTTCTGTATTAAAATGGCCAACTGTATCAACAGAATAAGAATAACCAGTAATCATACTTGTATATTTTTTTGGAAAATGAGAAGTTAAACTATCTCCAAAATAAGATAAATAATTAGTATAATTACGATCTTTACTTAAGTCTATACAAGAATGTAAAATCATTATTATTAGTAAACTTAATATTGTTACTGCCTTAAGTTTTATCATATGAATATTAATATCTATAGTGTTTTAATAAGACTTTATATTTTATCTTTTCTTTATTAACGATTTAACCCCCAACTTTAAAGCTTCTCCAAGTTTTTCTGCACCATATTTAATCATATCAGTTTTGGCATCATTTCTTGTAGAGTTAGTGGAACTATCAAATGAGGTCCCATAAGCTCTTGTCTCTTCGTATTTATTTTTAATAATTGATATTCCTGAAATGATATTAGCTAAACTTGGTTTTTCTTGTTTAGATAATAATAAAGTTTTCGTATTGTCACTATTTTTTTCTCTAGCAAAGACTTCAGAGCTAATTAGATTCCTAGAGCTATACTCTAAGGTTATAGTTCTCCCTATATCCTCGCGAGATACATCGGTATAATTCAGTTCTTCTACTATATCTTTAACTGCTAATTCACCAACTTTATTATTAAGTAATATTATGGAATAATCTCCAACAGGCCCTTTTGATTCATCTACTGTATACATACCCTCATAATATAAATATCCATCTTGTCCTGTAATATAGTGTTATGCACAATATATAACGGATCCTCGCTCAAACACACAGATTCTCAAGGATTAAAATTTAGGAGCTGCATGAAAAAGATAAATCTATTATTTTCGGAATGAATGAAGTAACGTTTAACAAGAAAAAAGTAAAAGACTTCTTTCTGATAAATGTAGCAGTAATCAAAAAACAAACTCCCGAGCTTAACACTCGAGAGTTTTTTGTTTGGAATTATTTTTTGTAATGGTAATTCTTAAAATCCACCCCCATTTTTTCAAGTTTCTGGATAAACTCCCAATCTTTCTGATTAGCCTTTTCTATATTGGGGTTTTCTTCCTTTAACTTTTCCATTTCTTCTGTATTTCCATTGAGCTTTGCTTTAAGAAATTTATTGACTACAACATCTTGGATATATAAAACATTTTTCTTTTTAGTTTCTTTATTTTCAAATATTGCAAGAGGTTCTTTTATATTAACTTTTAAACTGTCAATAAAATAATTTGATATTTCAATTCTATTTTTAAAACCTGTTAATGCTTCATAAAAAGGCGGATCTTGGTGCTGTTTTAATTTTTTATACGGGTCTGCTCCATATTTAATTAAAAGTTTTACCATTCCTAAATCTAATCGGCTTGCTTCGTGTATTGCAGAAGTTGCTCTTTGATAATGTCCTTTTTCATCTGTAAAATCTTCTTCTACAGAATAATTCGGATTTGCCCCGTATTTTAATAACAATTCGATATAGCGTAAATCAATCGTATAGGGTTCTGGCTTATTATAAAATTTACACGCTTCTATCAATATGCTCCGTCTAGAATAATAATTGATAAAGTTTGGGTCTGCACCTAATTCTAACAGTTTTTTGAATGTGTCAAAGTTTTCAAGTGTCAATGATAGTTTCAATATGTTAGAGCCTGTCGTTTCGTTCGTAATACTTAATAATTTAGGATTTTCCTTAACCAATTTTTCTATTGCTTCCAAATTTTTCTTTTCTACAGCTCGGGCTAATTCATACGCTTCTGTTCCTTTGAAAAATTTTACATTTCGGTTTTCCTGTCCACAACTAACAACAGACATACACAATGAAAAAATGAATATTAAATAAGTCCACATAACTATTTCTTTTTATTGTATTCGTTAAATTTGGTTGTTACCACCCCCATTGTATGGTTGTATCCCCTTTGGATAAACCTTGCTATATCATCAACACTTGTACCTGGTATTCGTGGAACATAGCTTGCAGGTAAGGTGGTTATTTTTCCCTCTGCTTTCAGCCCTAACATACCCTGATAATGACTTACCGCTTCCCCCTGAACTACATATGCAGTAATATTGGCTTTGTCATTAGTTAGCCTCAAGTTGTTTTTCGTTGCATTTGACAATCCTGCGGCATTAAAAGTTACCGCCTTACCTTCAACTGCAAGTGCATTTGCACTTGCTAATCCACCACCCAATGAATGACCTGTAAATGAAATGCCCTGATAATCCTTTGACAGTTGACCTGCAATTTTTACGGATTGAGAATATTGTTCAGCGTTTCCGGTTGTTATTTGCTGTATATTGTTTTGCCAGTCACTCAATGATGTAAAATCTGTCCCTGCTGTGGCATAAATATACTCTGTCTTATTATTATATGTTCCTTTATATAATGCACCCTGAAAACCTGTTTCATCATTATCATCAACCTTCATAACTTCCCAACCATTTGAAGTCTTATCGCCTACTTTGGCATTGTAAACATGTTCTGCTAATGGAACATAAACATCATCAGGACAGTCGGGGCAACGTCCGTCCGGGTCGGTATATTTGACAGGATTGTTCCAAAATGCTGAATATGGGGATTTATCAACTTGGTTCGGATGTTCGGCTAATGGATCCGCACTCAACCACACGCTCTCCCTAGGATTATAATACCTTGCTCCATAATAATACATTTTTTTTTAATAGCTTAGTTAGCTAAATTAGCTTTTTAATACTTAATTTTAAAATTTATTTATCTTTTTTATCATACAATATTATCTTTATTCTCAAACCCTTAAGTAATATTGCTAAATCTTCTATTATTATTGACAATAATATACTGAACTCTCAGGGCAATACCAATTTGACGCTTTCAACACTATTGAAATTATTAGTCTGATTATACTTGTAAGAATATTAATATTGAAAAAATAAAAACCCACTTAATAGTGGGTTTTTTGACAATAACTTAAAATAATTATATATTTATTCTTGTAATATTTCTTTTAACCCTTTATATGGAACCTTTAACATATATGTCCCTTCACCAATGTCAACAATTGGTGATATATTCATTATATATAAATTCAATTGATCTTTTATAAATACTATACTAGATAACTCTTTGAATCCAATATAACCAAAATCATTTTTATCTAAATTGTTAAAAGTTAAATCTATATTAGATGAATTAACTTGATATTCTATATAATTATTATTGAAATAATGCGTTAAAACCTTTCCATTTACATATATCTCAATGAAATCAACTTTATTAGCCAAAGGTAAAACATAAATATTAAAAAATGGATTAAAATTCACGTTTATACTAGTAGGATCTGGTGATATAATATCATAATTAAACCATTTATTTCTTCTAGGAATTTCGGTAGTTCTAAATTTTATTATATCATTTAAATCTTTATTATCTACCTTTCCAATTTTTATTATAGAAAAGTAGTAAAAACTATCTATTACCCCTCTAGCTCCAAAAAATTTATCTTCTTTATATAATAAAGATTCATACTCTATCCTATTTTCTTTTATAGTTAAAAGAGATGATAGTTTAAATTCTCCATGATTTTCTTTAGATATTAGCTTACTTTTAGATAAACATACAGAGATAAAAAAATATAATATATAAACTATTATTAAAAAGATTATTATCTTAAATATGTTAATATAAGTCCTTTGGGTAATCATCCTTTATATATTAGAAATTTTAAATTAATGAATTTCGAGTTCTTGATTAATAGGCCCAAAAATTGGAGTACAAAGTGAAGGTTCCAGTAAGGTAGGAGGTAATATTCTTCTTAAACCATTATTTATAGTTCCTATAATTATACTAACTGGTTTAATTCCTACACTAAAACCATTGGAATTATTGTCCTTATTTATATTCTCACTTCCACTGAGATAAATTTCACTATTCTTAATATCTGCATTTAGATTAATTCCAATATTAAAATCTAAACGACCTAAAAGAGAAACGCCAACTCCTGCTCCTAAACTTTTTTTTGTAACTTCTATATTACCTTTTATTATATTTAAATCTAACTGATAATCTTGCGAAATTTCTTTAGTGTTATCAGATATATTAAAATTCACTTTATTATCTATATTTATCACTTTTGAATTTCCAAATGTTGTTGTATTATTTATAGAAGCAGATAAAAATATATTTTTTGGTATTGACATTATTTGAGATTGTGATTTAGTACTTGAAATATAATCATTCCTAGAGCCACTACTACCTATATTTCTTAAGATACCATTTAATGGCTTCCAAATATTTCTATTAAACCAATTACTTCGTTTTCCCGTAATTACAACTTCAGGTAGGTCAGTCGGATCCTCAGGATCAATTCCTTCTCCTTCTAAGCCTCGAGGATCTATATACTTAATCGGGTTCTGGAATGTGTACGCATACGGCGATACATTCGGATACTTTTCTGCCAAAGGATCTACACTTAACCATACACTCTCTCTTGGATTATAGTATCTTGCGCCATAATAATACAGTCCTGTCTCTTCATCCAACTCTTTTCCATTGAACAAGTAAGGGGTATTCCAACTGTTGTTTCTCTCCTCTATAAACACTTCTCCAAACGGTACATATTCTACATGTTGTACTATTTCGCCGTCTAAGTTAGTGATATAACTTGAGCTGCCCAAATGATCCGGGTGATAATAATACTGCATTTTCTCATAGTTCACATTTCCGATTCCTATCCCTGCTCTTAAGGCTGTATTCTGAGAACAACAGAAGCCTTCCCCGTTAACGTAATCTTCATTGTCCTTTCCATTATACGGTACTTCAAAGTACGCATAGTTCTCTTTTAAGTCTTCAATGCTTCTTTGGTATTTCGCTTTCCAGTTGATCGTTACTCCGGGTACGGTTGATCCTGCATACTCTATTCTTCTCGGATCTGCGCCAAAGCTTTCTATATCTCCCAACTTACTTACTATTCGTTGGCTTCCTGCATAGTAATGTTTGGTATATTTTCCATTAGGACTTACTACTAAGTAAGGGTTAATATAGGCCGTGAATCCTTGTGTTTCGGTATTGCCGCCTGAGAATAAGGAATTGATATACACTTGTTCGCTCTCGCCGCTTGTTTTAATTACTCGTTCTCCTGAAGCATCATATACATAGTTACTTACATACCCATTATCATCTATTGACATTAATCGGTTTTCTTCATCCCAGCGTAATTTCCTTTCTTGGGTTTGGCTGGTTTTTCTTAAATCTTTCTTCTCTAAATCTACATTTACATAGGTTAGATTTCCGTTTAAATCATAGTGGTAATTCTTGTGCTCTTGGCGTTTTTCTTCTTCTTGACTTTCTTCTTCTCTGTAATTGATGTCTTGAAGGGTTTTTATTTGATTCTTTTTCGTTGAATCGTAGGTATACGATAAGTTATAGCCTGCTTTTAATCCGCCTTCAATCATTATGCCTTGTTGACTTACTTGTTGGTTTTTGCTTACGATATTATGTAAGTTATCGTAACCCATTTGCAAGCTGTATGCGGCCGTTTTGTTATCCGCTCCTGTGTAACTTCCTTGTGCTTGTACTAAGCGGTAAAGTCCATCGTAGGTATATTCATGCTGCATTTGTCCCCCCATAGTCTTTTGGTTGTCTTGAGGTAGCGGGGCTTGGTTGGATACGCTTAATACATTACTAACAGCGTCATAGGTATATTTGTTATTAATGATCTGATTTCTTACACCTCCACCTTGCGTTTTCGGTGATACCCAAACTTGTAATTTTCTACCTAGTAGAATTCCTTGTCAGCGACCTGATTTTTTCGTTAAATTAACACTTTTTTATCATGACAACATAAAACAAGTCTTCAAATGAAAACCTAAACCTTAAAGAGTTTTTTATCTTATCTTTAAAATCTCCCCTTTTTAGAATCTTATCAGGAACTAGGTTTTATTCTCAAATCACTATGTAAACAAACGCAAACCGCCCTAATGATGGATATCTCTTATCCTAATATCTCGGAACACTTCAAGTGGGACATTTTTAACATCCTTAACCTTATGCGTTCTCTCAATCCTGAAACTGAATAGAAACTGCTAGACCTAATTACAAAGAACTTTAAACAAAAAAAGCCTGATACAACATCAGGCTTTTTTATCTAAGTTAATATTTATAACTTTTTAGTTGCAATCTAAAAAAGTGAAAGAAAAGTTTTTATTTACTACATATTAGCTTTTATTTAAAAAGGTTCAAATCTGTATTCTTTAAAACTTCCATCCCACTCCTCTCCATTAGAAACAAACTCTATAAAATTGATAAAACCATCTAATATATCTACTTCATACCCCAATCCATTCTTTAATCCTTTAGTCATTATAAGCTCATTTGTACTTATTGAACCATTATCTATTTCAATAATTGGTATATTCTGATTCGTTTCAATATAACAAAAATTAACATACATTCCTACTCCTGTAAACTCCCTACTAGATACTCTCAAGAAAGGAATATGATACGAAATAGCTGGATATCTCAATGATAGTTTATTTAAAATTAAAACTTCAAGTTCATTCAAATTTTCCATATCAATTAAATACTATTTAAGCCCTTTTCTACTAAAGGATGAAAGTACTACTTTACCATCTTTTACCAATCCCCCAATAAGTCTTACATTAGTTTTTCCAACCTGTATTATATTTCCTGAATCTCCTGTTGGTAAAACTCCTTTTGCATTTGGCGTTAATTTACCAGATTTTAATGCTTCATTAGCTGCTTTCTGCACAGCATGATAAGCTTTTTCTTGAGAACCATATTGCTTTACAATTCCATCTAGAGCATGCTCTTCCTTTCCAAATATATGATTCAATCTATTAGCTGACGTACTAGTCCCAGATAACGATTTTGAAACTGCACTCGTTTTAGAAGCATTACTAATAGTACCTGCACCAGCTGAACCTACTATACTAATACTTGCATCTACAAGTTCTGCATTTTGCTTTGACATTCCTGCGGCTTGTAAGCCTTGACTAGTAAGTGAACTTTCTTCTTCTCCTGTCCAAACTTGTTTTAATCCGGAACTAGCTACATCAGCTCCATGAACTGCTACTACAACTCCAGCTGCTTTAGTTGCCATTGTGGGCTCTGGTGTTACTAGTAAAGCACCTCCTGCTACCATTTCTAAAGCACCTCCTACAGCTTTTACTCCTCCCAAAATTCTTGTCCATACTTGTTTTCCATTTGGATCAATCAGTATAACTGGACTTTGATAACAATATCCATACGTATTAAGGTTAAACGAATTATACACTCCTCCATTATGTTGACCATCTATATAATGCTCGGTTTCATTATTCGGATTATATCCACTTAATGGATCTGCACTTAACCATACACTTTCTCTTGGATTATAGTATCTTGCTCCGTAATAATACAGTCCTGTTTCTTCATCCAACTCTTTTCCATTGAACAAGTAAGGGGTATTCCAACTGTTATTTCTCTCCTCTATAAACACTTCTCCAAACGGTACATATTCTACATGCTGTACTATTTCGCCGTCTAAGTTAGTGATATAACTTGAGCTGCCCAAATGATCCGGGTGATAATAATACTGCATTTTCTCATAGTTCACATTGCCGATTCCTATCCCTGCTCTTAAGGCTGTATTCTGAGAACAACAGAAGCCTTCGCCATTAACGTAATCGTCATTGTCTTTTCCGTTATACGGTACTTCAAAATACGCATAGTTCCCTTTTATGTCTTCAATGCTTCTTTGGTATTTTGCTTTCCAGTTAATCGTTACTCCGGGTACGCTTGATCCTGCATACTCTATTCTTCTCGGATCTGCGCCAAAGCTTTCTATATCTCCCAACTTACTTACTATTCGTTGACTTCCTGCGTAGTAATGTTTGGTATATTTTCCATTAGGACTTACTACTAAGTAAGGGTTAATATAGGCCGTGAATCCTTGTGTTTCGGTGTTGCCGCCTGAGAACATGGAATTGATATACACTTGTTCGCTCTCGCCACTTGTTTTAATTACTCGTTCTCCTGTAGCATCGTACACATAGTTACTTACATACCCATTATCATCTATGGACATTAATCGGTTTTCTTCATCCCAGCGTAATTTCCTTTCTTGCGTTTGGCTGGTTTTTCTTAAATCTTTCTTCTCTAATTCTACATTTACATAGGTTAGATTTCCGTTTAAATCATAGTGATAATTCTTGTGCTCTTGGCGTTTTTCTTCTTCTTGACTTTCTTCTTCTCTGTAATTTATGTCTTGAACGGTTCTTATTTGATTCTTTTTCGTTGAATCGTAGGTATACGATAAGTCATAACCTGCTTTTAATCCGCCTTCAATCATTATGCCTTGTTGACTTACTTGTTGGTTTTTGCTTACGATATTATGTAAGTTATCGTAGCCCATTTGCAAGCTATATGCGGCCGTTTTATTATCCGCTCCTGTGTAACTTCCTTGTGCTTGTACTAAGCGGTAAAGTCCATCATAGGCATAGTCATGTTGCATTTGTCCTCCCATAGTCTTTTGGTTGTCCTGAGGTAGTGAGGCTTGGTTGGATACGCTTAATACATTACTAACAGCGTCATAGGTATATTTGTTATTAATAATCTGAGTTCTTACTATTATCCGCTCCTGTGTAACTTCCTTGTGCTTGTACTAAGCGGTAAAGTCCATCATAGGCATAGTCATGTTGCATTTGTCCTCCCATAGTCTTTTGGTTGTCCTGAGGTAGTGAGGCTTGGTTGGATACGCTTAATACATTACTAACAGCGTCATAGGTATATTTGTTATTAATAATCTGAGTTCTTACTCCTCCATCTTGCGTTTTCGGTGATACCCAAACTTGTAAATCGCTAAGTCTTCTTCTTTCAGGATCATACGTATAAGTGGTTTCCGAGCCATTGCAATATTTTAGATAATTTCTTTGTTCGAATTTATCATATCCTATTTTGTTTACATAGTCATAGCTATAAGCTTTGCTTCCTTTTATTACGGTTAACAACCCTGCCGTATTATAGATATAATCTACTTTTTCTTGATCCGGATAGATGATCTGCTCTAGTTTATTCCAGCTGTCGTACTTGGTTTGGGTTAACTTACAATCCCTTCCAACTTAAGCGCACGCTCATTCTTGAGGATGAACTAGAACTACTCCATTTATTAAATAAAGAGTAAATAAAAACCCAAACCCCGCTTGGAGCTGGGTTTGGGTTATTTTAATATTACTATTAATTAAAAATATCTGGCTTACTATCCTGTAAATACTCTCTAACTTTCATCTCATCTATATCTCCATTATCTACTAACAACTTAAATATTTTAATTAATAAATTTAGCTTATGTGCTCCGCCAAAAGCGTCAAAAATTCCATTTTCAATTTTATAACCTATCCATTCAGTTTCTGAAATCTCTATCTTAACCCAAGATTTATCATCAATATTAATCCCTGTATCTTCCAACTCTATCTTCAATCCCCATCCTGGATTGTCAAAAGTTTCAATTTTAACTCCATAATTATGCTCCCAATATCCATCACATTGAGATGCATACCATTCTTCTAACCATACTAACATATCTTTTTCCATAATTTTTAGGGGTTTAATTTCTTTGGCATATCTTTTCCAGGAACAGCAGGTCTTATATCCTTTCCTTCATGAACATGAGGGGTAGGTATTTGATTTCCATTAGAATCTCTATGTGGCTTACCTTTATAGTCAACACTTTTCTGTTTCTCAAAACCTACTCCTTTAGAATTTTTATTTGGATTATTATCATTGCGTTTATATGTAGTATTTCCTCTTTCACTTATTACAGTATGATCTCCTTCTGCATCATCTGCTGGTTTTCTATTATTACTTCCTCTTGTTGAATTTTTTTGAGACTCATTATTTTTTGATTCTACTTTATCATTTCCGGATTTAGTATCTCCTTCCGACAATAATCTAATTCCATGCTGTTCTAAATCTCGTTTAGTTTTTTCCTCTAACCATTTTGATTCACCTTCATTTAAGCTTGTTGAATGCAATACTGCTCCTAATACTGTGGTTGGAATATCTACTATCCCTCCTACTATTCCTCCTACTTTTTCTCCTAAAAATTTTCTTCCTACAACTTTTCCTACTGTGGCTCCTACTGATTGCTTTCCATTAGGATCTACTAATAGAACCGGATTTTGATAACAATACCCATACGTATTAAGGTTAAACGAGTTATAAACTCCTCCATTATGTTGACCATCTATATAATGCTCGGTTTCATTATTCGGATTATATCCGCTTAATGGATCTGCACTTAACCAAACTCTTTATATCACATCAAAATACTTTGCTTCATATTAGTAAATATATGTTTATTTATCTAATTATTTTCCACTAATATAGCTATCTTTTGTTAATTTGAAAAATTAATAATTTAATCAAAAAACCTCGCATAATGCGAGGTTTTTGATTTCTATTTACCTTTTGCC
>NZ_WINV01000025.1:0-300 GCF_009827835.1 Apibacter sp. B2912
TCCTGAACCCTTTATACGTACGAGTACTGAACCAAGAGAGCGGTTGTATAGGCATAAACGAAGTATGGTTTAAGAAAAATTCCAATCATGTACCGATCCCGAAAGAAGTACGCTTATCAATAAAATGCGATGATTCCCAAGATGATTCAAAAGAAATATTTAATCTACATGAATCAAAACAATTACTGGGCAATTATCCGACAAGCAATTATCGTTATTACAGAAATGAATCAGATGCCAAAGAAGCCTTTAAAAATGAAGCAAAAGGGATTTATACACACCTGACCGAACCTGAAATAA
>NZ_WINV01000026.1:0-299 GCF_009827835.1 Apibacter sp. B2912
TTTATCTTCCCATGTTGAAACCCTTTTAAAAACCTCCCATTCCCAACCGGCACTGTCTATGGCATAATGTAGATCTTTGGATATCAAATCAGGATTGGTGATAAATATTCCTTCCTCTTCTTTTTTCAGATAACCTTGTTTTACTAAATAAGATCCATAAAATTTATAAGGCCCGGGATCATTGTAGCTTTCTTTAGATTTATTGTAGTCTCCTGTAAGTTGAATCAATCCTCTCCCTTTATAAAAGGAAGTACTGGATTTATATTTACTCGGTTTTTCTTGCGATAATTTAAAAAATC
>NZ_WINV01000009.1:0-8123 GCF_009827835.1 Apibacter sp. B2912
AAACCTCATGAATAATTAATATTTGAAATGTTTGATCATTTTGTTTAGATTATCCGGACATTGAAAAATATGATTATAATATTTTTATTGCTTGGTTTATTTTACAACATTTTAGAGGTTATAAACCTTTCATAACCAAAATATCATTTACAAGCAAATTTTAATATATGAAAGTTTTTTTTTATCTGCTAACCAAATGGAATTTGTTAGAATTATTAATTATCCTGATAATTTCCTTTATGCTGTTTATTTTATATTTTGGTGGATTTCCTTACGGAGAATGGATAGCCATAAATATATATCCTTTTATTGCAGGGATTACTTCTTGGATAATTGTTAAAATAATAGCTTTTATATTTAAAATAAAGATTACTTTAAAATATAATTTATTTATGTTTTTGGTTAATGTTCTATTATGTATGGTTTTTATATATATTTTAATAAAGTTATAAATATTATTTTTATAAGACCTATAATTTTCATAAATCATAAGATTAATGTATGAAGATATATAATCTATAAAAGAATTAATAAAATGTAATTTTATGATAATTTTCAGGTAGTTCTGCAAAAACTCATTAAATAATGATATAATTAGTTGAAAACACTTTCCGATTTTCTAAGGTGAAAGATACTCCAAAATTGTTTCAAAAAAATAGTTGGAGCAACTATATAAGTGTAATGTTTTAAACCAAGAAAAGAATAATATGAAATACTATAAAATAATAATTTCTACAATAATTATATACATTTTAGCATGTTTTTCTACTTATTTTTCTATGCAAGAATACTCTAATGAGATTTCATCATCATGCTTTAATTGTTCATATAGCAGAGATATTATTTTATCTTCTGCTTATATTAGCCTTATTTTTATTATATTAATTTTTTTAAAAAAAACATTAAAGAAAAACTGGAATATTTCAATATATTTTTCAGTTATATATTTAATACTAGTTTTTTTTAATAATTATAATATTTTTTTAGATAGAGTTTCAGCATGGAGTACATATACTTTATTGGATGAATTTTTAAGTGTATTAACAAGCTCTTTTCTTTATTTGAACATTAGTGCCGTATTAGTATTCATTACATTAAAATTATATAAATTTTAATATAAAACTTTATTAGTTTTTATTAAATATAACCTACAATTTTATATCAGTCAAATTTTATTTTTATAGTTAAAAGCTTTTTGCAACTAAAATTTTTATTTACTTGAATCTTAAAAAGGAATAATTGGTTATATAAAACATATAAGTATGCAAGGAGGAAATATAGTACGCAAAATAGGAGGAGAGAGTATAAAACGAGCAAAAGAATCAATAACTCTTACAGCCAATGGTGGAAATTTAACCTTTAATGCCAGAAAAAAGGTTACTATGGTAGGAAGAAATGGCGGTGTTCAATATTTAAATGATTATACCCCTCCACCGCCATTGCGCGTGGTAAAACTGGACGGACCTTTTGATGAAAAAGGACAGAAAGTTTCTTGTATTAAAAAAGGTATATCATACCAATACAAAATAGTAAATTTCAATAGACAGCCTAAACCACATGAATTAATAAGAATTAAGTGGGCTACCCAATTTGATGAAGGAGAGATTATATCTAAATATCCTCAAAATAACGGAAAACAAGAAGTAAAATTTTGGGTACCCAAAGATGTTAAAAATTCTAAATTCAGTGTATATGCCTACTTGGAAAAGCCTTGTAAGGATGTTAGTATTGAAATAGATCTTTTTGAAGTAAAATTTCCAATTCTAATTATACAAAGCATTGGAAGAAAAGGTAAAAAAACAATAGTAATAAATAACAAAAAAACAAGTTCAAAACAAACGGCAGATGATTTGTTGTATAACGATTATACAGAAGATGAAGCTGGTTATAGAAAACTAAGAAATCAGTTAGACAGGAGACATATAATGTACATAAACAAGAAGGAAGGTTTGATATAATTTCAAGAAATAACTATGCAGATAATAAAGCTGATAAACTTATTAAAAAAGTGAAAGAATTTTCCAAAAAAACAGATATTGAGTTGTTTAAAATTTTTGAAAATAACGCTACAATTATTTTTTCAATGGGGAATTTGAAAGATAATATAAAAAGAATGATTTTAAAGATGAAAAATAATGAAGGAGGTGAATATTCGCATATTGATTTAACAAATGCTGTTATTGAACATGAAAATACCATAAAATTTATTAATAATGTAAAAAAATGGACTGTTTCTTATCTAAAGTTGGAAAAGTTTAAAAATAATCCTGAAGATTTGAGAGTAATAGGTGATTCCGAAGGAATTATTTATAATTCAAGCTTTAGTTCAAAAGTGGGTAAACCTCGTTTTAATAATAATTTTGATAAATTTTCAGGAATTCAAATTGCTATAAATGATGTATGGGCCTATAAAATTTATCTTTCAAAATATTATTTAAATAATAATGAACCTCATGGGGAATTATTATTTGAAATGTTTGATCATTTTGGTCTAGATTATCCCGATATAGAAAAATATGATAATGATATTTTTATTGCTTGGTTTATTTTACAACATTTTAGAGGGTATAAACCTTTTATAACCAAAATATCATTTACAAGCAAATTTTAAAAGAATGAGGAACATATCTTTATTAATTAGTAAAAAAAGCTTATTAGAACTAATAATAATCTTAATATATATTCAATTTATAAATTATATAATATTTAGTTCTTTTGCTCTAGATAATTGTTTTCATATAATCATGTTTTTTATACTTCCTTCATTACTAACCTGGCTTTTATTTGAACTTTTTTTGAGTTTTATAGGAAAAGCCATGAAGTATAAAATTAAGTTTAGGTTTTTATACTCAGTATTAATTATTCCCTTAGGATACATAGCATTCTATTCTATAATATTTATAATTTCATTATTTATAGGAATACCTTAAATAAAAATATAATTATAAAATTTAGTATATTTTCTGAATTTAATCTTGAATTAAAATCTAAACAATGAAATCTATAAATCAGTAAAATCGAAAAAAATAAATATAAGGTAAAAAATCAAAATGTATATAGGCGATTGGTATGGAGCTGATTGGGGAGATATTAATGGAGGTAATTTATCTGAGTTTTTTAAAGAAATAAAAATTGATTCAATAAAAGATTTAAGCAATCCTTCAGATTTGATAGAACGCATAAAAGAGGCGAAAAAAAGACCTTTCAAACTGAAAGGAAATGTAGCGAGTTTAAATGCTTTTTTTTGGTTACAACATTACTATGGTTGCCATCCATACGAAACCGAAATAATTTATCAAGATACTAACTACTTACAATTATGAAAATACGGATCATTAATTATCTAATTGTTTTATTGATAAGTATTGGGACAATTTATTGTGCGGATAATAAAAGTAATCAGCAAAATGTATCCCCGAAAATTGAAAGTTTGCAAGATACATATAATACTAAATTTTATTACATAAAAAATTTCAAAGATGAAGAAATTTGTATAAAATATATTTTTGATTTTACTAAAAAAGAAAAAGGTTGGATTGTTATATTAACTAATAAAGATGATGTATTTTTCGATGATGGAATTCCATATTATAAAGATAGAGTAAGCCAAATATTTAGTTTCTTTAGACATAGAGAAAGTTTGGAAAATAAAGGTATAACTGTTAACTTTTTAGAAAACAAATCCATTTCATTTATCATAAAAAAGGAAAATAACCAAACATTTTTAAGTTCAGATTTTGAAACATTAACGGTTAATACGGTGCAGAATTTTTTAGACTATGCAGAAAAGGACGAAAGTAAAAAAGAAACAGAAAATTATATTTATATTTTATACAACAAAGATAATCAGGAAAAAATGAAATTAAAATACCACGATAAAGGAGCATGGTTTGAAGTGGAGATATTATAAATTATGACGATAAGGGTTTGGTAGAAATAACACAAACGGTTAAGGTAGACTTGGAAATTGAAGAAACCCAACCCGGGCGTTTTAAAATAGATACTACCATGTATATAGGGGATTGGTACGGCTCAGATTGGGGAGACCTTAACGGTGGTAAAAACTATGAAGAAATATACTCAAAACTGATGAATCAGTTTACCGATTTAGGGAAAGCACTAATGGCACAAAACATAGCTATTGCGGCAATGTCCGGCCGACTAAATGAAATGAAAGGTCATAAAAAAGGAAACATGTCCTGTTTGAACGCTTTTTTCTGGCTTCAATACCATTACGGATACCTTCCCGGATATGAAAAAAAATATAAACCTTTTGAAACCGAACTGGTCTATAAATCCGTAGATTATTTAACCATTAATAGAAGGAAATAATACTATGAAAAAAAATAAATTTATATATATAATTATTATTTCTTTTTTCCTGCTCCTTGCTGTTTTGGTAAATTGTTATCCCCCAAATAAGCCTAAAGGAAAACCTAATATTTATCATTTACGTGACACCTATCTTGGTCATTATTATGTGTTTGATAATTTTCAGGATAACGAAAACTGTGTAAAATACCTATTTAATTTTGCTGAGAAGAATAAAGGCTACCTGATTATTATGACCCATAAAAATATGTATAAGTTTTACGAAGGGGGGGCAGATCCAATAGATACAATTGCACATAAGTTCACTTTTAATAGAGAAGATAATCAGTATGATGATAATAACATCCGGAATTTTAGAATTAGTGTAAATTATTTGGAAGAAACTAAGCTCCATTTTAAAATTGAAGAAGGAAGAAATAAAGATAAAAATTTTGTAAAAAAATTATCTGCTGATTTTGATAGTCTAAATGTAAACATAGTACAGAATTTTTTGAATTACTCCACTTTTGAAGACTATAAAACCCGCAAGCGATTTGAAAATTGTATCTATGAATTATATAATAAAAAAGACTCTCTTAAAATCAGGCAAGTATATCACAATTTTGGAAAATGGTTTGAAATAGATATTTTATAGTAATGTTTATTACGGCTTAATGGAAGGAACTCAAAATGGGAGGAACTCAAACCATAAAGATAGAATTGGAAATTGAAGAAGATAAACCGAGGAGATTTTTAGTGAAAACTAAAATGTATATAGGTGATTGGTATGGAGCAGACTGGGATGATGTAAATAGGGTTGTAAAAGGAAGTGTGCATAGCCTTACGGCATTTTTTTGGCTACAACATCATTGCAGTTATCAACCATTTGAAACTGAAATTATTTATCAATCATTGGATTTTATAAGGATATGAGAAAATTAAAATACTATATATATCTTATTTTTTGTCTTTTATTTTTTTTAGATTGTTCAAATAAACCACCTAAAATTTACCATTTACAAGATACTAATAATAAGAACTGTTATGTATATGATGGTTTTAAGGATGATGAAAAGCATATCAAATATTTATTCAATTTTGTAAAACAGAGAGAAGGATATTTTGTTATTGTTACTAATAAAAATGCAGTGAAATTTGAAGATGAAGATGCTTTTTTTAATTATAATAACTCTGATGTTTTTAGTATAAGGAATGTTAAATATAAATATGAATTTATATCTTTAAGGCCGGTAATAAGGCTTAAAGAAACGTTTTTTTCAAAAGAAGTAATGTTGAAATCTTACACGACACAATTTACAAGCGAGTACACCAATATAAATATTAATGTTCTTCAAAATTTTATAAATCTTTGTTATGATCAAGAAGTAATTCAAAAATATAAATCTTATACTTATGAACTGTATAATAAAAATAAAGTAAAAAAAGTAGTAATTAATTACCATAATTATGGAGAATGGTTTGAAATTGATATTTTATAGTGATGTTTATTATGGCTTAATGGGAGGCGCAAACTGTTAAGGTAGAATTGGAAATTGAAGAAATCGAACTCGGACGCTATAAAATAAACACCACTATGTATATAGGGGACTGGTATGGCTCCGATTGGGGAGACCTTAACGGAGGTAAAAACTATAACTATGAAGAAATATACTCAAAACTGATGAATCAGTTTACCGATTTAGGGAAAGCACTAATGGCGCAAAACTTAGCTATTGCGGCAATGTCCGGCCGACTAAATGAAATGATAGGACATAAAAAAGGAAACATGTCCTGTCTGAACGCCTTTTTCTGGCTTCAATACCATTACGGATACCTTCCCGGATATGAAAAAAAATATAAACCCTTTGAAACCGAACTGGTCTATAAATCCGTAGACTATTTAATTATTAACAGAAAGAAATAATACAATGAAAAAAAATAAATTTATATATATAATTATTATTTCTTTTTTCCTGCTTCTTGCTGTTTTGGTAAATTGTTATCCCCCAAAAAAGCCTAAAGGAAAACCTAATATCTATCATTTATTGAGTAATTATTATGGACAATTTTATGTATTTGATAATTTTCAGGATAATGAAAATTGTATAAAATACTTATTTAATTTTGCTAAGAAAAATAAGGGCTACCTGATTATTATGACTAATAAAAACACTTACAAGTTTGATGATGGGGTGCCTTTTATTCAAGATACTGTTTCTTTAATATTTGCTTTCAGTAGAGAAAGAGAATTAGATGGAAATGATACTAACAACCGTAATTTTCATATACGAACAAAATCTAATCCAACTCAAATAAATTTTAAAATTGTACAAGGAAGAAATAATGAGAAGATTCCCTTAAAAAAATTATCTGCTAATTTTGATAGCCTTAATGTAAACATTATACAGAATTTTTTGGATTATTCATTTGATGAAGATTATATAGTTCGCAAACAATCCGAAAAATATATCTATGAATTATATAATAAAAAAGATTCTCTTAAAATCAGGCAAGTATATCACAATTTTGGAAAATGGTTTGAAATAGATATTTTATAGTAATGTTTATTACGGCTTAATGGGAGGAACACAAACCATAAAAGTAGATTTGGAAATATCCGAAATGGAAAAAAATAAGTATAAGGTAAAAACCAAAATGTATATAGGCGATTGGTATGGAGCTGATTGGGATGATATTAATGGGGGGAATTTATCTGATTTTCTTAAAGAAATAAAAATCGATCCGATAAAAGATTTAAGCAATCCTTCAGATTTGATAAAACGCATTCAGGCGGCAGGAAAAAAACACATGAGACTTAAAGGAAATGTACCTAGTCTAAATGCCTTTTTCTGGTTACAACATTATTATAGTTGCTATCCATACGAAACCGAAATTATTTATCAAGATACTAATTATATACAATTATGATAAAACGAATAATTTGTATACTGTTTTTAATTTTTAATATAGGAGTTACTTCTTGTTCTTATAATAATAGTTATCAGGAATGTAAAAAAGAAATTAATAATGTTTTATCTCCTGAAATAATACATTTGAAAGATACTTATTATTATAAGTATTTTTTGTTTAAAACTTTTATAGATAATGAAAGTTCAATAAGGTATTTGTTTAACTACATAAAGAGTACTTATGGCGATAAATGGATATTAACTAATGATAATGGGGTAACATTTGAGGATGGATCAGCTATATTAAACACAAATTATCAAAGATTTTCAATAGATAATATTAGAGATAAATTTTATTATATAAAAGTAAACTTTTTAAAAAATACACCTATTTCATTTATCATAAAAAAGGAAAATAACCAAACATTTTTAAGTTCAGATTTTGAAACATTAACGGTTAATACGGTGCAGAATTTTTTAGACTATGCAGAAAAGGACGAAAGTAAAAAAGAAACAGAAAATTATATTTATATTTTATACAACAAAGATAATCAGGAAAAAATGAAATTAAAATACCACGATAAAGGAGCATGGTTTGAAGTGGAGATATTATAAATTATGACTATAAGGGTTTGGTAGAAAGAACACAAACGGTTAAGGTAGACTTGGAAATTGAAGAAGATAAGCCGAGGAAATTTTTAGTAAAAACTAAAATGTATATAGGTGATTGGTATGGAGCAGATTGGGATGATGTAAATAGGGTTGTAAAAGGAAGCGTGCATAGCCTTACGGCATTTTCTGGCTACAACATCATTGCAGTTATCAGCCTTTTGAAACTGAAATTATTTACCAATCGTTAGATTATTTAACATTATGAAAAAAATAAAATTTTTCTTATTTTAC